>NZ_JCACER010000039.1:0-63968 GCF_059502445.1 Kumtagia sp.
ATTTCGATTCACCAACAACTTTCCCCGGACAGCCCTGCCCTTGTGGGGAGGGGTTAGGGGTGGGGGTACCTTCCTGATTTTCCATCAATCCCAAAGCATGCAGAATTTCGATGATGCAGCCTTCGAAGGAATCAGAAAGTTCGCCAGTGGTAAGGCGCAGCACCTTGTATCCTTGTGACGCAAGCCATTCGTCACGCCGCAGATCTCGTGACATCCGGTCGGGCAGAAAATGATGCTCGCCATCGACCTCGATGACCAATCTATGGTCATGGATCACGAAGTCGGCAACATACGGGCCTATGGGTGCCTGTCGTCGAACATGGATGCCGTACCACCAGCGAAATTCTCGCAACTCGGTCCAGAGTCTGCGCTCCCCGTCAGTCATCCCTCGCCGCAACTTGCGTGCGCGGGATATTGCCGCTGGCGGGATCGAGGTCGGCACGATCAGCATCCCTGCTCCTCAAGGACAACGCAAGATGGGAAAAGCATCCAAGGACGTCGCCTGGCAGCACCCCCACCCCTAGCCCCTCCCCACAAGGGGGAGGGGGACCGGACGGCACGTCCCCCAGGCGCCAATCGTCGCCGGTTTCGCTCGGCATAGCGGCCGGAAAGTCCCCCTCCCCCTTGTGGGGAAGGGCTAGGGGTGGGGGTACCTTGATTTGCCACTGCCTCGCCCACAAGAATGTCAATCCTCATAGCTGTGTCCCGCCCCTCCAGCCGTCGCGCATATGCGCCACCGTTTCCAGGCGCTCCGGGTCTCCCGGATGTCGAGCGGTCATGAGCGCCCCCTGTCGAGCCCCAACCGTTGCCGAAGGGTGCTGACTATATACTCGCCCTCGTCGGAGTCGGCGCCTTTGGCCATCTGGATTGTCTTTGCGCCATAGTCGAAGGCAACGGACGACGGATCGCCGTAACGGCTCCATTGCGATCCACCACCCTCTTTCCAGCGTAGCTTGGTGATGGATGCTGGATTGAACCTGCGGGTACGCGACCAGAAGAGCAGTCGGTAAGAATGGGTCAAACTGACACTAGTCACTCCGATCACTTCGACACCGCAAATCTGCCAGACAATGGTGCCGGCTGCCGCCGCCCAAGCCAAGGCCCATGCACATAACCAGAAACTCAGAAACCCTTGAGCGCCTCCCTGTGCAGCACCTGACCATAACTGGTCGAATGCCATTACCCCGCCGATCGTCCAGCCGCCCAACCACACCAGGAGAAATGCCAAGGCAAACAGGTTGCGACGCGGCGGCACGCGCATCACAGTCTCTCCGTTGACGTTCTCGGTTGCAATCCGCGAAACGCCCAGGATCCTCGAACCCCGAGTCAATCCTCATAGCTGTGCCCCGCCCTCAACCCTTCGCGCACGCGCGCCGCGATCTCAAGAAACTCAGGCGTCTCGCGGATGTCGAGCGGGCGCTCGCGCGGCAGCGTCGATTCGATCACGTCAGTTACGCGCCCGGGGCGCGGCGACATCACCACGATGCGGGTGGAGAGATAGACGGCTTCCGGAATGGAATGGGTGACGAAGCAGATGGTCTTGGTGGTGCGCGCCCACAGCTCGAGGAGTTGCTGGTTGAGATGATCGCGCACGATCTCGTCGAGCGCCCCGAACGGCTCGTCCATAAGCAGGAGGTCGGCGTCGAAGGCGAGCGCCCGGGCGATCGAGGCGCGCTGCTGCATGCCGCCGGAGAGCTGCCAGGGATATTTCTTCTCGAAGCCGGTGAGATTGACCATATCGAGGGTGCGGCGGACCCGCTCCCTGCGGTCGGCTTCTGCGAGCCCCATGACCTCCAGCGGCAGCGCCACGTTCTTCTCGATGGTGCGCCACGGAAACAGCGCCGCCGCCTGGAAGACGTAGCCGTAGGCCCGCGCCTCGCGCGCCTGCTCTGGCGTCATGCCGTTGACCAGGATGGAGCCGGCGGTCGGCTTCTCCAGGTCGGCGATGACGCGCAGGAAGGTCGTCTTGCCGCAGCCCGACGGTCCGATGAAGGAGACGAACTCGCCCTTGCCGATGGTGAGGTCGACGTTGGAGAGGGCGTTGACGGGTCCGTCATTGGTCTGGAAGGTAAGCGACAGGCCGCTTGCGGAAACCACGGGTGAGGTCATGCTGCTCATCTTGCTGGGCCGGCACGCGGCGGCTGGACGGAAACGGATCGCGCCACCGATTTGAACAACGGCGGCGGGCCGACTGCAAGCGGCGGACGCCGCGTCGCGACGAAAGGCTGGGGGAAAGCGAATGGATCAGTCACCGAAACCGACCTGCCGGCTGGTGCGGCCCGACAGCATCTATGACGGGAAGCAGGGTTTCAGCTATTTCGAGGGCATCGCCCGCGAGACCGTCGGCGCGCAGGGCATCTGCATGCACCTGCTCACCGTGCCGCCCGGCAAGCGCGCCAAGGCACATATGCACGAGAGCCACGAGACGGCGATCTACGTGCTCTCCGGCGAGGTCCACACCTGGTACGGGGACGCTCTGGAGCATGTGCAGGTCGCCCGCGCCGGCGATCTGTTCTACATCCCGGCCGGCGTGCCGCACCTGCCCGCCAATCTCTCCTCCGAGCCCGCCTCGGCGGTGATCGCCCGCACCGATCCGCACGAGCAGGAGAGCGTCGTGCTGCTGCCGCATCTGGATGCGCTGGTGCCGGCGCCTAATCCGGAGAGTAGCCTTGCTTCAGCGGATCAAGGTCCAGCATCATCATGAGAGCCAGGTCGATCCGACGCAGGGAGTCGCGATCCAGCTTGCCGATATGCTGATGTATCCTGTGCTCAGGTATTGCATAAAGCTTGTCGACCATGACCTTGGACGCTTGTTTCAGGCCATTTCGGCGCAACGTCGACGCGCAACAGCTTTGCGCCTTCGTCGAAGGTCGTCATAAGAGCGATGATGTAACTTTCCAGTCGCCCTTCCAGCCTGTCATTCTGCAGACAACGGCCGGTCTCGGTTTGCCATAGTCACCCGGAAGCGAAACGATGACGATGTCCCCGCGCTTCACCGGCCATTCTCTTCCATTTCTTCAATGAGCCGCATGGTTTCCCGGGCGGCTCCCTCCACCCAGAGGTTAACGTCGGCCCGTTCTTCGGAAGCGCGGATCAGGTCGCAATCCTTGAAAGCCTGTTCCCATACCTCGTCCGACCAGATATCAGGCACCCACACCTCGACAGGCCGATAGCCCTTGGCGATCAGCTCGGCACGTTCCTCATCCGTAAATTCGCGCGGTCGTCCCATGACGGCCTCCTGTCGTCGATAGCCGCAATATCGGCCTTTTCGCTCAGTCTTTCAACGCCACAGAGCGGCAGCGACGGCAGGCAGTGCGACCGCCGCGAAAACCATCGCCAGTGCGCCGCTCGCGACCGGGGACAAAACCGTCATCGACAGGACATCGAGCCGTCGCCTCAGCGTCACCACCCATTCATGGCGCCGCCATAGGGTCGCTTCCGCAACCCTTTTCCGGAGGCCGACATGGCGGACGAAACCAACACCCTCGTTCACGAACAAACCCCTTCCCCGGCCGCATCCGAGGAAATCGATGCGGCCGCCCGGCTGCAGATTGAGGCCGGCGAGGCGGTCGAACAAGCTGCAACCGACGTCGAGGAAGACGAAGCCGTTGCCGAGGCCGACGAGGAATCCGGCGACACCGAAAGCAAGGACGACGAGTCCGAAGACGACGATGATGATGATGACGACAAGGAAGAGGACGGCGGCGACAAGGACGAAGACGAGGGCAAGGACAAGTAACGCCCTCGGGCACGCTCTTACGCCTCTTATCTGTCGGATGCTCCGGCCCACGCCGCGCCAGGCTGAATCATCGTTGGAGGAAGCGCGGCGAAGGGCTTGAGCGGGTTCATCTTTCCTGCCGGAGGCTGCGGGCCAGCGGCAGCATGAAGTCGCGCGTCAGCGCCGCGAGTGGCAGGTCGGCCGGCGCGTGCGGATCCACCCAGGCGAGCTCCTCGATCTCGCCGGAAACGCCGACCGGCCGGTCGTGCCCGAAGGCGAACACATGCGCCTCGACGGTGCGGCCCGGCTGGTGGGCGGCGGGAGCCCGGAACACGCCGTGCTCCGAGACCTGCGAAAGGTCCGGCAGCGTCACGCCGATCTCCTCGACCAGCTCGCGCGCCAGCGCCTGCACGGGCGTCTCGCCGGGATCGATCTTGCCGCCCGGCTGCATGAACTCGACCGTGCCGCGCTTGCGCACGGTGAGCATCCGGCCTTCCGCGTCGAGCAGGACCGCCGCGGCGATGACGATGGGCTCCTCCATCAGCGGCGGACGGCGCTCAGGGGACGATCTCGGCAGTCTCGACGACCGCGTGGAACAGCACGTCGGCGCCAGCGGCGGCCCATTCCTTTGAGATGTCCTCGGCTTCGTTGTGGCTGAGCCCGTCGACGCAGGGGCAGAACACCATCGCCGTCGGGGCGACGCGGTTGATCCAGCAGGCGTCATGGCCGGCGCCCGAGACGATGTTGCGATGCGTGTAGCCGAGCCGCTCGGCGGCGTCGCGCACCGCCTTGACGCAGGTCTCGTCGAAGGTGACGGGGTCGAAATGGCCGACCTGCTCGATCTCGTATTTTATGTCGAGCGCCTCGCAGACCAGCTCGATGCCCTCGCGGATGCGCTGATCCATGGCATCCAGCACCTCCTTTTCGGGCGAGCGGATGTCGATGGTGAACACGGTGCGGCCGGCGATGATGTTGCGCGAGTTGGGGTAGACCTCCATGTGGCCGATCGCGCCGACGGCGTCGGGCTGGTAGTCCATCGCCACCTCGTGCACCATCTCGGTGATGCGCGCCATGCCGAGGCCGGCGTTGCGGCGCTTCGGCATCGGGGTGGAGCCGGTGTGGCTCTCCTTGCCGGTCAGCGTCACCTGCAGCCATTTCAGGCCCTGGCCGTGGGTGACCACGCCGATGTCGATGCCCTCGTCCTCAAGGATCGGCCCCTGCTCGATATGCAGCTCGAAGAAGGCCTTCATCCTGCGCTCGCCGACCGGCTCGTCGCCCTTCCAGCCGATGCGCTCCAGCTCGTCGCCGAAGCATTTGCCCTTGGCGTCCTTCCGGTCGTAGGCCCAGTCCTGCTCGTGCACGCCGGCGAACACGCCCGACGCAAGCATGGCGGGCGCGAAGCGGGTGCCCTCCTCGTTGGTCCAGTTGGTGACGACGATCGGATGCCTCGTCCTGATGCCGAGGTCGTCGAGGGAGCGGATCACCTCCAGCCCGCCGAGCACGCCGAGCACGCCGTCGAACTTTCCGCCGGTCGGCTGGGTGTCGAGATGGCTGCCGACGTAAACCGGCAGCGCGTCGGGATCGGTGCCCTCGCGGCGGGCGAACATGGTGCCCATCCGGTCCACCGCGACGTCCAGCCCGGCCGCCTCGCACCAGCGCTTGAACAGGTGCCGCCCCTCGCCGTCCTCGTCGGTGAGCGTCTGGCGGTTGTTGCCGCCGGCGACGCCGGGGCCGATCTTCGCCATCTCCATGAGCGAATCCCACAAACGGTCTGGATTGATTCGCAGATTTTCGCCGGGGGCTGCCATGGGTCAGGACCTTGTTGGGTGGGTGGGATGGCAGTTCGCAGAGGCGGGCGCTCCTTCGCACCCCCCTCTGTCCTGAGCTTGTCGAATGGGCCGGACATCTCCCCCGCAAGGGGGGAGATCAGCCGTCAGTTCCGATTTCGCCAATCGGCTAGGTCGCAGGATGGGCGCCGACAAGGCGGTCGTCCAATCGCCCCCCTTGAGGGGGAGATGTCCGTCAGGACAGAGGGGGGCAACGTAAGGTGCCAACACCGGCCTACTTCAACTCCACCTCGACGAACGCCATCGGCGTGTCGCCGCCGTTGATCACGTTGTGCTCGACGCCCTCGTCGCGGCGGTAGGCGACGCCGGCCTCGAAGTCGACGCGCCGGGTCCCGCCGCCGGGCTCCTCCAGAAGCATCGAGCACGGCGTGACCGTCGTGATGACATAGTCCATGCCGTGCCGGTGCCAGCCGGTTTCGGCGCCGGGCGCAAAATCCCAGCGCGTCACCTTCACGCGGTCGTCGTCGACCAGGACCGTCGGACGGGCGACCTCGCGCGCTATCATCATCAGTCGATCATCCTCAAAACTTCGCGGATGTGGTCGATCAGCTCGTTGATCTGGCCCTTGGTGATGATCAGCGGCGGCGACAGCGCGATGATGTCGCCGGTGGTGCGGATCAGCGCGCCGCGCTCATAGGCCTTGAGGAAGGCCGAGAAGGCACGCTTGGTCGGCTGGCCGGCGATGGGCGCGAGCTCGATCGCGCCGATCAGGCCGATGTTGCGGATGTCGATGACATGCGGCTCGCCCTTCAGCGAATGCAGCGCGTCCTCCCAGTAGGGCGCGAGCTCGGCGCCGCGCGTCAGCAGCCCCTCTTCCTTGTAGGTGTCGAGCGTGCCCAGCGCGGCGGCGCAGGCGATCGGGTTTCCCGAATAGGTGTAGCCGTGGAAGAACTCGATCAGATGCTCCGGCCCGGTCATGAAGGCGTCGTGGATCTGCTTGGTGGCGAACACCGCGCCCATCGGGATGACGCCGTTGGTGACGCCCTTGGCCGTGGTGATGATGTCGGGCTGCACGCCGAAATAATCGGCGGCGAACGGCGTGCCGAGGCGGCCGAAGCCGGTGATGACCTCGTCGAAGATCAGCAGGATGCCGTGCTTCGTGCAGATCTCGCGCAGCTTCTGCAGGTAGCCTTTCGGCGGGATCAGCACGCCGGTGGAGCCGGCGACCGGCTCGACGATGACGGCGGCGATGGTCGAGGCGTCGTGCAGGGCGACGATGCGCTCCAGCTCGTTGGCGAGCTCGGCGCCATGCTCCGGCTCGCCGCGCGTGAACGCGTTCTTCTCCGGCAGATGCGTGTGCGGCAGGTGGTCGACGCCGGTCAGCAGCGAGCCGAACATTTTTCGGTTGTTGACGATGCCGCCGACCGAGATGCCACCGAAATTGACGCCGTGGTAGCCGCGCTCGCGGCCGATGAGGCGGGTGCGTGCGCCATCGCCCTTCGCCCGGTGATAGGCGATCGCCATCTTCAGCGCCGTCTCGACCGATTCCGAGCCGGAATTGGTGTAGAAGACATGCTCCATGCCGGCCGGCGCGACGTCGACCAGCCGGTTGGAAAGCTCGAACACGGCGGGATGGCCCATCTGGAAGGCCGGCGCATAGTCGAGCTCGGCCGCCTGAGCCTGGATCGCCTCGGTGATCTTCGGCCGGCAATGGCCGGCGTTGACGCACCACAGGCCGGCCGTGCCGTCCAGCACCTTGCGGCCGTCGCTGGTGGTGTAGTGCATGTCCTTGGAGGCGACGAACATGCGCGGCGCCTGCTTGAACTGGCGGTTCGCCGTGAACGGCATCCAGAAGGCGCTGAGATCGTTCGGCGCGACTTTCAATCTGTTGGACATGACCAAGCCTTTCCCAGAAATTCCCCGTTGAGCTAACGGCCGACGCTTGGTCTATGCGGCGTTTGATGCTACGCAAATTTTGACCGATTGGACAAACGTTAGCACCGCCGGATCGGCGGTCAAGACAATAGTAGCGGAAATGCCGCGCAGAAATCGCGCTCCACAGCAGGTCGGCAAACTGGTCCAGAGAATTGGGCCAGGAAACCGTTTTCCTCAATCGGAATAAGGTGGGTCCCTGAATGGAAAGCGCAGCGCGCCGGCCCCGCACCCGCATCCAGCAGGAGAAGCGGGAGCTTATCCTGGAGGCGGCGCTGGAAGTGTTTTCCGTCAACGGCTTCCGCGGCTCGACGGTCGACCAGATCGCCGAGGCGGCGGGCATGTCCAAGCCGAACCTGCTCTATTATTTCCGCAGCAAGGAAGACATCCACGTCACGCTGATGCAGCGGCTGCTCGACACCTGGCTGGCGCCGCTGCGCGAGCTCGACGACGTCGGCGACCCGATGACGGAGCTGCGCAGCTATATCAGACGCAAGCTGGAGATGGCGCGCGATTTTCCGCGCGAGAGCCGGCTGTTCGCCAACGAGATTCTGCAGGGCGCACCGCGCGTCATGCCGATGCTGGAAGGCGAGTTGAAGGTGCTGGTGGACGAGAAGGTGGGGGTGATCAAGGGCTGGATGCGCGCCGGCAAGATCGCCCGCACCGATCCCTACCACTTGATCTTCTCGATCTGGGCGACAACCCAGCACTATGCCGATTTCGACGTGCAGGTGCGCGCTGTGCTCGGCCCCGACCGGGGCGCGGACGGCCGCTTCGAGGACGCCGCGCGGTTTCTGGAGCAGCTCTATCTGAACGGACTGAAGCCGGCTCGCTAGCGGCTTGACGGGCCTGCGTGCCGTCGCAAGGATGCCTAATGGCCGGCGAACTGAACGACGGGACTTTGATTGCACTGCGGCGCCTTGCGGCAAGGCATTCGCAGGCGGCCTGCGACGTAGACGATCTCGTTCAGGACGTGCTTCTCGCCGCGATCGGCAGCGGCCGCCGCTGCGCTGGTCCCGGCTTTCTCGCCTGGGCGCGGGGCGCGATCAGGAACCATGCCAAATTCGTCGCGCGCGGCGCGGCAAGGCGGCGGTTTCGCGAGCGTCTGTTCGCCGATGTCCATGCCGCCGCCGCAGTGCCGCTGCCACGTCTGCCCGAGGACGCGATCGAGGTCCTGCCGCCGGCCCAACGCGTTGTCGCCCGCCTCATCAACGCCGGCATGAACCGCCGTGAGATCGGCTTCCTGCTCGCACTGAGCGAGGTCGCGCTGCGCCAGAGGCTGACCGGGCTGCGCCGTTCGCTGCGGCTGCATGGAACCGCGCCGGATTATGAACGGCCGGAGCCATTTGAAGGGGACGGCCCCGCCCGGCGCGCCCTGAAGGCAGCCATTCCGGCTGTACCACCGCGCAGCTTCGCCATCCGCGACCCCGACGGCACGCCGATTTTCTTTTCTGTCCGGGCTCACATTTTGGCCGGCGGCGGCAACTCTATGCGTCAACACCATGGAGAGACCCAATGACCGTCAAGCTCAACGGCGTGACCATCATCTTCAACGTCACCGACCTCGACCGCACGGACAAATTCTACCGCACCCATCTCGGCCTCGATTTCGTCCGCTACGAGGAGGCCGGTTCCACGTTCCTGATGACCAAGATCGGTCCGGACATCGACGTGATGGCGTTTCGCGGCGACCCCAAGCCCGGCAATACGCCGAACGTCGTCTTCGGCCTGGCGGAAGGCGGCATAGACGGCTTCGTCGAACGCCTGGCGGCGGCCGGCGTCGAGATCGTGACACCGGTGTCGGAGGCGCCGGACGGCCTCTATGCGGACTTTCGCGATCCCGACGGCCACACGGTGTCGGTCTACCAGCCGGCGACGCTGCCGCGCAGCTAGGCGGCGGCTCCCGAGGACGCGGTGACCTGGCGGCCGGCCGGCTTGGTATCCTGGCAGGTGACCAAACTGGCCATCACCGGGGTCAGAATTTGATACCGGCGGGCATTGTCCTGACCGTCGGTGCCGCCCCTTGCTGTTCTGCCGGACATCTCTTCCGCCAGCGGGGAGAGATGCCCAAGTTTCACCGATTTCGCCAACCGCGAAGGCTGGCGATTGGCGAAAGCGTTGCGGGCAGCCGCTCTCTCCCCGCACGCGGCGAGATGTCCGGCAGGACAGTGAGGGGCAGTGCCGACGACGAGGAAATGACCTTTGATTTCATACCGCCGCGATCAGCAGCCCGCCGGCGAGCGCGACGTTACTGACCCAGCCGTTGATCTTGGCGGCCCGGTCCGGTCCCGCGACATCCCAGAAATTGTGGAACATCGGCGTGGCGGCGATCAGGAAGACGATCAGCGCCGCGGCGGCATAGGGCACCAGGATGCCGGCGGCGAACAGCACGCCGGCAACAATCTGCAGCACGATGCCGGCATAGAGCGCCGTGCCTGCCATCGGCACGCCGCGCGCCTCCATCAAACCGCCCACCAGCGACGCGTTCATGACGTTGCGGATACCGGCGAAGACGAAGGCGCCGCCGAGCAGGATGCGGCCGATGACCACCAACGCGGTCGTCATGTCGGATTCCATCGTCTCCTCCTTGGTATCGCGCGCGGCACGGTTGCGCAGCGCCGTTCTCGGCGCGATCTCACGCCGCCTGCGCCTGCCGGTCGATCGGGTGCTGCGACCGGAAGCCGACGGCGAGCCGATTCCAGCCGTTGATGGCGACAATCAGCATGGTCAGCTGCACGATCTCCTCGTCGGAAAAATGCTGCTTCAGCGGCTCGTAAAACGCGTCGTCGGCGCGGCTCTGCGGCAAAAGCGTCAGCGCTTCGGTCCATTCCAGCGCGGCCCGCTCGCGCTCGCTGTAGAGCGGGCTTTCGCGCCAGGCGCTGATCAGGTGCAGGCGCTGCTCGGTCTCGCCGTCCCTGCGCGCTTCCTTGACATGCATGTCGACGCAATAGGCGCAGCCATTGATCTGCGAGGCCCTGAGCTTCACCAGGTGCAGCAGCATGTGGTCGAAGCCGGACTCCTTCACCGCGGTCTCGAGCCCCACCATCGCCTTCATCAGCTCCGGCGCCTTGGCGTAATAGTTCATGCGCGTTTTCATGGCTTTTCCTTTCGTGGTCGGGACTCGGATGGAACTGTTCAGCGCGGCATGCGCTGGCTGCGTTCGAGGAAGGCGCAGCTGAACGCCACCGCCCTGGGGTCGGCGTCGGCCACGTACCCCTCGATCAGGTCGGACAATTTTGTTTCGGCGAGCACCGCCCGGTAGGCGCGCTCGGCCCGCAGCATGGCGGCATTGATGCCGCACGGCTTCTTGTAAGCCGCCGGCTCCAGCGCGCCCGGACCCTTCTGGCGAATCTCCAGGCAGCGGAAGGCCGGCTGCGGTCCCTCGATGGCGAGCACCACGTCGAGCAGGCTGATCTTTTCGACGCCGCGCGCCAGCCGGTAGCCGCCGGCCGGCCCCGGCACCGATTCCAGGATTTTTGCCGCGACGAGGTCCTTCAGGTGCTTCAGCAGATAGCTGCCGGAGACGCCGTGATATTCGGCGAGCGCCGAGCCCGGCAGGGTCGCCCCGTCCGGCAGGTCGGCCAGCACGATCGCCGAATGGATCGCCGCCTCCACACCTTCGCTTAGCTTCATCTCGCCCTCGTAATCATGGATAAACAATATCATGGATATATCATGTCCTCAATGGAAGGAGATAGTCTCCTGACACATCGTGACAGCCGCTTTCGCCAGCTCGAATCCATCCTTGCCGGCGGCTGTTCACCCGGCAGCCGAGGAGAGCGAGGTTGACATTCGGCTCACGGACTTCTCAATCTCCGGCACGAAACAGGAGAACGATGATGGCCTTTTCAATCACCCGACGCGCCTTCACGGCAGGTGCCGCCTTGCTCGCCGCCGGAGCCGGCGCGGGACGCGCCTTCGCCCAGCAGGCTTTCTTCCGGATCGGCACCGGCGGCACGTCCGGCACCTATTACCCGATCGGCGGACTGATCGCGAACGCCATCTCCGCAACCGGGCCGAACGGCGTGCAAGGTCTGGTCGCCACCGCCGTCTCGTCGAACGGCTCGGTGGCCAACATCAATGCCATCCAGAGCGGGGCGTCCGAATCCGGCTTTTCGCAGTCCGACGTCGCCTTCTGGGCGCATTCAGGCACCGGCCTCTACGAAGGCAAGGGCAAGGTCGAGGACCTGCGCCTGATCGCCACGCTCTATCCTGAAACCCTGCACGTGGTGGCGCGCGCCGACGCCGGCATCAAGTCGATCGCCGACCTGAAGGGAAAGCGCGTTTCGATCGACGAGCCCGGCTCGGGCACGATCGTAGACGCCCGCATCGTGCTCGGCGCCTTCGGCATCACCGAGAAGGATATCAGCCCCGAACATCTGAAGCCCGGCCCGTCCGGCGAGAAGATGCGCGACGGCGCGCTCGACGCCTTCTTCTTCGTCGGCGGGTTTCCAGCGGGCGCGATCACGGAACTGGCGGCCTCCACGCCGATCACCCTCATCCCGGTGGAGGGCCCGGAAGTCGATAAGCTGCTCGGCGAATATAAGTTCTTCTCTGCCAACACGGTGCCGGCCGAAACCTACAAGGGCGTCCCTGAAATCAAGACGCTGGCAGTCGCCGCGCAGTGGGTTACCAGCGCCAAGCAGCCGGACGACCTCGTCTACAACATCACAAAGTCGCTCTACAGCGAAGGCACCCGCAAGGCGCTCGACGCCGGCCACGCCAAGGGCAGGCAGATCACGCTGGAGAATGCCGTCACTGGCGCTGGCATTCCCTTCCATCCGGGAGCGGAAAAATTCTACAAGGAGGCGGGCGTCCAGAAGTAAGCTGATACGGTCCCGGGGCGGAAAGCCGGCTTTCCGCCCCGTTTGCATTGCGAGGCCAACGGCATGATCCGATGACGGAAAAGAACCAGGACGACGTTCACCTCGCACCAATGGAGCTCGACGAGCAGAAGGCGCGCGAGCTCGAGGAGAAATTCGATTCCGAGATCCGCTTCCGCCCTCTTTCGCGGACGGCGATGTGGATCGTCGGCGGGCTGCTGATCGTCCTGTCGATCTTCCACTATTACACCGCCGGCTTCGGCCTGCTGCCGGAAATGATCCACCGGGGCATTCACCTCTCGCTCGTGCTTGCCCTGGTCTTTCTCGTCTTTCCCGCCTGGAAAGCCGGCTACGACCAGCCGGCCGCGTCCACGCTGCTGCGGCCGCTCGGCATCCCGATCCTCGACTGGGCGCTTGCCATCCTCGCCGTCGTCGCGGTGGCGCATGTGCCGCTGATCCCGCTCGACGAACTCGCCTTCCGCGTCGGCAACCCGACCCGCACGGACGTGATCCTGGGCGGAGCACTCATCCTGCTTCTGCTGGAGGCGACCCGCCGCTCGGTCGGCTGGCCTCTGCCGATTATCGCCCTGATCTTCATGGGATACGCCCTGTTCGGTCCCTGGATGCCGAGCATCCTCGTCCACCCCGGCGCGACGGTCCCGCAGCTCGTCGATCATCTCTATCTGACCACGCAGGGCATCTACGGCATCGCGCTGGGCGTGGTTGCGACCTACGTCTTCCATTTCGTGCTGTTCGGCGTCTTTGCGACCCGCATCGGCCTCGGGCAGCTTTTCCTCGACTGCGCCGCCTTCGTCGCCGGACGCTTCGCCGGCGGTCCGGCGAAGGTGTCGATCTTCGGCTCGGCGCTGTTCGGCATGATTTCCGGCTCGTCGGTCGCCAACACCGTCACGGTCGGCTCGCTGACCATCCCGGCGATGATCCGCCTCGGCTATAAAAGGCCCTTCGCCGCCGCGGTCGAGGCGGCCTCCTCGACCGGCGGCCAGATCACGCCGCCGATCATGGGGGCGGCGGCCTTCCTGATGATCGAGTTCCTGGAACTGCCCTATACGACCATCATCCTGGCCGCGATCGTGCCGGCCTTCATGCACTTTTTCGGCGTGCTCATGCAGGTGCATTTCGAGGCCAAGCGCAACGGCCTGCGCGGGCTGCGTCCCGACGAGATGCCCGACATCGTCGACGCGCTGAAGCGCGACTGGCCGACGATCATCCCGCTGATCGTGCTGATCGGCGTGCTGCTTTCCGGCTATACGCCCTATCTCGCCGCCTTCTGGGGCATCACGCTGTGCGTGCTTGTCGGCCTGCTCAATCCGCGCCGGCGGCTCACCATCGTGGAGATTTTCGAGGGCCTGCGCGACGGCGCCAAATATGCGCTGGCCGTGGGTGCTGCCGCCGCCACCGTCGGCATCGTCGTCGGCGTGGTGACACTCACCGGCGTAGGCTTCAAGGTCTCCTTCATCGTGACCTCCACCGCCGCCCAGCTCGCCGGCGTGTTCGGGCCGCTGATGCCGTGGTTCGCCGCCAACACGCTGACGCTGCTCTTCACCCTGATCATGACAGGCGTCGTCTGCATCCTGATGGGCTGCGGCATCCCGACGACGGCCAACTACATCATCATGGTGACCATCGCCGCCCCGGCGCTCGGCCTGCTCGGCGTGGAGCCGATCGTCGCCCACTTCTTCGTGTTTTATTACGGCGTTCTGGCAGACATCACGCCGCCGGTTGCGCTCGCCGCCTATGCGGCGGCGGGCATGGCCGGGGCCGATCCCTTCAAGACCGGCAACACGGCGTTCCGGCTGGGCCTGGGCAAGGTGCTGGTGCCGTTCGTCTTCGTCTTCTCGCCGTCGCTGCTGCTGGTCACCAAGGATTTCACCTGGCCCGATTTCGCCCTCGCCTTCGCCGGCTGCACGATCGGCATCACCTGCCTGGGCGCGGCGCTGTCGCGTTTCATGCTGGTGCGGACGAGGGCCTGGGAAAATGCGCTGCTGCTGGTCGCCGCGCTGCTGCTGGTCGCGCCCGAGCTTTATTCGACCCTGCTCGGCCTGGTGCTCATCGTGCCGGTGCTGGTCCGGCAATGGACGGCGTGGCGGACGGAACGGCCAGTGCCGTCGTGACACGCTCGCCATCGGCGACGGGTTTCCGCCTGGAAGAGCGTTGATAGCTACTCCGCCGCCACCTTGGCCATCGGGTTGTTCGGGTGCGTGGTCCAGTTGGCGTAGACCGGCGAGACCGGTTTCTGCGTGCGCTTGTCGAGCGCGCCGGCCGCCAGCGGCTCCATGGTGATGCAGCCTTCCACCGGGCAGACGTTGACGCACAGATTGCAGCCGACGCACTCCTCCTCCATCACCTCGAAGTGCCGCACGCCGTCGACCATCGCGGTGATCGCCTGGTGCGAGGTGTCCTCGCAGGCGATGTGGCAGCGGCCGCATTTGATGCAGGCGTCCTGGTCGATATGCGCCTTGGCGACGTAGTTGAGGTTGAGATACTGCCAGTCGGTGACGTTGGGCGTGGCGCGGCCGACGATCGAATCGAGCGAGGCGTGGCCCTTCTCGTCCATCCACGCCTTCAGCCCCTCGATCATCTCCTGCACGATCTTGAAGCCGTAGGTCATCGCCGCCGTGCACACCTGCACGTTGCCGGCGCCGAGCGCCATGAACTCGGCGGCGTCGCGCCAGGTGGTGATGCCGCCGATGCCGGAAATCGGCAGGCCGCGCGTTTCCGCGTCGCGGGCGATCTCGGCCACCATGTTCATGGCGATCGGCTTCACCGCCGGGCCGCAATAGCCGCCGTGAGATCCTTTGCCGTCGATGGTCGGCTCCGGCGCGAAGCTGTCGAGGTCGACCGCGGTGATCGAGTTGATGGTGTTGATCAGGCTGACGGCGTCGGTGCCGCCGGCATGAGCGGCGCGCGCGGGCTTGCGGATGTCGGTGATGTTGGGCGTGAGTTTTGTGATCACCGGCATGCGGGTGTTCTGCTTGCACCAGCGCACCACCATCTCGATATATTCCGGCACCTGCCCGACCGCCGCCCCCATGCCGCGCTCGCTCATGCCGTGCGGGCAGCCGAAATTGAGCTCGATGCCGTCGGCGCCGGTGTCCTCGACCACCGGTAGGATCGCCTTCCAGGCCTCTTCCACGCACGGCACCATCAGCGAAACCACCAGCGCCCGGTCCGGCCAGTCGCGCTTGACCTGCTTGATCTCCTGAAGATTGAGCTGCAGGTCTCGGTCGGTGATGAGCTCGATGTTGTTGAGGCCGAGCAGCCGTCGGTCCGCCCCCCAGATCGCGCCGTAGCGCGGGCCGTTGACGTTGACCACCGGCGGCCCTTCCTCGCCGAGCGTCTTCCACACCACGCCGCCCCAGCCGGCCTTGAAGGCGCGGATGACATTGTAGGCCTTGTCGGTGGGCGGCGCCGAGGCCAGCCAGAACGGGTTTGGCGACTTGATGCCGACGAAATTGTTGCGGATGTCAGCCATGGGATATCCTCCGGAGTTGGAGATTTCCTGGTGAGAGAGTATCTTCGGTGAAGGAGAAACTGTCGCCGCGAGGTCGCGAAGAATGCCCACCGAGAGACGTTTCACAATCCATCTGCTGCCCGAGCCAGAGGGTGGCTTTACCGTCCGCGTCCCGGCGCTTCCCCCGGTCGTCACCTATGGGGAGACTTACGAGGAAGCTCTCGCCAATGCGCGGGAAGCGATCGAGGCCGTCCTCGACGTCTATCGGGAAGACGGGATCGAAATCCCCCCCGACATTGAGACACGCATCGACACACTTACGATTGCAGCCTGACAGGTGAACCCACGCCGGCTTCCGGTCGTAAGCGGCAAGGAGGTCGTCCGCGCATTGCGGAAGGCAGGCTTCGAACTGCGTCATGTTCGCGGCAGCCATCATATTCTGATCCACGCCGGCCCCCCGCGCAGAATGGTCTCCGTGCCGGTCCATGGCAGCCGGCATGTTCCCGTCGGCACGCTGTCAGACATTCTCGACGAAGCAGGTCTTTCCGCCGAAGCGTTCATTGCGCTGCTCTAGGCTTCCCGTGACATAAGCGCCCGATGCATGCTCTCCGCCGCGTCGCGCCCCGCGGCGACCGCCGCGACCGTCAGATCCTCGCGCGCGTCGACGACGCAGTCGCCGCCGGCCCAGACCTTCGGCAGCGAGGTGCGGCCTTCGGCATCGACCTTGATGCGGCCCTTCTCCAGCGCGATCGCCGGCGTCGATCCGTTCAGCGCCGTGGGCACGAAACTCTGGCCGATCGCCTTGAACACCTGGTCGGCGGCGAGCGTCAGCGTCTCGCCGGTGCCCGCAAGCCTGCCGTCCTGCATCGCCGTGTATTCCAGCTCGATGCCGGCGACCTTGCCGAACTGCACGACCACGCGCTTCGGCTGCAGCCAGTGGCGGATGGTGACGCCCTTGGCGGCGGCGAGTTCCTGCTCGAACTCGGAGGCGTTCATGTGCTCCTTGCCGCGGCGATAGCAGATTGTCACCTCCTCGGCGCCGAGCAGTTTCGACTGCACCGCGGCGTCGATCGCAGTCATGCCGCCGCCGATCACCACCACCCGGCGGCCGACCGGCAGTTCGGCCAGGTCGTCAGCCTGTCGAAGCACGGCGATGAAATCGACAGCGTTGTCGACGCCCGCGGCTTCCTCGCCTTCGGCGTTGAGCGCGTTCACGCCGGCCAACCCCATGCCGAGGAACACCGCGTCGTACATGGCGGCAAGGTCCGATAGATGCACGTCGCTGCCGAGCGCCCGGCCGTATTCGATGGCGATGCCGCCGATCGCCGTCACGTAGTCGACCTCGGCATGGGCGAAGTCGTCGGTGCTCTTATAGGCGGCGATGCCGTATTCATTGAGGCCGCCGGCCTTCGGCCGCGCCTCGAAGATCGTCACCTCGTGACCGTAGCGCGCCAGCCGGTGCGCGGCGGCGAGCCCCGCCGGCCCGGCGCCGACCACGGCGATCTTGCGGCCGGTCGGCTGGGCGCGCTGATAGAACTGCTTGCCCTGGCGCATCGCCGTATCGGTGGCGAAACGCTGCAGCCGGCCGATCTGCACCGGCTTGCCCTCGGCCGTCTCGCGCACGCAGGCTTCCTCGCACAGCGTCTCGGTCGGGCAGACGCGGGCGCACATGCCGCCCAGAATGTTCTGGTCGAAGATGGTCTTGGCCGAGCCGATCGGATTGCCGGTGGCGATCTGGCGGATGAACAGCGGGATGTCGATCGACGTCGGACAGGCGTTCATGCACGGCGCGTCGTAGCAGAAATAGCAGCGGTCGGCCTCGACCAGCGCCTCGTGATGGTCGAGCGGCGGGTGCAGGTCGGAGAAGTTCTCGGCGTACTGCGCAGGCGCCAGTCGCGCGCCGGCTATGCCCTCTTTGAATTGACCAGCGGCCATCCAACTTCCCCATTCTTGATCTTTTGAGGGAAGCTAGCACGTTTTGTTTTTTTATCAATCGGTCAAATTTTTCGAGACTGGGCTAAGTTGCGGAAATACTTGATTAAAGTACTCATGATTATGTCAGCCGGCCAGCGAGACCGCCGCGGCAAGCAGGATGAAGCTCAGCACGGAAAGCCCGGCGCGGATGACATGCGACCATTCCCATTGGGCGCGCAGCGCGCGCCAGTCCGCCTGCTCCTCCGCCGTCCGGCCGGTTCCGAAAAAGGCGATGCCGGCCCGGGAAAGCCTGGTGTCCTTCAGCCAGAAGTCGTTCACGGGGTGCGTCATCCCCCAATAGACGGCATGGGCCGCTGCCAGTGCCGCGAACGCGCCGGCAACCAGCCAGAAACCCGCACCCAGGGGCACCGAGAACAACAGGACGAGCAGCGCGAGCACGCCGAGCGGCTCGGCGGCGCCGCCGATGGTGAAGCCGGGATAATAGATCGGCTGCACCGCCAGATATTCGGCTTTCTCCAGCCGCATCTTGCCGGGCAGTTCCAGCGCATGCGCCAGCGACAGCGCCATGGCGACTGCGACCAGCAAGAGACTGACGATTTCCAGCAGTTGCAGCATGGCCTTCGATCCGCCGGGCCTTGCCGGCGGTCCTAAGGTGTCAAACAACTGGCGTCTCGTGAGGTTCCCGGGAGCGATCGGCGGAGAGAAGGGTATTTCGTTGGCGAACGGCCGGCAGTCCTCACGGCTCGCCGTCGCCGATCTCTTCCCGGCGTTTCGCCACATACGCCTCGAGGGCCTCGCGTACCGGCGCATCCATCACCGGCTCGGCATACTCCTCCAGCGCCTTCTTCCACAGTTTTGTCGCGCGCTGGGTGGCGTCCAGTCCGCCGGCTTCCTTCCAGGCTTCGAAATTCTGCCAGTTCGATACCAGCGGCTGGTAGAAGGCGGTCGAATAGCGCTCGAGCGTGTGCGGATCGCCGAAGAAATGGCCGCCCGTCGGCACCCGGCCGAGCGCGTCGAGCGCGAGTTCGGCGTCATCGACCTCGATCGGCTTCAGGAACTCGGCCATGTGCTGGATCATCTCGACGTCGAGGATGAGTTTTTCGAATGACGCCGTCAGCCCGCCTTCCTGCCAGCCGGCGGCATGGTAGACGAGGTTGCCGTGGCCGAGCACCGCGCCCCAAAGGGCCATCATGGTCTCGTAGGCGCCCTGTGCGTCGGCGGCGTTGGAGGCCGATCCGGGCGTGGTGCGGTAGGGCAGGCGATAGCGCCGCGCCAGCTGCCCCGAGGCGACGTTGGCCTTGGTGTTTTCCGGCGTGCCGAAGGCCGGCGCGCCCGAGCGCATGTCGACATTGGAGGTGAAGGCGCCATACATCACCGGGGCGCCCGGCCGGACCAGCTGTGCCAGCACGATGCCGAACAGCGCCTCGGCATTCTGCTGCGCCAGCGCACCGGCGAGCGTCACCGGGCTCATCGCCCCCATCAATGTGAATGGCGTTACCGCCACGGACTGGCCGTGCTCCGCCATGGTCATCAGGCCTTCGGCCATGGCGTCGTCGAAGCGGCGCGGCGAGTTCACCGAGATGATGGTGGTGACGCCGGGATCGGCGGCGAACGCCTCCAGCGTCAGCCCGCGCGCGATCGCCATCATCGCGATGCCGTCGAGTGCCCTGCCCCGGCCGATCGCAGAGACGTGGAAGGCCTTGTCGGTCAAGGTCAGGTTGGCGAAGTAGGTGTCGAGATGGCGCGAGTTTGCCGGCAACTCGACCGGAGCGCAGACCTGATTGCCCAGCATCGTGATGCAGTTGAAATGCTGGGCCAGCCGCACGAGGTCCTGGTAGTCGCGCAGGTTCCCGGCGCGGCGGCCGCGCTCGCAGTCATGCACGTTGGGCGGTCCGGCAACCAGGGTGAAGTTGATCGTGTCGCCGCCGACGTGGACAGTCCGCCCGGGGTTGCGCGGAGTGAGCGTGAAAGCGGATGGCGCCGTCCGCAGTGCCTCTTCCACCAGACCGCGGTCGATCCGCACCGTCTGGCTGGCATGGTCGACCGAGGCGCCGGCCCTTTCGAACAGCGCAAGCGCCCGCGGGCTCATCACCTCGATGCCGAACTCTTCCAGGATGCGCATGGAGGCGTCGTGGATCGCCTCGACCTGGTCGTCCGACAGCAGCGCCATCGGCGGATAGGGGTTGCGCAGCCGGCGGGGCGGCAATTGGGGAATACGAGTGGATCGCGCCTGCGTGCGGTCGGCGCTGCGTCTGCTGCGATGCATGGTCATGGCCGCATCAAAGCGCCACCACGAGACGCCGGCTGTCGAAAATACGTCAAAAACCGGCGTGATTTTAGCCATGGCGGCATATCCTGAACAGATAACATTACAAAAGCGCCCTCCATAGTCGCTATTTTGACACCAGACGAAGAGCGGCCGCGACCGAAATAGTTAAGATGCCCGGCAAGACTCCCTTTATGATTTCGGCCTAAAGCTGCCGGCCATGCGCGCATCGAATTTTAGTAAAATCGTATCGATCGCGGGCGTGCTGGCGCTGTCCGCCTGCGCCACGCCGCCGAGCCGCATCAACGACATCTGCGCGGTGTTCGAGCAGCGCGACGGCTGGTTCGTCAACTGGCAGCGCTCGGCCGAGCGCACCGAGCGCAAATACGGCGTGCCCGTGCACGTGCTGATGGCGACGGTGCGCAAGGAATCCGGCTTCAAGGGCAATGCCCGGCCGCCGCGCAAGAAACTGTTCGGCTTCATCCCGTGGAAGCGCCAGTCGAGCGCCTATGGCTATTCCCAGGCGCTGAACGGCACCTGGACGCAATATGTGAGCGAGACCGGCAACTGGAAGGCGCGGCGCACCAATTTCGACGACGCCATCGACTTCGTCGGCTGGTACCATTCGCGCTCCGCCGACAATCTCGGGATCGCCAGGAGCGACACCTACAACCTCTATCTCGCCTATTATTCCGGCTGGACGGCCTACAAGCGCGGATCGTGGCGCAGCAACACCGGCATCCAGCGCTATGCCCGCGAAACCGACGACATGGCGCAGCGCTACGCCGCGCAGTTGCAGAGCTGCCGCTGAGGCGACGGCGCTCCCGTCGCCGGCTCTCGATCAGCTCTTCTTCGGCCTCTCCGCCTCGTCGTCGAACGCCGACGGCACATCGGCATCATCCGCCTGGCGGCCGTCGCCGACCTGCAGCGGCGAGATCGGTCCGGCGTCGGAATTCGCCGACCGCGTGGCACCGAAATCCTCCGACCGGTCGTCGCGGACCTCATGGGCGCGGGCGTGGCTGCGCGCCTCAGCCTGCTCGGCCGCATCCTCCTCCGCGCCGGCCGCGGAGCTCGCGCGCTTGCCGTGCGGCCGCTTCGGCTTGGCGCCGGCGAAACCCGGGCCGGTGCCGGGGCGGGCGTCTTCCGGAACCGGGTCCTTGACCGGCGGCTCCTGGCCGCCGCCCTCGAAGCTGATGACCGGCTCCATCGTCGCGAGCTGCGCATCGTCGAGCCAGCACAGGCTGCGGTGGCCGGCGCCGAGTTCCCTGAACGGCGGCAGCTGCGTCTCGCACAGATTGTCCGGCACGAACTTCTTCCAGCGGCAGCGCGTCTGGAACGGGCAGCCGGGCGGCGGGTTCATCGCCGACGGGATGTCGCCCTCCAGCACGATGTGCTTCTTCACCACCGAGGTATCGGCGATCGGGATCGCCGACAGCAGCGCCTCCGTATAGGGATGGTAGGGTGGCGCAAAAATCTGGTCGGTCGTGCCATGCTCGACGATGTGACCGAGATACATGACCACCACGCGGTCGGCGATGTAGCGCACGACCGAAAGATCGTGGCTGATGAACAGCATGGTCGTCTTGTTCTTGCGCTGGATGTCCATCAGCAGCTCGGTGACCGCGGCCTGGACGGAGACGTCGAGCGCCGACACAGGCTCGTCGGCCACCACCACCTTGGCCTGGCCGGCGAAGGCGCGCGCCACGCCGATGCGCTGCTTCTGGCCGCCGGAGAGCTGGCGCGGCATGCGCTCGGCGAAGGCGCGCGGCAGCTTGACCAGATCGAGCAGCTCGAACATGCGCTTTTTGCGGTCGGCCACCGACTTGCCGACGCCGAATTTCTCCAGCGTACGGATGATCTGCGAGCCCACCGAATGACTGGGATTCAGCGTGTCGAACGGATTCTGGAACACCATCTGGATCGACGACACGGTGCTGACGTCGCGCTCCTCGATGCCGGTCGACTGGATATCCCTGTTACCGAGCGTCACCTTGCCGGAGCTTGCCGTCTCAAGGCCGAGCAGCACTTTCGCCAGGGTCGACTTGCCGCAGCCGGATTCGCCGACGATCGCCACCGTCTCGCTCTCGCGCGCCTCGAAGCTGATCGCCTCGTTGGCCTTGACGACACGCCCCTCGCCGCCGCCGAACACCTCGTTGGCGGCGACCCTGTAGTATTTCTTGAGATTGTCGACCTTGAGCACCGGCGCTCCGGGCGTAACCGGCGGGTTCTCCTTGCGCGCGCCCTCCGGCAGTGCCGCCCAATCGATCTCGTTGAAGCGCACGCAGCGGCTGAAATGCCGGTCGTGCCCTTCCACTTCGATCATCGGGATTTCCGCGGCGTCGCAGCGGCCGGGCACGAAATGCTGGCAGCGCGGGCCGAAATTGCAGCCGTTCGGCCGCTCATGCGGCAAGGGAAGCTGGCCGGGAATGGCGATCAGCGGCCGCGCATTCTTGTCGGCGCCGGGCAGCGGGATGGAGCGGAACAGCCCCTGCGTATAGGGGTGGCGCATGCGGTCGAACACGTCCTCGATGCGGCCGGTCTCGACCGCCTCGCCGGAATACATGACGGTGATGCGGTCGCAGGTCTCGAGGATCAGGCCGAGATTGTGCGACACGAAGATCATCGACGTGCCGAATTTCTCGCCGAGCCCCTTCACCAGTTCGACGATGCCGGCCTCCACCGTCACGTCGAGCGCCGTGGTCGGCTCGTCGAGCAGCAGCAGCGCCGGCTTCGACAGCAGCGCCATGGCGATGACGATGCGCTGCTGCTGGCCGCCGGAAAGCTGGTGGGGATAGGAGCGCATGATGCGTTCGGGATCGGGCAACCGCACCGCCCGCACCAGGTCCAGCGCCCTGTCGTAGGCCTCCTGCTTCGACACCTTGTCGTGCAGGATCGGCACTTCCATCAGCTGCCGGCCGATCTTCATGGCCGGATTCAGGCTGGCCATCGGCTCCTGGTAGATCATGGCGATCTCGTTGCCGCGGATCGCCCTGAGCTCGGCGTCGGACATCTCGCCCATGTCCTTGCCCTTGAACCTGATCCGCCCGCCGACGATTTTGCCGATGTTGGACAGGTCGCGCATGATGCCTAGCGACACCGTCGACTTGCCGCAGCCGGATTCGCCGACGATGCCCATCGCCTCGCCCGGCATGACGTTGCAGGAGAAGTCCATGACCGCGGGAATCTCGCCGCGCTTGGTGAAGAAGGAGATGGAGAGGTTCTCGATCTCCAAGATGGGATCGGCGCCTTTGATGTTCGTGGCTCTGACGGCTTCGTTCATCGTGATGCTCCTCTTACCCTCCCCCTTGTGGGGAGGGTCGATCCGCGCTGCGGATCGGGGTGGGGGTCAAGACGTGAGGGGTTCGACGCTGCATCGGCGGGAATTGGAGGCACCCCCACCCCGTCTCGCGGTATTCCGCTTCGCTCCAACCGCTCGCCGACCCTCCCCACAAGGGGGAGGGTGAGGCGGAGAGACCGGCGCCCATTGGCCTCAATCCTTCATCGACTGCTCGCGCAACGCGTCGGCGAGCAGGTTGAGGCCGAGCACGAAGCTCATCAGCGCGAAGGTGGGCGGCAGCGCCGGGTGGATGAAGGAGCGCAGCAGCCGGCTGGAATCCTTGATCGCCGTGCCCCAGTCCGGGCTTTCCGGTGCCAGGCCCAGCCCGAAATAGCCGAGCGTGCCGAGCAGGATGGTGGTGTAGCCGATGCGCAGGCAGGCATCGACGATCAGCGGCCCGCGCGCATTGGGCAGGATCTCCCACAGCATCGTGTACCAGGGCGTCTCGCCGCGGGTCTGCGCGGCGGCGATGTAGTCGCGCGTCTTGATGTCCATCACCAGCCCGCGCACGATGCGGAACACACCCGGCGACGAGGCGAACACCACCGCCACGAAGATGTTGAGCTCGTTCGGCGCGATCGAGATGACGCCGAGCGGGTCGGCATCGAAGACCAGCCCGACATAGACCCAGCCGCCGATCAGGATGGTCAGGCCGAGCAGCAGGTAGAGCCGCTCCGGCCGGTTCTTGAAGCGCGTGTAGAAAAGGGTCGCGAAAAAGATGATCGGGAACAGGAAAAACAGCCCCGCCATCCAGCGCGGTAGTCCCGTCTCGACGATGCCCGGCGTGACCAGCAGGTAGAACAGCAGGATGACCGGAAAGGCCAGCACGAGGTTGGCGAGGAACGACAGCACCGAGTCGATCCTGCCGCCATAGTAGCCGGCCGGCAGGCCGAGCGTGGCGCCGACCATCAGCGCGAAGGCCGTCGCCGCCGGCGCGATGATCAGCACGATCTGGCTGCCATGGACCATGCGGCTGAACACGTCGCGGGCGAGCTTGTCGCCGCCGAACAGATAAACCCCACCGCCGTCCGGAACGACCGCGCCGGGCAGCGCGTCCTTCATGATCGGCACCTGGGCGAGCGGATCGAAGGGCGCCACCCACGAGGCGGAGATCGCGGTGAACAGCCAGAACAGGCAGATGAAGACGCCTGTGACGCCGACGCCGCTGTCGAAGAGCTGCCCGTAGAGCCCGAGCTTCTTGCGGTAGAACAGGCTGGCGGCGAAGACGATGGCGAGCGCCAGCCACACCGGCCAGAAGCGGGCGATCACGCCGAGGACGATCTGGAAGGCGCCGATGAATTCGAGCTGCATCGCGCTGTCCCCCTATTGAACGCGAATGCGCGGGTTGAGATAGGCGTAGCCGACGTCGGAAATCAGCTGCGTGAACAGCACGACGAAGACGGAGACGAGGCTGCAGCCGAGCAGAAGGTCGATGTCGTTGTTGCCCGCCGCCTCGACCAGCGTGAAGCCGAAGCCCTGGTAGCGGAACATCGTCTCGACGATGACCACGCCGGTGAGCAGCCACGGGAATTGCAGCATGATGACGGTGAAGGGCGCGATCAGCGCGTTGCGCAGCGCGTGCTTGACGACCACCCCGGAGAAGGAGAGCCCCTTCAGCCGGGCGGTGCGGATATATTGCTGCGTCATCACCTCGACCATCGAGGCGCGGGTCATGCGGGCGATGTAGCCGATGCCGTAGATCGCCATCGTCATCACCGGCAGGGTGAAATTGTAGAAGGTGATGCCTTGCCCCGTCGCCGAGGCGGCCGAGCCGTTGAGCCAGCCCAGCCAGGTGGCGAAGATGACGGTGAAGATGACGCCGGAGACATATTCCGGCGTCGCCGTGGTGGTGATGGAGGCGACCGACAGCGAGCGGTCGGTCTTGGACCCCTCGCGCATGCCGGCGAGAATGCCGATCAGCAGCGCGATCGGCACCATCGTCACCATCACCCAGAACATCAGAATGCCGGTAGCGCCGAGCGCCGGCCACAGCTTCGCCGACACCGTCGTCTTGAACTTGGTCGAGCAGCCGAAGTCGCCCTGCAATATGCCGCCGTAATAGGGCTCGGCCGGCTCGTTGCAGAAGGAGAAGCGCGGCGTCGCCTTGCCGGTCGCCGGGTCGACATTGGGCTGTTTCTGGACGACCCCGATCCACTGGCCGTAGCGGACGAAGAAGTTCTGCCGGTAGCCGTTCTTGACCAGCCAGCTTTCCAGTTGCTCCGGCGGTGAGCGCATGTCGAGCTGACTGATCGCGAGCTTCTTCAGGTTCGGCTCGAGATTGACCATGAAGAACACGACCATCGTCAGGCACAGCATGGTCACGACCATGGTGCCTAGACGGCGCAGAATGAAAGCAAGCATCGTCACCCCCTGCCGGACGGGTTGGGGTCAGAGATCGTCACACCCGATTGAAGCGCCATAGGGGGCGCCAGCGCCCCCTATGAAACAAACGTCGCTCACGCTTCGTCCAGCCAGACCTTGCCGAAATCGTGCTCGAAGGTCGGATGCATGGCGTGGTTCTTCACCACCGGCATCGAGCTGTTGTAGAGCTTGCGCCAGTACGGCTGGATGATGATGCCCGAATCCTGCAGGATCTTCTCGATGTCGGCCATCGCCGCCTTGCGCTTCTCGGCATCGGCGATTCCCAGCGCCTCGCCGATCTTGGCGTCGAGCTCGGGATTGGAGTAGGCCGCCTCGTTCCAGGCCTCGCCGGTGCGGTAGGCGATGGCGACCACCTGGATGCCCAGCGGGCGCATGTTCCAGTTGGTCATCGAGTAGGGATACTTGGTCCAGTCGTTCCAGAAGGTCGAGCCGGGCAGCACCGTGCGCTTCACCTTGATGCCGGCGTCGCGCAGCTGCGCGGCGATGGCGTCGCCGGTGTTCTTGTGCCAGTCCTCGTCCACGGTGATCAGGTCGTGCTCGAAGTCGGCCTGCCCGGCTTCCGCCATCAGCGCCTTGGCCTTGGCCGGATCGCGGGCCACCTTCGGCAGCTCGACATATTCCGGATGGATCGGCGCGACGTGGTGGTTTTCCGCCGGCACGCCGGCATTGCCGTAGCCGAGCTGCAGCACGACGGCGTTGTCGACGGCAAGCTGAAGCGCGTTGCGCACCTTCTGGTCTTCGTAAGGCTTGTTGGCGACGTTGGTGCGCGCCACGATGGTCGCGGCGGTGACCGTCTCCGAGGTGATGGCGCCGACGCCTTCGAGGATCGACACGTAGTCGGCCGAGGTCTCGTGATTGGTGTGGACCTCGCCCGCCTCGTAGGCCGAGACCATGGCCGAGGGATCGGTGCCGTAGTCGATGAACTCGACGCCGTCGAGATAGACGTCGCCGTTCCACCAGGTGCCGTTCTCGCGGCGCTTGTAGACCACCTTCTGGCCAACGTCGTAGGAGACGAGCTCGAACGGGCCGGTGCCGATAGGGTTCTGCACGAAGTTGGCACCGGTCTCGTCGAAGGAGCGGTGCACGACCAGCGCCGGGTAATCGGTCAGGTTCGGGATCAAGGCAATGTCGGGCTTGGTCAGCTTGAGCTTGACGGTGTGGTCGTCGACCTTCTCGATCGAGCCTTCGCGCAGCTTGCCGGTGGCTTCGTCGACGAGCGTGCCGAGACGGCCCGGCATGGAGTTGCCTTCGGAGCTCTTGTCTGCCCAGCGGGTGAAGTTGAAGATGACGTCGTCGGCGTTGAAGGTGTCGCCGTTGTTCCAGGTCACGCCCTGGCGAAGCTTCAGCGTGTATTCGGTGGCGTCGTCGTTCACCTCCCAGCTTTCCAGGAGATAGGGCTCGAAGGTGTAGTCCTTGGTGTATTTGACCAGCGGCTCGAGCGCCTGGCGCTCGGCGTTGGAAATCTCCGACCAGTCGGCGGTGCGCGGATCCTTCGGATCCTTGATCCACATCGCCACCTTGAGGATACCGCCCTTTTTGGGCTCCTGTGCCGCCGCCGGCGTCGGCGCGGCAAGCCCGATCATGCCGTAGGCCATGGCCGTCGACGCACCGAACACGCTGGCCATGGCAAGGAATTCGCGGCGGTCGACCTTGCCCGCCCTGGCGCTCTCGGCCATTCGCTCGATATGGGCCGGAACACGATCACCGTTACTCTTGTAGACCGTCATTGCAAACTCCCCATTGTTGGCTTTTCGCCTGTTAGCATTCCGCATCCCCTCCGCGATGTCAAAGCGCGGGGATGATGTTCCCGGAACGGAATGTGCAACTTTGCGGGAAGAGCGGTTCGCGTGAATACGACAAGAATGGCGCAAATTCGCAAATTTGCGGCGGGCCGGCTCAGAATTTTCGCGGGGTCAGGATGCGCGTTGTCCACAGCCCGCAACAGCGCCAGCGGCGCCCGGTAGTCGTGCCACAGCCGGCGGGACGAGAGGAATCAGTATTCGCGTTCGTAGAAGATGCCGCCCTTGGCCTCGCCGTCGTCGCGCGCCTCGCCGCGCAGCTTGACGCCGCGGCCGACGTCGAGGTCGATGGCCGCCCGGCCGGAGCCGGCGCGATCGCCGGTCTCGATCGTCAAATAGGTGCGGTCGTTGAGATATTTGCCGACCGACACGGTCGTGTCGCCCTCCTCGTTGGTCTTGAGGTCGAGGTCGTCGACGCCGAGCCGCTCGCGCAGCGAAGTGAGCAGCGAGGTCGTGCCGCCGCCGCCGGCAAGCTGCGCCGCGGCATCCGCAAGCTGCGCGATCTGCAGCGGCGACAGGTTGGACATGGGCCGGCCGAAGATCAGCCGCGCCAGCACCTCGTCCTCCGGCAGCGCCGGAACGGACGAGAAGCTGAACTTGGGATTGTTGGCCGGGCCGGAGACCAGAACCGTCACCGTGGCGTCGCCCGCCGTGGATTCGGCGGAGAGGTCGAGATAAGGCACCAGCGAGCCGGCAAAAGTGAGCGTGCCATGGGTGAAGGTCAGCCGCCGCCCAAGCAGCGCCAGCCGGCCGCGGCGGAGGTCGAACTCGCCGGTGGCCTGCGGCGACGAGGCCGGCCCGACGAGCCTGAGCGAGCCGCCCAGTTCGGCGTCGAGGCCCCTGCCCTGGATGAAGATGCGCTGAGGCGCGTTGACGGTGATGTCGATCTCCAGCCCGGAGCCGCCACCGCCGCTGGCCGACGCCGGGCGCAGCGCCTGCGCCTGTTTCCTGACGGCTTCCGGCGCGTTCCGGTGCTGGACGTCGAGTGCGGCCAGCGAGCCGGGGAGCCGTTCCGGCACGGTGATCACAGTGCGCGCCAGGTCGATCGTGCCGGTCAGCCGTGGCGCCGACAGCAGCGGCCCCTTGACGGCCAGGTTGCCCGACAGCGTGGTCGCCACCATCTCGCCGTCGGTATAGCGGGCGTCGGCCAGCCGGATGGCGATGTCCGCCGGAAAACCCTGATTGGCTTCGATGCCGACCGTGCCGGAGGCCGAGACGGTGCCGCCGCTCGACAGCGAGCCGCTCAGCCGGTTGATGGTGGCGCGGCCGGAGGCGATGCCGACATCGGCGGCGATGTCGTTGAGCGCGATGCCGGAGCGCGCATCGACCAGCCGCGCGCCGGAGGTGCGGATGCTGCCGCCGATCACCGGAGCAGCCGCGGCGCCAGTGACCGTCAGGTTCACATTGGCCGTCCCGGACAACGACAGCGCCTGTGCGGCGAGGCGCGACTCGATCAGCGAGAACGGCACGGCGCCCTCGAAGCGCAGGTCGAGGCGCGGCGGTTGCGCCACGGCGACGCTGCCGCCCCCGCGGATCGAAAGGCCTGAGCCGTTGCCGAGATTGGCGTCGAAGGTGAGCCGGTTCGCGGCGAAGGTGCCGGTCGAGCGGATCGTGACCGGGCCGACGCCGGCGCCGCGCGTCTGCGCCGTTTCCGCGCCGCCCCAGTCGGCGGAGTAGCGCACCGTCGGATTGGCCGCGGCGCCGCTGACGTTGACCGTACCGGAGATGGTACCGCCGGCGTCGAGGCCGGGCGCGAAATTGTTGGCGACGGACGCCGGCAGCCGCGCCAGCGCCACGTCGAGCGCAAGGTTCGCGCCGGCCGTGCCCGACACCGTCGCCGTGCCGCCGCCGACCGCCAGTGCGAGGTTGTCGAGCCGGGTCTGGCCGCCGGCGATGCGTACCGTCGACGGTCGCGCCAGCGTGGCGCGGATGCCGCGCATCGTCGCTTCCGCCGAGGCAAGCTCGACGGTGGTCGTGCCGCCGGCCGAGCGGACCCGCCCGGCCGCCCGAGCGGGAATGTCGTTGACCTCGGCTCCGCCGGAAAAGCGCGTCCAGTCGCCCTCGCGCGACAGGTCGACGCTGATGCCGCGGATGACCGTGCCGCCCGACCGCACCTCGTCGGCGCGCACCGTCCCGGCCACGCCGGGCTGGGCAAAATAGTCGCTGATGGTCGCGTCGATGCTGACCGAGCGCACGGAGAGGTCGCCGCGCGTGATTGCCGGCGCATTGGCGGAGATTCTTGCCTGCGGCCTGCCGCCGACGCGGGTGAAGGCGGCATTGCCGCGCACGCTGCCCTCGACTGTCTCCAGCGCAAGCGCGGCCAGCCGGCCGAGATCCGGCAGGTCGAAGTCGACCGTGCCTTCGGGCACGAAATTCTCGTCGAGCGCCAGCGCCCCGGCGATGCGGTTGCGCCCCAGCGACAGGTTGAGGTCGCGGACAGCGCGTCGGCCGTCGGCGGTGTTGAGCACCGCCCTGCCGTCGAGTTTTTCACCGGCGACGGTGCCCGTCAGCGTCACGTTGGCTTCCGGGTTTGCCAGGTCGGTCCGGCCGGAGGCGTTGAGCGCCAGGTTCTCGATGGCGCGCGCCGCCACCGTCATCCTGTCGCTGGTGACGGAGAGTGTCACGTCCGGCGCCGACAGCGCGCCCTTGGCGGTGGCGGAGAAGGCGACGGAACCGCTCGCCTGCTCGGCCAGCGGCGAAATGTCGGTAAGCGCGCCCTTGATGTCGGCGTCGAGCTGGCCGCCGGTCAGTTGGATGACGCCCTGCCCCGTCAGGCCGCCGGACTGCAGCGCCAGCGCGTTGGCCGACACCTTGCCGCCGGCGTCGCGCTCCAGGCTGGTGGAGAGCGCCAGCTGCTCGCCGAGCACCGGCCGGACCGCGGCGGGCAGCGCGGCCGACAGCACGTCGGCCTTGAGATCGAGCGTGATCACGCCGGTCGGCAGCGAGACGGTGCCGCTGAAGCCGCCGTCGATGGCGTCGCTGCGCAGCACGCCGCGCTCGACCCTGAGCGCCTCCGTGGACAAGGCGCCGTCGATCTCGGCCCGGATCTCGCCGGCCACCAGCGGCGCCACTGTCGGGTTGTCGATGGTGAGTGACGCGGCGGTGACCGAGCCGGTCATCGGGCCGGTGCGCGAGGCGAGGTTGAAGCCGTCGGAACGCAGCGCGATCGCCATGCCGGCCAGCTGCACATGGTTGGTCGCGACCTGTGGCAGGCGCGCGGCGATGTCGAGGCGCGGCGCGTCGATATCGCCCACCGCCCGCAGCGTCGCCGAATCCAGCGTGATGTCGATCGGCGCCTCGTCGGTGCCGAAGGACAGCGGCAGGTTGCTGGTGCCGGTGCCAAGCTGCACGGTGAGGTCGACCGGGCCGGCCGGGTCGACGCTGCCGCTGGCCTGCGCTCGCAGCGCGCCGTTGGCGAGCTCGGCCCGCTCGATGCGCAGCGCACCCGCCTCTCCGGTGGTGGCGGCGACGTCGAACGTCGTCTGGCCGTCCAGCAGCCTTCGCGCCCGCTCCGGCGCGAAGCGCGCGAACGCGCCCGTCCCCTTGATCTCGACCGATCCGTCAGCCGCGCGGCGGGCGAGCGAAAAGTCGGCGACCTTGGTGCCTTCCATGGCGATGGTGCCCGTGCCGCCGATGTCGGCCGCGGTGCCCTCGACGCTCATGCGGATGTCGGCCGGCGGCTGGCCGGGCAGCAGATCGGCGAGCGTGGCGCCGAGCGTGCCTGATATCGCAGGCGCCTTGAGGAAATCGGAGACCAGCGCATCGACGGCGATAGACCGCACGTCGAGCGTGCCGCGCCTGACGGAATCGGAATTGAGCACCACCTGGACGCGCGGCGTTCCGCCCCCGCTGGAGAAGGCCGCGCTGCCTCTGGCGCTGCCCTCCACCGTCTGGCCGGCGAGTGCCGCCAGCTCGCCGAGATCGGCGAGATCGAGGTCGAGCGTGCCGGCGGGCAGGAAGCTTTCGTCCAGCGTCAGCGCGCCGGCGATGCGGTTCTGGCCTAGCGTGAAGGCGATGTCGCGCACCTCGCGCTTGCCGCCGGCCGCTGCCAGCACCGCATTGCCTGCCAGCGCCTGGCCCTGGAACGCGCCCTTGAGCGCGACCGAAGCCTGCGGGTTGGCAGGATCGACCCGGCCGGTCACCCGCAGATCGAGATCGTCGAGCGCACGATCACCGAAACCCAGCCGCTCGCTGGTCAGCGACAGGTCGACGTCGGGCGCCAGCAGCGCGCCCTTCGCCGTCGCCGTCAGCGCCAGCGCGCCGGATGCGTTCGGCGCCAGCGGGGCGATGTCGGCCAGCGTGCCTGATAGCTCGGCGTCGACCGTGCCTTCGCGCAGACGCGCCGAGCCGGTGGCGCTGAGCCCGCCGGATTCCACGGTCAGCGAGCGGGCGGCAACGTTGCCCGAGGCGTCGCGCTCCAGGCCGGCAGCCAGCGCCACCTTGTCCCCGAGCAACGGCCGCGCCCCGGCCGGCAGCGCCGCCGACAGGAAGTCGGCGTCGAGTTGCAACGTGATCGCGCCGTTCGGCAGCGACACCGTACCGGAAAAGCGGCCGTCGATCGCGTCGCTGGCGAGCGTGCCGGCGGTGAGCGTCAGCGCCTCGGCGGCAAGCGTTCCCTCCAGCCCGGCACGGATTTCGCCGGCAACCAGCGGCGCGACCGTCGGGTTGTCGATGGTGAGCTGCGCGGCCGTCGCCGCGCCCCTGATCGGGCCGCTGCGCTCGGCCACGTTGAAGGCGTCCGAGTGCAGGACGAGGCGGAGGTCGGCCAGGCTGACGTCCCTGGTGGACACCGAAGGCAGGGTGACGGTGACGTCGACGCCGGGCTCCCGGCCATCGCCGAGGGCACGGATCGACGCCTGCCCGACCGTGAGATCGATCGGGCTCTCGCCGGTGCCGAGGGCGAGCTGCACGCCGCCGTTCTTGGGCTCCAGCTCGATCGCCACGTCGGTGGCTCCGGCCGGATTGAACGCCCCGATCGCCGTCGCCGTCAGCGCACCGCTCTCGATCTCGGCCCGGCTGATGTCCACGCCGCCGTCGCCGGTCAGCGTGCCGGCGAGGTCGAAATGCGTCTGCCCGGCAAGCAGCGGCCGGAACCGTTCAGGCAGGAAGCGGTCGAACACGCCATTGCCGATCGCCTCGACCACCCGGCCGGCCTCGGTCTGCCTGTGCGTCGCCGACACGCTGGTGATCAGGCTGCCGTCGACCGAGAAGGTGCCGTTGCCGCGCCAGTCCGCCATCGGACCGGAGCCGCTGACGACGATGTCGACGGCGGGCTGTCCCGGCAGCTGCAGCAGATTGGCAAGGATGCCGCCCGTCGGCTCCGATGCTTTCAGGTCGACCTGCAGGCGGTTCTGGTCGGGAGCGAAATCGATCGAGGCGAGCACCTGGCCGGCCGTGCCGTCGGTGCGCGAGACGTTGAGGTCGGCCGCCACGACCAGCGGTGCGCCTTGCGCCACCACCTTGCCCTCGGCGGCTGCGCTGGCCACCTGGCCGCCGGTGACGGCCTCGCCAAGCGCGATGTCGGGGAAGTCGAGCGCGTCGATCGAGATGTCGACCGGCAGCGTCGACGATCCGCCCTCCGCGGGCGGCTGCGCCGACGGCTTAGGCAGCCTGGCGAACTCGATCCGCTCGGCGGCGATGCGCTCGGCGTGGAAGCGCGACCGCAGCAGCGCCATCGGCGACCACCGGACCTCGACGCCGCGCGCCGCCAGCCAGGGGCCGTCGGCATCCGCCAGCACGAGCTGGTCCATCGCGAAATTACCCGACCAGATGCCGCGTATGCCGCTGATGGTCACCGTCCGCTCGGGCGACGAGGCGAGGTCGGAGACGATCCCCGCCAGATTCTCCCTGCCCCGCTCGGTGAGCGTCAGCACCGCCACCGCGCCGATGGCGAAGGCGAGCAATGCGAGGAGCGTGTAGCCCAGTATCCGCAGCACCTTCTTGAACACCGTCATCGGCCGGCTCCTAGAAAGCCTGGCCGACGCCGGCATAGATGCCGAAGTCGGGATCGTCGGGACCGGGATTGAGCGGGATGGCTGCGTCGACGCGCAGCGGCCCGAACGGCGTGATGTAGCGGATGCCGACGCCGGCGCCCGCCTTCATGTCGGAGAAGTCGGGAAACTCGTCCAGCGACACGGTGCCGACGTCGACGAAGGGCACGACACCGAACGTCTCGTTGACGGCATAACGCAGTTCCAGCGAGCCCTCGGCCAACGACAGGCCGCCGGTGGGCGTGCCGTCCGAATCCTTCGGCCCGATGCCCTGATAGGCGTAGCCGCGCACCGAGCCGCCGCCGCCGGCATAAAAGCGGCGGTCGGCGGGGATGTCCTCGACGCCGGCTCCGACGATCGAGCCGAGCACCGCCCGGCCGGCGATGACGAACCTGCCGCCGGAATCCAGGGCCTGATAGACGGACCCCTCGCCTCTCATCTTGACGAAGGTGGTGCCGCCGATCGTGTCGTAGGCCGGCTCGACATAGGCGAGCGCCCGGAAACCCTTGGTCGGGTTGAGCCGGTTGTCCCGGTTGTCGAAGATGTATTGCAGCGGCGTCGACACGATCAGGTATTCGCGATCGTCGACGAAGGCGTCGGTGATGCGCGAATAGTCGACCGCTAACTCGCCGGAAACGCTCTGCGTCTTGCTGATCTCGTAGGCGAGGCCCGTGCTCGCCTTCACCGAAAAGCGGTCATAGGCGTCGGGATGTTCGTAGACGCTCCTGAGGCTGGTGAAGAATTTCGACGCCGGCCCGACCACGCCCGGCTTCTCGAACATGATGCCGGCATTGTAGTTGAGCTTGTCGACTCCCTCGGCATCGCCGATCCGCCCGATCGAACCTTCGATGCGCAGCTTCTCGGCCTTGCCGAACAGGTTGCGATGTCCCCAGTAGCCTTCCAGCCCCAGCCCTTCGGTGTTGGAGAGCGTGGCGCCGACGCCGTAGAAGCGCTGCTTGCGCTCGCTCACCGTGACGTCGATCGGGATTTGGCCGGCGGCGTCGAGCGCGTCGGCTTCCGTCACCGCCACGCTGTTGAAGACGCCGAGGCCGACCAGCCGCTCGCGTGCGTCGTCGATGTCCTTGGGCGAATATCTCCGGCCGGGCTCCAGCCCAGCCATATAGGCGGTGAAGTCGCGGTCGACCGCTTCTGTGCCCTTCACCGTGGTCGGACCGTAGCCGGCCACCGGCCCGGCGGCGACGGTGAGGGAGACATCCAGCGTCGTGGTATTGTGGTCGGCCACGATCTCGCGGCTGGTGACGGCCGCCAGCGGCCGCCCGCCCTCCTTGAGCCGCCGCACGATGTCGGCTTCGGCCCGCAGCACCCTGTTCGAGCCGGCATCGCCGCCGGACACGAGACCGAACTCCTGCGGGGCAAGGCCGGCGGCGTCCCCCTGCAGCTGGACCCGGCCGAGCCTGAACACGGCGCCCGGGTCCACGGAAATGGTCACCGGCACCGGCCCCGCGCCGAATTCGGCGTCCGGCGGCAGCGTGTCGATCGACTTGCCGGCGATCAGGATGCGCACGACGCCGTCGTAACGGGCCTGCTCGTAGAGCGCCGCGACCAGCCGCTGCCGGTCGCTGCGCGCCTTGGTCAGCAGCCCCAGCGAACCCGAGACCGGCCGCTCGGCATCGGCGACCAGCAGCGACGCGTTGTTCAGCGCCTCGGTCAGCTCGGCATCTCCGCCGGCCACCTCGATGGATACGGTATAGTTGAGAGGATCGACGATGTCGGCGTCCTCGTCCTCCTCCTTCCCGAAGAAGCGGAAGCCGAACAGCTCGAATGCGGCGGCCCGTGGCGGCAGGGCAATGACCACCGAGGAGCACAGAATCCCGGAAAGCACGAGGCGCGCGAACCAAACCGTCGCGGGAACGCTCCTCGAACTCTGCGGTTTCCGCTTCATCATTAACGCGAACTTACTCCGGCACCTAATTTTGAAGTGCCGATATGAACCGTTCGTAAAGGGGCCACAATCGCTCTGTCAGAATTTGATGGGCAGAACATGACCATCCGTGCTCCTGTCGCCCCCATAGGCGGCCTACCACGGAAGAACGCGATGGCCAACCGCCGAAGAGACCTTCGCTTTTCTTCGGCCTGGATTGACAGACGGTCGGGGCGATGCTGGTCTGTGCCGACGACCGCGATGCAAGGGGGAGTTGTGATGCGCCCGGTTCGTCTTCTGTCGGCCCTTTTTCTACTTGCAGGCATATTGGCCGCGCCGGTCTTCGCAGCGGATGGCCGTGCCATCCGGACGACCGAGAACGGCGACTATTTCGGCTTCGACCTGCGGGCGGAGCAGAACGTCTCGCTCGACCAGTGCAAGACGATTTGCCTCGGCGATTCGCAGTGCCGCGCCTTCACCTACAATACCAAGGCCAAGTGGTGCTTCCTGAAGTCGGACTTCGCCACGCTGAAGACCTTCAATGGCGCCGTCGCCGGCAAGGTCGTTCCGATCGACGGCGAGCCCGACATCGGCGCCCCGCCGGCGATGCCGTTCTTCCCCTCCTGGATGGCCGACGAAGCATGGCAGTACCGCGCCGCACTGACGGCCACGCCGCCGGCCGCCGACGCCGGCCTGGCCGGCCTCGTCGACGTGGCCGAACAGGCGATGCGCACCAACGATGCCTCAGGCGCACGCGACAGCTACATCGCCGCGATCCGCATCTCGCCCGACGACGGCAAGCCGTGGCTGGGCCTGTCGCGGGCGCTGCTCGCCATTCAGGGCGCCAACGGCCAGGAAACGGCCGCGCTCAACCGCGACGCCACGTCCGCTGCCTGGAACGCCTACCAACTCCTGCGCACCGCTTCCTCCCGCGCCGATGTGCTTGCCGCGATCGCCGCCGGGCTCGACCGGCGCGACCTGTTCCGACCGGCGCTGCAGGCCTATGAATCGAGCCTGGCGCTCGTCAATTCGGCTGCCGTGCGCGCCGACTACGAGGATCTGAAGGCCCGAAAAGGCTTCCGCGTCGTCGACCATTCCATCGATGCCGACACCGGCTCGCCGCGCGTCTGCGCCCAGTTCTCGGAAGAGCTGGTCAAGACCGGCGTCGACTACGCGCCGTTCGTCACCGTCGACAACGCCGCCCCGAAAGCCATCGAGGCCAAGGACAAGCAGATCTGCGTCGAGGGCCTCGAGCACGGCAAACACTACAGCATCACCTTCCGTGCCGGCCTGCCGGCTGCGGTCGGCGAGGTCATCCAGGCGCCGGTCGTGCTCTCCATCTACGTCCAGGACCGCGGCGCCTCCGCCCGCTTCACCGGCGACAGTTTCGTGCTGCCGGCTGCCGGGCGCCACGGCATCCCGCTGGTCACAGTCAACCTGCCGGTGGCCGACGTGAAGCTCTACCGCGTCGGCGACCGCTCGCTGGCGCAGCTCCTCACCGGCTACCAGTTCCTGCGCCAGCTCGATGGCTACGACGTCGAGACCATCGCCGACCAGCTCGGCCAGCCTGTGTGGGAAGGCAAGCTCGAGACCGCCGGCGATCTCAACAAGGAGGTCACCACCTCCTTCCCGGTCGACGAGGCGCTGCCCGAGCGCAAGCCCGGCGTCTATGTGCTGACCGCCCAGCCGGAGAACGACACCAGCGACAGCTGGAGCTCGCGCGCCACGCAATGGTTCGTCGTCTCCGACATCGGGCTCTCCACCTATAGCGGCCAGGATGGGCTCAACGTGTTCGCCCGCTCGCTCGGCTCGGCCAAGCCGATGGCCGGCGTCGAGCTGACGTTGCTTGCCCGCAACAACGAAGTGCTCGGCACCGCCACCACCGATGCCGACGGCCGCGCCACCTTCACCGCCGGCCTGACGCGCGGCAGCGGCGGCATGCTGCCGGCGGTGCTGACGGCGAACGCGGCCGGCGAGGACTTCGTCTTCCTCGACATGACCCGTGCCGGCTTCGACCTCTCCGACCGCGGCGTCACCGGCCGCGCCGCCCCCGGCGCGCTCGACGTCTACACCTGGACGGAACGCGGCATCTATCGCGCCGGCGAGACCGTGCATGTCGCCGCGCTCGCCCGCGACGACAAGGCGAAGGCGGTCGAAAAACTGCCGCTCACCTTCGTCTTCACCCGGCCGGACGGCGTCGAGGACCGGCGCGTCGTCAGCGACGGCGCTGCGGCCGGCGGCCATGCCGTCGACCTCGCGCTGGCGGCCAACGCCATGCGCGGCACCTGGACGGTATCGCTCTACACCGATCCCAAGCAGCCGGCGGTCTCCAGCCAGATGTTCCTGGTCGAGGACTTCGTGCCCGACCGCATCGAGTTCACGCTGGCCAGCGACCGCGACGAGATCGCCCCGGGCGAGCCGGCCGAGATCACCGTCGACGGCCGCTTCCTCTACGGCGCGCCGGCCGCCGGTCTGGCGCTCGAAGGCGAGGCGACGATCGACACCACGCGGGACTGGGAGGATTTCCCGAATTTCCAGTTCGGCCTGGCCGACGAGGATGCCGTCGAGGCGACCCGCATCCCGCTTGCCGACCTTCCCGTGGTCGGCGATGACGGCAAGGCCACCTTCCCTGTCGCGATCGACGCGCTGCCCGCCACCACCCGCCTGCTGACCGCGACCGTGACGGTGCGCATGCTGGAGAGCGGCGGCCGCGCCGTCGAGGAGGCGATCGACCTCGGCATCCGCTCGCCCGCCGACGTCATCGGCGTCCGACCCGACTTCTCCGGCGGCGAGGTGCCGCAGGGCGGGACCGCGAAATTCACGGTGATCGCCGTCAACCCGGACGGCAACCGCAAGGCGCTGCCCGGCGCCCTGTGGTCGCTGGTCAAGGTCGAGCGCAACTATCAGTGGTACCGCAGCGGCAATGCTTGGAACTACGAGCCGGTCACCTCGACCAGCGCCGTCGCCAACGGCACGCTCGACATCGCCGCCGACGGCAGCGCCAGCCTGTCCATGCCCGTCGACTGGGGCCGTTACCGCCTCGAAGTGACGACCGCCGATCCGGAAGGCCCGGCGACCAGCGTCGAGTTCGACGCCGGCTGGTACGTGGCGGCGACCTCGACCGAGACGCCGGACGGGCTGGAGATCGCGCTGGACAAGGACCGCTACGCGGCGGGCGAGATCGCCAGGCTGAAAATCTCGCCGCGCTTCGCCGGCGAGCTGCTGGTCACCGTCGGCGCCGAGCGGCTGCTGTCGACCTTCACGGCGAGCGTGCCGGAGGGCGGCTCGACCATCGACATCCCCGTCTCGGCCGATTGGGGCGCCGGCGCCTATGTTACGGCGACGCTGTTCCGGCCGGGCGACGCCGCGCAGTCGCGCATGCCGGCCCGCGCCATCGGCCTGAAATGGCTGGCTATCGACCCCGGCGCGAGGAAGCTGGCCGTTGCCCTTTCGCCGCTCGAAAAAACCGAGCCGCGCCAGCCGCTGCGGATACCCGTCAGCGTCACCGGCCTGCCGCCGGTCACCGACGCCTATGTGACGGTGGCGGCCGTCGACGTCGGCATCCTCAACCTCACCGACTACAAGGCGCCCGACCCGGCGGCCTGGTATTTCGGGCAGCGCATGCTCGGACTGGAGCTGCGCGACCTCTACGGCCGCCTGATCGACGGCTCGCTGGGCGCCGCCGGGCGGCTGCGCACCGGCGGCGACGGCGCCGCGATGGCCTCGCAGGGCAGCCCGCCGACCGAGAAGCTCGTCGCCTTCTTCTCCGGACCGGTCAAGCTGGATGCGGACGGCAAGGCGACAGTCGACTTCGACATCCCGCAGTTCAACGGCACCGTCCGCGTCATGGCCGTCGCCTGGACCGGGGACGCCGTCGGCCATGCCTCGACCGACGTCACGGTGCGCGACCCGATCGTCGTCACCGCCGGCCTGCCGCGCTTCCTCGCCCCCGGCGACGCCGCGGTCATGCGGCTCGATATCGCCAACACCGACGCGCCCGACGGCGACTATCGCTTCGCCGTCGAGACCACCGGCGATCTTTCCACCGGCAGCGCCGCCCTGCCGGAGACGGTGACGCTGACGTCAGGCAGGCGCCAGTCGATCACCGTGCCGCTGACGGCGCAGACAGCCGGCAACGCCAGCGTCACGCTGAAGCTCGCCCGCGACGGTGGCCCCTCGGTCGAGCAGACGCTGCATATCCCGGTGCGCCCGGCGACGCTGCCGGTCACCAACCGGATGGTCGTCGACCTCGGCCCGAACGGCAAAAGCCTGCGCATCGACCGCGAGCTGCTCGCCGCCAGCGTGCTGCCCGGCGCCTATGTCAGCGTCGGCGTCTCGCCCTCGGCCGCCTTCGACGTGCCATCGCTGCTCTTGGCGCTCGACCGCTATCCCTATGGCTGCGCCGAGCAGACCACCAGCCGGGCGCTGCCGCTGCTCTATGTCGGCGAGCTGTCGGCCGGCGCAGGCATGCAGGACGACCCGGCGCTGCGCGGCCGCATCCAGGAGGCGGTCTACCGGGTGCTCAACAACCAGTCCTCCACCGGCAGCTTCGGCCTGTGGGGACCGGGCTCCGGCGATTTGTGGCTCGACGCCTATGTGAGCGACTTCCTGACCCGGGCGCGCGAGATGAACTACGACGTGCCCCGCCAGGCGATGCTGCAGGCGCTGAACAACCTGCAGAACTCGCTCTCCTACGACATCGACGTCGAGGACCGCGGCAGCGAGATCGCCTATGCGCTCTATGTGCTGGCCCGCAACAAGAAGGCCTCGGTGGGCGACCTGCGTTATTATGCCGACACCAAGCTGGAGGCTTTTTCCAGCCCGATGGCGGTAGCCCAGCTGGCGGCCAGCCTGGCGCTCTACGGCGACGCCCAGCGCTCGGAAGCGACTTTCCAGGCGGCGCTGCAGCTCGCCAGAAACAATCCCGAGCACGACTATTCCCGCTCCGACTACGGCTCGCGGCTGCGCGACGGCGCCGCCATGCTGGCGCTGGCGGCGGAGAGCAGGCCGATGCCGTCGGTCGTGCCGCAGCTGGTCAGCCTTGTCGGGGCGCAGCGGCAGGCGACGCGCTGGACCAGCACGCAGGACGACGCGTGGATGCTGCTCGCGGCGCGGGCGCTGCGCGCCAACGCCGCCGACATGAAGCTCACGGTGAACGGCGCCCGGCACACCGGTGCCTATTCCGAGCGCTTCGACGGCAGCGCCCTGGTCGACAGCCCGGTGACCATCGCCAACGCCGGATCGAGCGCCGTGCAGGCAGTGGTGACGGCGGTCGCAGCGCCCGCCGAGCCGCTGCCGGCCGGCGGCGACGGCTTTGCCATCGAGCGGACCTACTACCGCCTCGACGGCAGCGAGGCCAACGTCACCGAGGTGGCGCAGAACGAGCGCTTCGTCGTCGTGCTCAAGGTGACGGAGCAGAATTCGTGGCCGTCGCGCGTGCTGGTCAGCGACCTCTTGCCGGCCGGTTTCGAGATCGACAATCCGGGCCTGGTCAGCAGCGCCAATCTCTCCAACTTCGGATGGCTCGACCAGACGCAGGCGGCGCATCTCGAATTCCGCGACGACCGTTTTGTCGCGGCGTTCGACCGCAACGGCGATTCCGGCCGGGAATTTACGCTGGCCTATGTCGTGCGCGCCGTGACGCCCGGCACCTACGCCCATCCGGCGGCGAGCGTGGAGGACATGTACCGGCCGCAATTCTCGGCCCGCACGGCGACGGGGATGATGGAGGTCACGGCGCCGTGACAAAGCGCGCCGGCTCTCCCTCCCCCTCGAGGGGAGGGTGGCCGCGAAGCGGCCGGGTGGGGTCGCCGCGGCCGGACGCCGGCCTTGTCAGGCGTCGGAGCTTTTCGTCAGCGGCCCTGCGCTTGTCAGGCCAGCCAGTCCACCGGCACCTCAAGTGCCTGGGCAAGCCCAGCGATGGTTTCGGCCGAGCCCGATTTCCGGCCATGTTCGAGCTCGGAAAGGTAGCCCTGCGTAATTCCCACGCTGGCCGCCAGCTTGAATTGAGCGATCCCGCGCCACTTGCGCAGGGCCTGAAGTCTGGTGTGTCCGTGCAGGAGCAGGCTGCTTACCTCCGCGGGCAAATGCGGGTTCGGGTCGCCGGCAAGCTCGCCCTTGCGGGCGTCGTACATCGCAATGTCGGCCGCGTCCTCGTCGGTGTCCGCCGCGGCCGCGACGAGGGCCTCATACTCGGCGCGAGGAAGCACGACGAGTTCATCGCCGCTCGGGCTATGGATGATCTGGACGTCGGACATAGGTCGTTTCCTCCACCGTTTCCGGTATGTAGTCGTTTCGCGTCTTCCAATGTAGATGGCGAGCACTGTGGTTCGATCCTCGTCGAACAGCACACGATAGTTGCCCACGCGCATCCTGAAGCCGTCCCGTCCTTGCAGGCGCTCTACGTCTCCTTCGCCGGACGTGCAGCGGCGCCGACCCGTCGATCTGCCCTTCCGCTGGGGCCATGCATCCTCTATCAATTCATCAGATCGTCTCATCAGGTCGTCGTGTGGTCGTGGAGCCAGAAAGGCAGGTTGGATGCAGCAACTCAACATCGCTATTCTTGGGGGGTCGAATTCCCTCATTCGCGGTGGATATACCGCACTTCTTCCGGAGGTACTCAAGCATAGCGGTGTTGATTGCCAGGTATTGAACTTGGCAGTCGGCGCAAACACCTGCTTGCGCGGCCTGAGCACCGCGCTTCAAAATGATCTGTCCGAATGCGACGTCATCGTCGTCGAATACTTCATCAACGACTACTCCTTTTATGCACATTGCGGGTCGGAAGCCTGGATGGCTGCCTATGAGGGCCTCATCCGGCACCTTTTGGCGAAGTACCCCAAGACCCTGATCGTCCCCCTCATCCTGGGCCGGCGCGACCCGGGATGCCAGAAAGTCCAGCAGGCAATGCGGGCAGACCTTCTGCGGCTGCTGGACAATTACGGCATCCGGGCAGCGGATTTCGACCAGTTGCTCCGCGGCCAGTTCGCGGATTGGAAGCAATTCAGGCTGCTGTACTCCGACGGCGGACATTTCCGTAAACCTTATCCGACCAATTACCTTGCCGCCTTTCTGTCGACTCACATCCTCGCAGCCTTGAGGGTTGCCAAGCGGGCGAGGGTCCGGAAGAAACTGCCGCCGCCCGTTTCCGCCTCGCCGTTGGAGCAGGCGCGCATGCTGAACCTGGCGCATCATCCGGAAAACACATTTCCCGTTCAGGAGTTCAAGAACTCGAAATTCACGGCAACCGCGGTTGCAGTTCCTGTCGGATCGCAGATCGAGATGACGATGACGGATCGTCCGCTGCTTCTCGAATTCGTGTCGGCACCCCAAAGCTGCGACCTCATCTTCGAGAAGGGCGGGATGATCCAGAGATTTCGAACACTGCACAAGCGCGTCGACTCGAGCGAGTTCGGCTTTCTGCTGCTGAGCGCGGTCTTGTTGCGCAATGACTGGCAGGCGCCGCCAGGCGACTGCAGGATCGTTATCAAAGCCGTGCCCTCTGATGATGATCGGACCGGCTTTGTGCCGCAGTACAATTTGATCCCCAATACACGGCAGAATGAGCAGTTTGTCTATCTTACCGGATTGACGACAGCTTGAGACTTGGTCCGGACAGTGCGAGGCCTTCCGAAATAACAGGTTAAGATGCAATTTCGTCGATGAACCGAACCGGAAGCGAGGGCGTTGCAAAGGGCGTGGGATGAACGGCCATGAGGTCGGTTCTTGGCAAATTTGACAAGGATAAGGGCGTTGCCATCGGCGCAACTGCCCTCGTCGCGCTCGCCCTCATCTCCACCGCAGGCTTCTACGCTCTCGACCTCGCCTTCCCGCCTCCCCTGCCCGAGACCCCTGCCGTCTCCCAGGAAGTTGTCGACCGGGACGGCGCCCTGCTGCGCGCCTACGCCACCCCCGACGGCTACTGGCGCCTCGGCGTTTCGCTCGACCGGGTCGACCCTGAATTCATAAAAATGCTGGTCGCCTATGAGGACAAGCGCTTCTGGGAGCACTCCGGCGTCGACCCGTTGGCGCTGCTGCGCGCTGCCGCCCAATTCGCCGCCAACGGCCGCATCGTCTCGGGCGGCTCGACGCTGTCCATGCAATTGGCGCGCCTGATCGAGCCGCGCGAAAGCCGCAGCATCGGCTCGAAACTCGTCCAGATCTTTCGCGCCTGGCAGATCGAGCGGCGGCTCGGCAAGCGCGATATTCTCGAGCGCTACCTGACGCTGGCGCCTTATGGCGGCAATCTGGAAGGGGTGCGCGCCGCCTCCCTCGCCTGGTTCGGCAAGGAGCCGAAACGGCTGACCGTCTCGGAGGCGGCGTTGCTGGTGGCGCTGCCGCAACTGCCGGAGCGGCGCCGCCCCGATCGCTTCCGCGACAACGCGGACGCGGCGCGCGACCGCGTGCTCACCCGCATGGTCGATGCAAGACTGCTTGGGGAACACGAGGCGGCACGCGCCGCCGACGACGAGGTCTCCGCCACCCGCTTCGCCCTGCCGTCGCTCGCCGCCCATCTGGCTGACGACGCGCTGCGCGCCGGTGCGATTGCATATGGAACTACCCCCACCCCTAACCCCTCCCCTCAAGGGGAAGGGGGACCGGACGCCGTTTCCGATGAGCGCCAAACGTTCACGATCTCACCCGACACAGCGGCCGCAAAGTCCCCCTCCCCCTTGAGGGGAGGGGTTAGGGGTGGGGGTACGGAGCCGGGCGAGACGCGGCACCAGCTCACCCTCAGCAAATCCGTGCAGTCCGGCCTGGAGGCCGTGGCGAGGGGCGCCGCGCGAAAGCTCGGCGAGCGCGTCTCGGTGGCCATGGTGCTGGCCGACGCCCGCACCGGCGACATCCTGGCTTCGGTCGGCTCGGCCGACTATTTCGACCCGCGCCGCTTCGGCTGGATCGACATGACGCGGGCCCGCCGCTCGCCCGGGTCGACGCTGAAACCGTTCATCTACGGGCTCGCCTTCGAGCAGGGTCTTGTCGCGCAGGAAACGCTGATCGAGGACCGGCCGGCCGATTTCGGCGGTTACCGCCCGAAAAACTTCGACCTCGCCTATCAGGGCGACGTGAGCGTGCGCCAGGCGCTGCAGCTGTCGCTCAACGTGCCAGCGGTGCGGCTGCTCGACGCCGTCGGCCCGGCGCGGCTGACGGCGCGTTTCCGCGGCGCCGGCGTGGTGCCGTCGCTGCCGCCCGGCGAGCGGCCGGGGTTGGCGATCGGACTGGGCGGCGTGGGGTTGAGCCTGCGCGACCTCGTCCAGCTATACGCCGGGCTCGCCAATGGCGGCCGGGCCAAGCGCCTGCGCGACGGCACGGAGAAAGACTTCGTGCCGCTCGCCGACGGCACGATCCTGGAAGCGCCGGCCGCCTGGCAGGTCACCGACATCCTGGCCGGCGTGCGCCCGCCGGAAGGCGCCAGCCCGCGCGGCATCGCCTACAAGACCGGCACCTCCTACGGCTACCGCGACGCCTGGTCGGTCGGCTACGATGGCCGCCACGTGCTGGGCGTATGGGTCGGCCGCGCCGATTCCGGCTCCGTGCCGGGGCTTGCCGGCTATGCCTCGGCGGCGCCGATCCTGTTCGAGGCGTTTGCGCGCTCAGGCCTCGCCGCCTTGTCCCGGCAACCGCCACCGGCCGGTACGTTGCGCGCCGCGCCGAAGGATCTGCCGGTAACGCTTCGGCGCTTCGGGTCCGCGCTGGACGCTTTTCCCACCGCCGGGGCAATCGTGCCGGAACCCGCACCCACCATCGTCTTTCCGCCCGAGGGCGCGCGGGTCGAGCTCGGCGCCGCGTCTCAGGCGTGGAGCCCACTCGTCCTGAAGCTGCAGGGCGGCCGCGCGCCGTTCCGCTGGCTGGCCAACGGCAAGCCGCTGGCCGAGCCGGTGCGCCGCCGCACCGCCACCTGGACGCCCGACGGCACCGGATATGCGACGCTGACCGTCATCGACGCCGCCGGCCGGGCCGCCAGCGTGAAGGTGTTCGTGGAGTAACGGCGTCGATCCCCGGGGCGGATGAGGGTGCACCACGCTATCCAACGTACGCGCCGCCCCTCATCTGCCTGCCGGGTCTACCCGCTACCGGGGAGAAGAGAGCTGATCATCCCTGCTCGAACCCGGTCAGCACGCCGACTGCGTTGATGCCGATCTCCTCGACCGCATAGCCGCCCTCCATGACGAACAGCGTCGGCAGGCCGAGTTTGGCGACGCGCCGGCCGATCTTCGGATAGTCCTCGCTCTTCAGCTTGAACTGGCTGATCGGATCCTTCTCGAAGGTGTCGACGCCGAGCGATACCACCACCACGTCGGGCCGGCAGGCTTCGAGCCTGGCGCAGGCGTCCTCCAGCGAGGCGCTCCAGCCGTCCCAGGCGGTGCCGAACGGCATCGGGTAGTTGACGTTGAAACCCTCTCCGTCTCCCGAACCCTTCTCGTCGGCATGGCCGAGGAAGAACGGGTATTCGGTCATCGGGTCGCCATGCAGGTTGAGCACCTGCACGTCGGCGCGCGCGTAGAAAATCTCCTGCGTGCCGTTGCCGTGATGGTAGTCGACGTCGAGGATCGACACCTTCGCCGCACCCCGATCGCGGAAGAATTGCGCGGCGACGGCGGCGTTGTTGATGAAGCAATAGCCGCCCATGAAGGCGGCGCCGGCATGATGGCCGGGCGGCCGGCAGAGCGCGAATGCGGCGCGCTCGCCGTCCTTGACCAGCCCGGCGGCGGTCAACGCCACGTCGAAGGACGACTTGATCGCCGTCCAGGTGCCCGCGACGAAACTCGCCCCGGCGTCGAAGGAATAGTAGCCGAGCAGCGCGTCGATGGTTTTCGGCCGCACGTCGGCGCGCAGTCCGCGCGTCGGCCAGGTGAAGCCGAAGGCCGAGCCTGAACGCCCGGCCTTCTCCCATTCCGGCCAGACGGTCGGCAGGAAATCGATATAGTCGGCCGCATGCACGCGCCTGGCGGCCGCGATGTCGTGCTCCGCCGGCGGCAGGATCGGCCCGAGCTTCTCCGTTTCGACGCGGGCGCGGATGTATTCGGCCCGCGACGGCTTTTCGAAGCCGGGCACCAGCCCGCCGGAGATCAGCTCCATCTGCCCGGCATGTCCCGCATGCAGCGGCGAAAAGATCGTCTTCATGAAACCCCTCTCGTTGACGTCGGCCGGACCCTAGCCGCAGCCGCCAGCTTTTCACAAGCGCTACCGCTTGCCGCAGGATGGACCACTCCAGCTCGTTCGTCCGCTCCATGTCCGGGCATCTGCGCCTCCAGCCCGGCGAACCATCGATCTGGCGTCGTCGGTCGCGCCGGTGCTAGAGCAGGATGTCCAACCGGAAATGCCCTATGACCGCACATGCCGAGCTGATCGTCGTCAACGGCCGCATCAGGACCATGGATCCCGAGCGGCCGGCAGCCGAGGCGCTTGCCGTTTCCGGCGGCAGGATCGTCGCGGTCGGGGACCGCGCGGCGATCGCCGACCTGCGCGGCCCGAACACCAAGGTGATCGACGCGGCGGGCAATTCGGTCGTTCCTGGCTTCGTCGAAGGGCATATGCACCTGTTCTCGGGTGCCGCCGAACTCGCCCATCTGCAACTCGCCGGCGTGCATGGCGAGGCGGCGCTTTCCGCCGCCATCCGCGGCTACGCCGCGGCGCGGCCGGACGCGCCGATGCTGCTCGGCCAGGGTGCCGACTACACCATCCTCGGCGGGCGCCCGCTTACGCGGCACGACCTCGACCGCATCCTGCCGGACCGGCCCTTCGCCATGGCGGCACCCGACCATCACACGGTGTGGGCGAACACCAGGGCGCTCGAGTTGGCCGGCATCCTGCATGGCCGGCAGGTCGGAGCCGGCAACGAGGTGGTGATGGCCGCCGACGGCCTGGCGACCGGCGAACTCCGGGAGAACGAAGCTTTCGCGCCGGTGCTGGCGCTGGCGGGCGAGGAGCGGGCGCGGCTCGGCCTGTCGACCGGCGGCGAGCCGGATCCCGTCCCCTCGCCGGCCGAGCGGGAGGCCGACCGCGCCATCCTGCGGCGCGGCCTCGACTGGTGCGCCCGCCACGGGATCACCTCGATCCACAACATGGACGGCAATCTCTACCAGTTCGAGCTGCTGTCGGAGATCGAGGCCGAGGGCGGACTGCTGTGCCGCGCCAGGATTCCCTTCCACTTCAAGAACTTCATGACGCTGGACATGCTGGAGAAGGCCTCGCTCATGGCCGAGCGCTACCGTTCGGACTGGCTGTCCTCGGGCATGGTGAAGGTCTTCTACGACGGCGTGCTGGAGTCTTGGACGGCGGTGATGGTCGAGCCTTATGCCGACCGGCCGGACTGGCGCGGCGAGCCGCTGTTCTCGCCGGAGGACTTCGCCGCGGTCGCCGTCGAGGCCGACCGCCGCGGCCTGCAGATCGCCGTGCACGCCATCGGCGACGGCGCCGTGCGCGCTGTGCTCGACGGCTATGAGCAGGCGCAACGCGTGAACGGCCGCCGCGACAGCCGCCACCGTGTCGAACATATCGAGGTGACCGCCGCCGCCGACATCCCGCGCTTCGCAAGGCTCGGCGTGATCGCCTCCATGCAGCCGACGCATCCGCCCGGCTCGGCCGGCCTGCCGCTGCAGCCGACCGTCTCGCGCATCGGCACGAGCCGCTGGCCCTTCGCCTATCCCGTCCGCACCTTGAAGGAGGCCGGTGCCCGAATCGTATTCGCCTCGGACTGGCCGGTCGCACCCATCGACCCGATCCTCGGCATCCAGGCGGCGATGCTGCGCAAGCCTTGGGCGGACGGCTGCCCCGACCAGAAGCTTTCGCTCGACGAGGCGCTGGCAGCCTATACGACCGGCGGCGCCTATGCCGAGTTCAACGAGCACCGGAAAGGTGTTCTAAAGCCGGGATTCTTTGCCGATTTCGTCGTGCTTTCCGGAGAACTCGATGCTGTTTCCGCCGAAAACCTGACGGAAATCCGGCCAACCCTGACGGTTTGCGGCGGCCGCATCACCTTCGAAGGTTGAGCATCGGCATCTCTTTTCCGTCCGGCAGGAACCGGATGTGAAATCCGGTTGCGCCTCTGTTGCCAAACGCCGGCGCTTGTGCTGACAATCCGCCCGGGGAACGAGAGGTCGACAGACCCGCAAAGCCATAGGGGTATCGTGTCAGATCGACCTGCCAGGAACGCGATCGAAGTTCGCAGCGTCAGCAAGATTTTCGGCAGCGGGGAGGCACGGTTCGCCGCGCTCGACCGGGTTTCCGTCGAAATCCGCGAAAACGAGTTCTTCACCCTGCTCGGCCCCTCGGGTTGCGGCAAGACCACGCTTCTCAGGCTGATCGCCGGCTTCGATTTTCCGAGCGAAGGCGAGATCTTCCTCCACGGCGAGGACATCGCGCCGCTGCCGCCGTTCAAGCGGCCGGTGAACACGGTGTTCCAGAGCTACGCGCTGTTCCCGCATATGACGGTGGCTGAGAATATCGGCTTCGGCCTGGAAATGCTCGGAAAACCAAGGGCCGAGATCGAGGCGCGCGTGGCGCAGATGCTGAAGCTGGTGCGCATGGAGCAGCTCGCCGGGCGCCGCACCAGCCAGATCTCCGGCGGCCAGCAGCAACGCGTGGCGCTAGCCCGGGCGCTGGCGCCGCAGCCGAAGGTGCTGCTGCTCGACGAACCGCTGTCGGCGCTCGACTTCAAGCTGCGCAAGGAGATGCAGATCGAACTCAAACGGCTGCAGCACGAGACCGGCATCACCTTCATCTTCGTCACCCACGACCAGGAGGAGGCGCTGACCATGTCCGACGGCATCGCGGTGATGTCGGCCGGAAAAATCCTGCAGGTCGGCACGCCCTGGGACATCTACGACAAGCCCGCCGAGCGCTTCGTCGCCGACTTCATCGGCGAGACCAACTTCCTCACCGGCACGGTCGACGGCATCGCCAACGGGGTCGGCCGCGCGCGCCTGGGATCCGGCATCGAGATTCCGGCGACCATCGCCGAAGGTTTTGCACCCAACGGCGCGGCGACGATCATCGTGAGGCCCGAGCATGCCCGCGCGGTCAAGTCGGGCGGGCATCTCGCCGGCACGGTCGAAACCATCGTCTACTTCGGGACCGACACGCATATCCACGTCCGGCTGGACCAAGGGGACGTCTTCACGGTCCGCCAGCAGAACTCCCGCAGCCAGTCCTGCGGTTTCGAGATCGGCGACCGTGCCGGCATCGAGATCGCCGCCGACGGCGCCCAGGTTCTGAGGGACTGACGGTGACCACCGCCGCGGAGACCGCGAAGCACGCCGAGCAGGAGCAGGTTCGCAGGCGCTGGCTGCTGTCGACGCCCGCGCTCATCATCATCTTCGTCGCCGCCATCGGCCCGCTGTTCGTCATGCTGGCCTATTCGTTCATGGCGAAGGGCGACTACGGCGACGTGAAGTTCGGCACCTTCTCGCTCGACGGCTGGACCTCGGTGCTGTTCCAGCGCGACATCTTCGACGACACGCTCGGCCTCGCCGACGCGCATCTGAGCATCCTCTGGCGATCGCTCCGCCTGTCGTTCTACACGACCGTGCTGACGCTCGTGTTCGGCTTCCCCACCGCCTACTTCATCTCGACCCGGCCGCCGCACACGCGCGAGATCTGGGTGTTCCTCGTCACCATTCCCTTCTGGACCAACCTCTTGATCCGCACCTTCGCCATGCAGCAGGTGATCCGCAACGAAGGGTTGGTGAACACCGCGCTCATCTGGCTCGGCATCATCGAGCGGCCGCTGCAGATCATGCACACCGACGTGGCGATCCTGCTCGGCATGGTCTACGTCTACCTGCCGCTGATGGTGCTGCCGCTCTATGCCAGCATGGAGAAGCTCGATTTCCGCCTGGTCGAGGCCGGATACGATCTTTATGCGAGCCGGCTGCAGGTGCTGTGGCGCATCATCATCCCGCTGGTGAAGCCGGGCATCATCGCCGGCTCCATCCTGGTCTTCATCCCTTCGCTCGGCGCCTATGTCATCCCGCGGATTCTGGGCGGCGGCAAGAACATGATGCTGGGCAATCTGATCGAGCTGCAGTTCGGCTCCGGCCGCAACTGGCCGCTGGGCGCGGCGATCTCGATCACGCTGATGGCCATGGTCATGGTGGCGCTGCTGGTCTATGTGCGCAACGCAACGCGCTCGGGGGCCGGTCATGGCTAGGCGACCCTTCGACATCCGCGCCCAGCCGGGCTTCGGTTTCATCGCGCTGATCACCTTCTTCGCGCTCTACCTGCCGATCGCCGCGCTGGTGGCCTATTCGTTCAATGCGGCGGAATCGCTCTCGCATTGGGAAGGGCTTTCGCTGCGCTGGTTCGTCTCGGCTTGGCAGAACACCGCCGTGCAGGACGCCGCGATCCGCTCCCTCGTGCTGGCGGTGTGGGCCGCCGCGCTGGCGACGATCGCCGCCACCATGGCAGCGCTGGCGACGACCCGCACCGCCCCCTATCGAGGCCTGACCTTCAAATACGCCTTCATCAACCAGCCGCTAATGGTGCCGGAGATCGTCACCGCCGTCGCGCTGCTGATCGTCTTCTCCCGCATCAAGGTGTGGACCGGCTATTCCGGCATGGGTTACCTGATCCTCGCCCATACAGCCTTCTGCATCCCGTTCGCCTACCTGCCGATCCGGGCAAGGCTCGAAAGCATGGACCTGACGCTGGAGCGCGCCGCCGCCGACCTCTATGCCACGCCGTGGAAGGCGTTCCGCCATGTGACGCTGCCGCTGCTGCGGCCCGCCATCATCGCCGGCTTCATGCTGGCCTTCGTGATTTCGCTGGACGACGTGGTCATCACCGAGTTCGTCAAGTCCGGCGGGCAGGACACGCTGCCCACCTACATGCTCGGCCAGCTCAGGCGCGAGACGTCACCCGAGATCAATGCCATCGCCACGGTGTTCCTGGCCCTGTCGGTCCTGTTGGTCACCGTGTTCTTCTTCGTCAACCGGCGAAAGCCATGACCAACCACAAGACCAACGGAGAACAGCCATGAGGTGGAAGACGACGGCCGCAGCGGCGGCGATTGCGGTGCTGGCCCTGGCGGGAAGCGCCGCGGCGGAGGGCGAGCTCAACATCTTCAACTGGGGCGACTACACCAACCCCGAGCTGATCAAGAAGTTCGAGACCCAGCACAACGTCAAGGTGACGGTCACCGACTACGATTCCAACGACACCGCGCTCGCCAAGGTGCGGGCCGGCGGCCACGGCTTCGACATCGTCGTCCCCTCGGCCAACTACGTGCCCATCTGGGTGAAGGAGGGGCTGCTGCTCGAGGCCCGTCCCGACCAGATGGAGAACTTCAAGAACGTCGATCAGCGCTGGGTCGACGTCCCCTGGGATCCGGGCCGCCGCTATACCGTGCCGTGGCAGTGGGGCGTGAGCGGCATCGGCGTCAACACCAAGGTCTATGGCGGCGACATCAACACCTCGGCGATCTGGCTCGACCCGCCGGCGGAGCTGGTCGGCAAGATCAACGTCGAGCCCGAAATGACCGACGTGCTGTTCGCCACCATCAAATATTTCGGCGGCGACTGGTGCACCAAGGACCTCGAAGTGCTGAAGAAGGTGCGCGACAAGCTGGTCGAGGCCAAGCCGAAATGGCTGGCGATGGACTACAGCGTCACCGAGAAGCTGCCGGCCGGCGACTACTCGGCAGTGTACTACTGGAACGGCGCGATCATGCGCTCGCGCCTGAAGAACCCCGACATCAAGTTTGGCTATCCGAAGGAAGGCTATCCGGTGTTCATGGACAGCGTCGCCATCCTCGCGGACGCCAAGAACGTCGACAACGCCAAGCTGTTCATGAACTTCATCATGGACCCGGAGAACGCCGCGCTGATCTCGGCCTTCGCCAAATACGCCAACGGCATCAAGGGCTCCGAGCAGTTCATGCCGGAAGACATGCGCACGGCGCCGGAACTGGTAGTGCCGGCCGAGTTCGAGAAGGCGGGCGAGTTCCTCACCACCTGCGAACCGGACGTGCAGGAACTTTACACGCGCATCTGGACGGAAATCCAGAAATAGCAGACGCGGGCGGCGGGACGCTTCCGCCCCGCCGCCCCCAACACATGCGATGACACCCGGCATGACGACTGCCTTCGAACAGCGCTACGGCTTCCCCCGCCGCGACGTGCGGCTGGAGAACTGGCGCACCCGCCCCTATTGCACATGGTCGTTCCAGAACGTCTCGGAACTGGTGCCGTCGGCACAGGTGTCGAGCGCGGCGGAGGCCGAACCGGGCGAAGACCCTTCCGATATCCTGGCGTTGACGCTCGACCTTCCGGCCGGCCGCGAAACCGTGTCGGCGTTCCTCGAACGGTCCTTCACCGATTCGCTGGTGGTGATGAAGCGCGGCCGCTTCATCGCCGACCATCACGCGCCGACCTGCGAACCCGCCTCGCCGCACCTGGTCTTCTCGATTGGCAAGTCGCTCACCGCGCTGCTCGCCGGCACGCTGGAGGACGAGGGAAAGCTCGATCCCTCGGCGCCGGTCACCCGCTACGTCCCGGACGCCGCCGGCTCCGCCTATGGCGACGCCAGCGTGCGCGATGTGATGGACATGCGTGTCAGCCTGGATTTCGACGAAGCCTATACCGATCCCGAAAGCATCTTCGCGCGCTACCGCCGCTCCATGCTGTGGAATCCGGGACCGCGCGGCCAGACCTTGCGCGAATTCGTGCTGTCCCTGCGCAAGGGCCCGGGGCCGCATGGCGGGCCCTTCCGCTACCAGTCGCCCAACTCCGACATGCTCGGCCTGATCGTCGAAGCCGCCTCCGGCGAGCGCTACGCCGATCTGCTCAAAACCCGCATCTGGGAGAAGGTCGGCTGCAAGGGCCATTGCATGGTGTCGATCGACGCCGAAGGCAATGCGCGGGGCGCCGGCGGCGTATCGATCACCGCGCGCGACCTTGCCCGTATCGGCGAGATGCTGCGCAACGGCGGCATGGCCGACGGCCGCGTCGTGCTCTCCGAGCGCTGGGTTCGCGATACCACGACCGGCGGCGACCGCCAGGCCTGGAAGGACGGCGACTTCGCAAAACTGCTGGAGAACGGCAGCTACCGCAGCAAGTGGTACCAGTCCGGCTACGCCAGCGGCGCTTTCATGGCCATCGGCATCCACGGCCAGTGGCTGTACATTGATCCCTCTGCCGAAGTGGTGATCGTCAAGCAGTCGAGCCAGCACCTGCCGGTGGACGATCCGCTCGACCATGAGACGCTGCGGTTGTTGAGGACGATCGCGGAAAGGGTTTGAGGGCTGCTGAAGACCCTTGCTGCCAACACGGCACGACCGCCGAAGCCCCCTCTCGCCCTTCGGGCTCGCCATCTCTCCCCCACTTCGTGAGGGCGAGGGAACCCCAAGCTGGAGAAGCGCCGGCCGCCTCAGCCCGAGCTACCCCGCCGCCCGCAACTGTTTTGCCGACGGCAGGAAGATGGTGAGCAGGCCGAGCAGCGGCAGGAAAGAGCAGATCCAGTAGACATATTCGATGCCTTTCGCATCGGCGACGACGCCGAGCACCGCGGCCGCGATGCCGCCCATGCCGAAGGCGAAGCCGAAGAAGATGCCGGCGATCATGCCGACCCGGCCGGGCACCAGCTCCTGCGCGAACACCACAATGGCCGGGAAGGCCGAGGCGAGCACCAGGCCGATGACGCCCGACAGCACCACGGTCCAGAACAGGTCCATATAAGGCAGGGCCAGCGTGAACGGCAGGATGCCGAGGATCGAGAACCAGATCACGAATTTGGCGCCGAAGCGGTCGCCGATCGGCCCGCCGAGCACGGTGCCCAGCGCGGCGGCGCCGAGGAAGACGAACAGCAGGTATTGCGAGGCCTGCACCGACACGTCGAAGCGCTCGATGACGTAGAAGGTGTAGTAGCTGGAAATGCTCGCCATGTAGATGTTCTTGCTGAAGGTGAGCATGGTGAGCACGACCAGCGCCAGCACCACCTTGCGGCGCGGCAGCGTCAGCGACACCGGCGCGACCGGGCGCTTGGCGGCGTCGCGGCGATAGGCGGCGTACCAGTTGCCGACCTGCCACAAAATGACCATGCCGAGCAGCGCCGCGACCGAGAACCAGCCGACGCTGCCCTGCCCCATCGGCACGACGATGAAGGCGGCGAGCAATGGGCCGAGCGCCTGGCCGAAATTGCCGCCGACCTGGAACAGCGACTGCGCCAGGCCGAAGCGGCCGCCCGACGCGAGGCGCGCCACGCGCGAGGATTCGGGATGGAAGATGGACGAGCCGACGCCGATGCAGCAGGCGCCGATCACCAGCATCCAGTAGTCGTGGGCCACCGCCAGCAGCATCAGGCCGACCATCGAGCAGCCCATGCCGACGGTCAGCGAATAGGGCAACGGCCGCCGGTCGGTATAGATGCCGACCACCGGCTGCAGCAGCGACGCAGTCACCTGGAAGGCGAGCGTGAGCAGGCCGATCTGCCAGAAGTCGAGGCCGAAATCGCTCTTCAGCATCGGATAGATCGCCGCCAGCAGCGACTGCATGACGTCGTTGAGCAGGTGGCAGAAGCTGACCGCGAGGATGATCGCGTAGACCGTGTTGTTTTGGGCCGAAGTTCGCCCCGCTGTCGCCGCAGCGTCCGTCATGTCTTGGTCCTAGCCGGAATTTCAATTCCGATTCGGCCGGCCGCGCTGGCCGCGGTCGACTTGGTCTTGGGAGTAATCGTCCCTCTACTGCCAATCCGCAAGGCTTGATTGTGTCAGTTGCGGCTGCCGCTTGGGGCAGCCGCAGCGCCGCCCTGACATCCATCCACGCGCCGGCGCAGTGCCATGGGGAAGATTATCCCGGTCCTGGCCGCGGCATCGGAATGAGATGCCGATCTGCTCGGTGCTCGAAAAATCAAATCCCCGAGCCGAACAGTTCCTCGGCGTCCTCGCCCTCCCAGGGCGCCGGCATGCCGGGCGCACTCGCTTCGCCGGTATTGGCCTTGGGCAGCGGCATCCAGCATTTCAGCTCGGGATCGGCATAGCCGACGATGTTGCCGGGGTGCGATTCGGCGGCGCGCCAGCCCTCGATGCCGAACTGGTCGGCCCGCGCCCAGTAGGCGACGTCGACCTCGGCCGGTCCTTGCTCCGACGAGCGCACCGTGACCAGGATCCGCGTGCCGTCCTTCGGCGCGCCGTTCATGTGCCGCCAGCCGGTGGGTTCGCTCATGCCTGCCTCCTGCAACCTCGCGGGGCAGCATAGGCGGGGAAGGCGGTGGCAGGCAACCGCGCCCGGTGTCGCAAAAGCTTGCCGCCGGGCCGGCCGGGGTTATTGTCCGTCGAGGATTCGAAAATTCTGGGAGACGCCATGAAACTCGGCTTCATCGGCACGGGCGCGCTGACAGCCGCGATCGTTACCGGGCTGAAATCGCAGGCGGACGAGCCCGCGGCGATCATCCTGTCGCCTCGCAATGCGGACATCGCCGCCGGCCTGGTGTCGCGCTTTCCGGACGTGCGTGTCGCCGCCGGCAACCAGGCCGTGCTCGATCGGTGCGACACCGTTTTCCTCGCGGTACGGCCGCAGGTCGCGCACGCCGTGCTCGCCGACTTGCGGTTCCGGCGCGACCACCACGTCGTCAGCCTGATCGCCACCCTGTCCGGCAAGGAGGTCGCCGCGCTCGCCGCTCCGGCGGAGCGGGTGATCAAGGCGCTGCCCATGCCCATGGTCGCGTCGCGGCAGGGACCGACCATGATCTGCCCGCCCGATCCTCGTATGGCGGCCCTGTTCGGCCGGCTCGGCAAGGTGATCGAGGTTAAGGATCCCGCCGAGTTCGACGCTCTCAGCGTCGCCACGGCGACCTTCGCCAGCTATTTCAAATATCTCGACACGCTTCATACCTGGCTGAAAGACCACGGCGTCGCCGATGCGACCGCGCGCGACTACGTCACCGCCCTGTTCAAGGCGCTGGCGAGCGCCCCCGACACCGCGCCGGACATGGACTTCACGCACCTGGCGCAGGACTATGCGACGCGCGGCGGCATCAACGAGCAGGTGTTGCGCGAACTCACTGCGAAGGGGTTGTTCGACGCCTTCGCCGAAAGCCTCGACGGCGTGCACCGGCGTATTCTGGGAGGGTGAGCCGACATGGGCGGCGACGTTGCGTCCGTCGCGAACGTTCGCCCATGTCGCTCCGTCCAGTACCCGCCCCTACTCCGGCAGCTTGCGCACCGCGCCCTTGTCGGCGCTGGTGGCGAAGGCGGCGTAGGCCTTGAGCGCCGTGGTGACGTTGCGCTTGCGCTGTTCCGCCGGCTTCCAGCCTTTTGCGTCCTGTTCGGCGCGGCGGGCGGCGAGCTTCGCCTCATCGACCAGCAGGTCGATGGTGCGGCCGGGGATGTCGATGGCGATGGTGTCGCCGTCGCGCACCAGGCCGATGGCGCCGCCGGTCGCCGCTTCCGGCGAGGCGTGGCCGATCGACAGGCCCGACGTGCCGCCGGAGAAGCGGCCGTCGGTCAAGAGCGCGCAGGCTTTTCCTAGCCCTTTCGACTTCAGGTAGCTGGTCGGGTAGAGCATTTCCTGCATGCCGGGGCCGCCCTTCGGGCCTTCGTAGCGGATGACGACGACATCGCCCGCCTTCACCTCGTTGCCCAGAATGCCCTTGACCGCCGCGTCCTGGCTCTCGAACACCTTTGCCGGGCCGGTGAACTTCAGGATCGACTCGTCGACGCCCGCGGTCTTCACCACGCAGCCGTCGAGCGCGATGTTGCCCTTGAGCACGGCGAGCCCGCCGTCCCTGGAGAACGGATGTTTTGCCGAGCGGATGACGCCGGTCTCGCGGTCGGTGTCGAGATCGTCCCAGCGCCGGTCCTGGCTGAAGGCGACCTGCGTCGGCACGCCGCCGGGGGCGGCCATGAAGAAGTCGCGCACCTTGGCGCTGCCGGTGCGGGTGATGTCCCAGTGCTCGATGGCCTGGCCGAGGGTCGCGGTGTGCACGGTTGGCTGGTCGCGGTTGAGCAGGCCGGCGCGGTCGAGCTCGCCGAGGATGGAGAAGATGCCGCCGGCGCGGTGGACGTCCTCCATGTGAACGTCGCTCTTGGCGGGCGCCACCTTGCACAGCACCGGCACCTTTCGCGACAGCGCGTCGATGTCGTCCATGCCGAAATCGATGCCGCCCTCATGCGCGGCGGCGAGGATGTGCAGTACCGTGTTGGTCGAGCCGCCCATGGCGATGTCGAGCGCCATCGCGTTCTCGAAGGATTTCTTGGAAGCGATGTTGCGCGGCAGCACGCTCTCGTCGTCCTGCTCGTAATAGCGCTGGGCGAGATCGACGACGAGGTGGCCGGCCTCGACGAACAGCCGCTTGCGGTCGGCATGGGTGGCGAGCGTCGAGCCGTTGCCCGGCAGCGACAGGCCGAGCGCTTCCGTCAGGCAGTTCATCGAGTTGGCGGTGAACATGCCGGAGCAGGAGCCGCAGGTCGGGCAGGCCGAGCGCTCGATCACCTTGACGTCCTCGTCCGACACCTTGTCGTCGGCGGCCGCGACCATGGCGTCGACCAGGTCGAGCGCGTGCTTCTTGCCGTGCAGCACAACCTTGCCGGCCTCCATCGGGCCACCCGAGACGAAGACGGCCGGAATATTGAGGCGCATCGCCGCCATCAGCATGCCGGGCGTGATCTTGTCGCAGTTGGAGATGCAGACCATGGCGTCGGCGCAATGCGCGTTGACCATGTATTCGACGCTGTCGGCGATCAGCTCGCGGCTGGGCAGCGAATAGAGCATGCCGTCATGGCCCATGGCGATGCCGTCGTCGACGGCAATCGTGTTGAATTCCTTGGCGACGCCGCCGGCAGCCTCGATCTCGCGGGCGACCAGCTGGCCGAGGTCCTTGAGATGCACATGGCCCGGCACGAACTGGGTGAAGGAGTTCACCACCGCGATGATGGGCTTGCCGAAATCGCTGTCCTTCATGCCGGTGGCGCGCCACAGGCCGCGGGCGCCGGCCATGTTGCGGCCGTGGGTGGTGGTGCGGGAGCGATAGGCTGGCATCGATATCCTCGAATTGATGCGGGCTCGCAGCCTGCGCTGCGGCAACAGGCTTGTTTAGACCGTTTTCACCGGATCGGCAACGAAAAATGCGTACCGTAACGTACGGTACTCAGGACACTCGCCGGTCGAGGCCAGCCTTCCGCAGGCACCCTCGACCGACCGACTGCTCCGCCTCCTGCCCGCCCGTCATCTGCAGCAAGCCGACGATCGGTACCCATCGTTGTGGAATCGACTCAACAAGATCCGTTGTCCTTTATCCATTGAATCTCAGCAGGGGTGCGGTGGCTGAAGTTTGGCGGATCCTCCTCCCAGTAGTAATTATCCGGCTCGCGCAACCAGTGTTGTATCGCTGACAAATCGGTCGGATACTGCTTGAAGTATAACCCCTTCACCTCGCGAATGTACGATGCGGCTTTGGCTCGGGATTCGAATTTTTCTTCTCGTAAATTGTAAGTATTGTAAGTACCGACTATGCAAATCATCGAATGTCTCCGTGAGTTGACCCCGGAGGCGCAGTCGACATCAATTGGATTCTGGACGTAGCTGTGGTGCCAACTGCGCCCCATCTTCGATTTCCCATATGGCGGGTCGTCTAGGGGAGCCGGCACCAACCGGCCAGTTGCTCTAAGCTTTTGCGGCTGTCAGCGTTTCGCGGATTCAACCGTCTTGCAGCAGCAAACAGTGCCCACCCTAAAACGGTAAGCAGCGCCAGCCACCGCGCACTACACAGTGCGCACATGAATAACTTAGAGATTCGCATAAAGGCGGTAAAGAGCTTGGCCTTCACCTATATGTTATCTGTCAGATAGTGTCATCCTTCGCAACGACGGGAATGACGTCGACCTTCTGTTCCGCCTCCTGCCCGCCCGTCGTCTTCAGCACGCCGACGATGGGTGCCACGTCGGAATAGTCGCGGCCGTAGCCGACAGTGATGTGATCGTTGGAGGCGAGCATGTCGTTGGTCGGGTCGAACTCGATCCAGCCGCTCTCGCGGCCGCACCACACCTTTACCCAGGCATGCATGGCGTCGGCGCCTTCGAGCCGCTCCTTGCCGGGCGGCGGGATGGTGCGCAAGAAACCGCTGACATAGCCGGCGGGGATGCCGAGCCCGCGCAGGCCGGCGATCATGACGTGGGAAAAATCCTGGCAGACGCCGCGGCGCAGGTCGAAGGCGTCGCGCGCCCGCGTCGTCACCGTGGTCGCGGTGCCGTCATAGGCGAAGTCGCGGTGGATGCGCCGGCAGAAATCGCCGGCGATCGCCCGCACCGAGCCGTGGCCAAGGCTTTCCCTGGCATAGGCGGTTATATCGGGATCAATGCCGGCATGGTCGCTGGCGGGGAGGAAATGATGCGGCGCCTCCGGCCCGAGCGACAGCACCGAGGCGACCTGCCCGGCAAGCTGCGGCAGGCCGGGCGAGACGTCGAAGCCGGGCTCCTGCCTTTTCACCGCGACACGCGCCGTCATCCTGACCTCAAGCGTCTCATGCGCCTCGCGATAAGCGATCGCGGTGGCGCGCGTGCCGAAGAAGTCGGTAAAGTCGGAGCGCTCCCTCGGTTGCGGCGTGAAGGAGAGCGCAGCGGCGATCACCCGCTGCACGCCGGGTATGGTCGGGGGAAGCACGCGCAACTGGTGCCGGCCGCCGCCGGCCCAGGCGTCGTAGACATAAGAGAGGGTGAGACGGATGTCGTAGTGCATCAGAGGGCTCTGATGGGCAAGGAGAGCACGCGATGCAGACGCCCCTTCGCACCCCCCTCTGTCCTGAGCTTGTCGAATGGGCCGGACATCTCCCCCGCAAGGACAGGGCAATCGCATATGGAGCTACCCCCACCCCTCCCCCCTCCCCTCAAGGGGGAGGGGGATCTTGCCGCTGTTGTGCCAGACATGAATCGGTGACGATTTCGCTCGGCATGGCGGCCGCAAAGTCCCCCTCCCCCTTGCGGGGAGGGGTTAGGGGTGGGGGTAACCCGCCGGCCGACCCTTCCAGAACTTCCATAGGCGATCGCCCTGCCCGCAAGGGGGGAGATTACATCGGCCGCCCGGCTTTCGCTAACCACCGGCGGAAAGGCCGTATGGACGAAACCGCCAATCTCCCCCCCTTGCGGGGAAGATGTCCGGCCCATTCGACAAGCTCAGGACAGAGGGGGGTGCGAAGGGGCGCGTCTCGTCCAATTCCAAGGCCACCATCACCCGAAATACGCCTTCGCCAGCGTCTCGTAGAGCCCGCCGACGTCCCAGGCGATCTGGTCGAGCGCGTCGGGATCGAGATCGCCCGGGTCGCGCGTGGCGAGGCCGGTGTGCAGCCGCCACACCTCCTTGGCCGGCGCCGACAGGCCGTGGCGGTCGGCGTCCGGCAGGTGGTCGATCTCGTATTTGAGACGTTCGAGCTGGAACAATACCGAGCGCGGGTTGAGCGGGTCGAGCGCCAGAAGGTCGACGACGGTGCTGCGGCCCGCGCGCACCGTATACTGGCGGCGGTGGGTCATGACGCTGTCGCCCACCTCCAGCATCATGTCGAGCGCGCCGTCCGGCGCGTCTTCGCGCGTCACCCGGCCGAGCATGCGGGAAATCTGGATCGCCCGCTCCAGCCGCCGGCCGATCTCCAGAAAACGCCAGCCGGTGAAGCGATACATGTTCTCGTTGAGCAGGCCGGAAAAGCCGGCGATCTTGCGCAACAGCACGGTCATGGCACGCGTCGCGTCGTCGCCCGGCTCGACCGTGCCGGCAAAGCGGTGCAGCGTCGCCGACAGGTCGCGCAGCGCCAGCCAGCCGTCGGGCGAAAAACGGTCGCGGATCTGGCCGGCGCTGTAGACGGCACTGTCGATGTTGGAAAGCAGGCCGAGCGGCACGGCCGCCCCCATGTCGATGCCGATCGGCTCCATATGCGCGCGCATGTCGGCCAGCAACGGCATCTCGGGATCGCCGGTTTCGGCGAGGCGGACGTGATAGGCGCGCAGCACCCTGACCGTGTCCTCGGCCCGCTCGACGTAACGGCCGAGCCACGTCAGGTTTTCGGCCGCGCGGCTGGGCAGGCTGCCGGGCGTGCGGCGGGCAAAGCCGTCGCCGGCCTCGGGCAGCAGCGTCTCCCGTTCCACAGCCCGGCCGGACACCACCCAGACGTCGGCGGCATGGCCGCCACGCTGCATGGCGATCGCCGCCGTGTCCTCCGTCTCGCCGACGCGGGCGAAACCGCCCGGCATGACGATCCAGCCCTGCGGCGTGCGCGCCAGATGCACACGCAAGGCCGCCGGCCGCGGCTCCAGCGCGCCATCCCGATAGACCGGCGTGGTCGACAGCGTGACCGCCTCCTGACCGACGAAGCTCTGGCCGTCCGCCTGCAGTTGCCGGGTCAGTGCCTCGCGCCCGGCCGCATCGAGCGACGCGCCGAGGCGGGTCGCGCCGTCGTCCTCGAAGGCAAGCCGCGTCGACAGCGCCGGCCCGACCATCATGCGGTCGAGATTGGCCACAACGTGGTCGCGCTCGGCCGGCTGGCCGCACCACCAGGTGGCGATGGACGGCAGCGCCAGTTCCTCGCCGCGCAGCTTTCGGCAGATGCGCGGCAGGAAAGCGAGCAGCGCCCGTGTCTCCAGTATTCCGGACCCCAGCGCATTCACCACCGCGACCGAGCCCTGGCGCACGGCTTGCACAAGGCCAGGCGTGCCGATTCGCGAGGCTGCATTGAGCTCCAGCGGGTCGGCGAAGGCGGCGTCAAGCCGCCGCCACAGAACGCTGACCGGCTTCGGCCCGGAGACGGTGCGCACCATCAGCCGGCCTTCCGACACGGTAAGGTCCTCGCCTTCGAGCAGCATGATGCCGAGGTAGCGGGCGATATAGGCGTGCTCGTAATAGGTCTCGTTGAGCGGGCCGGGGGTCAGGATGGCGACGCGGCCTTCCGGATCGCCGGCCGCCTCGACCAGCGCGTCGCGAAAACGGCGGAAAAACCCGGCGAGCCGCTCGACATGCATCTCGGCGTAGAGGTCGGCGAGCGCGCGGGTGGTGGCGACGCGGTTCTCCAGCGCGAAGCCGGCGCCGGACGGCGCCTGGGTGCGGTCGCCCAGCACCCACCAGCCGCCGTCCGGCCCGCGGCCGAGCTCGAAGGCGCAGAAATGCAGGAAGTGCCCGCCGGCGGGCCTCATCCCGGCGAGCGGGCGCAGATATTCGGGGCTGGCCGCGATCAGGCCGGGCGGCAGCAGCCCGTCGGCGACCAGCCGGTTGTCGCCAAAAATGTCGGCGAGGATCGCCTCGAACAGCTCGGCCCGCTGGATCAGTCCGGCGCTGATCGCCGCCCATTCCTCCTCGCCGATCAGCAGCGGGAGGTGCGACAGCGGCCATTCGCGCTCGTTGGCGTCGACCCTGTCGTAGACGCGGTAATAGACGCCGGCGTCGCGCAGATACTGGTCGGCGCGGGCGAAGCGCTTCGTCAGCTCGTCCGGGCCGAGGTTTTCGAGGACGGCGATGAAATTTTTCCAGACCGGCCTCGGATTGCCGGCAGCATCGACCATCTCGTCGGGAATGCCGGGCAAGGGGCGGTAGCCGTCGAGGAGGGGGTGGGACGCATTGTGCGGGGACGCCGCGGAGCTTTTCACCGCACGCCCCCGGAACAAGCGCCGCGCTCCTTCGCACCCCCCTCTGGCCTGCCGGCCATCTCCCCCGCAAGGGGGGAGATGGGCAGCTTCGCTCTCAGCATATCTCCAGCAGCGCCGGCGACTGGCGAAACCAACCCGGCGGGCTGATCTCCCACCTTGCGGGGGAGATGGCCGGCCCATTCGACAAGCTCAGGACAGAGGGGGGTGCGAAGGGGCATAAGCCCTCTCTTCGACGGACACCCGACCCTATTCCTCCCCATCACCTCACACCCCCGCCGGGCGCCGCAGATCGAGCGTCATCGGGAAGTCGGCGGCGGGGTGCTCGTCGGAAAACTCGAACGGCCCCGGCGTGTGGCCGAAGCTCTCGAAGCGGGCGAGGCGGCGCGCTTCCGCCTCGTTGGCGTTGACCGGGAAGGTTTCGTAGTTGCGGCCGCCGGGATGCGCGACATGGTAGACGCAGCCGCCGACGGCGCGGCCGGACCAGCGGTCGTAGATATCGAAGGTGAGCGGCGTGTCGACCGGCAGCGCCGGGTGCATGCCGGACGCCGGCTGCCACGCCTTGAAACGCACGCCGGCCACCGCGACCTCTCGGTCGTCGGTCGGCCTCATCGGCACGAGGCGTTTGTTGCACAGCACTGCGTGGCGCTCCGGGTTCAGGCCTTCGGTGCGCAGCTGCAGCCGCTCGACGGAGGAATCGACGAAGCGCACCGTGCCGCCGATCGCCCCCTGCTCGCCCATCACATGCCACGGCTCCAGCGCCTGCCTGAGTTCCAGTTTCACGCCGGCATGGGCGACCTCGCCGCAGAAGGGGAAGCGGAACTCGAACTGGGCGGAAAACCATTCGGGGCGGAAGGTAAAACCGTTCTGCTTCAGGTCTTCCAGCACGTCCAAAAAATCCTGCCAGACATAATGCGGCAGCATGAAGCGGTCGTGCAGCGCCGTGCCCCAGCGGGTGAAGCGGCCAGACAGCGGCGCCGTCCACAGCCGCGCGATGATGGCGCGCACCAGAAGCTGCTGGGCGAGGCTCATGCGCGCATTGGGCGGCATCTCGAAGCCGCGGAACTCGACGAGGCCGAGCCGGCCGGTCGG
>NZ_JCACER010000040.1:0-63235 GCF_059502445.1 Kumtagia sp.
TTGGGAGCAACCGCAGCCCCCAACAAGAGCAATTATGCCATCTCACCATGAGGGCGCCGGGCATGACACCGGCAGCCGATCGACGGGGGAGAGGTGGCGAGCGAAGCGAGCCGGTGAAGGACGGCCCTACTGGAACGGCGTCTCCAGAAAGCTGCGCAGCTTGCGCGAGTGCAGCCGGTCGAGCGGCATCTCGGCCAGCTTCTCGACGGCGCGGATGCCGATCGACAGGTGCTGCGAGACCTGCCGCTTGTAGAATTCGCTGGCCATGCCCGGCAATTTCAGCTCGCCATGCAGCGGCTTGTCGGAGACGCAGAGCAGCGTGCCGTACGGCACGCGGAAGCGAAAACCGTTGGCGGCGATGGTGGCCGATTCCATGTCGAGCGCGATCGCCCGCGACTGCGAAAGCCGCCGCACCGGTCCGCGCTGCTCGCGCAGTTCCCAGTTGCGGTTGTCGATGGTCGCCACCGTGCCGGTGCGCATGATGCGCTTGAGGTCGTAGCCTTCCAGCCCGGTGACCTCGGCTACGGCTTCCTGCAGCGCCACCTGGATCTCGGCCAGCGCCGGAATGGGCACCCACACCGGCAGATCGGCGTCGAGCACGTGGTCCTCGCGCACATAGGCATGCGCCAGCACGTAGTCGCCCAGCGCCTGGGTGTTGCGCAGGCCGGCGCAGTGGCCGAGCATCAGCCAGGCGTGCGGCCGCAGCACGGCGACGTGGTCGGTGATGGTCTTGGCGTTGGACGGCCCGACGCCGATGTTGATCATGGTGATGCCGGCATGCCCCGGTCTCTTCAGATGGTAGGCCGGCATCTGCGGCGTGCGCGGCGGCAGCGCGCCGGAGACGGGCGCGGTGGCGCCCGCCGGGGTCAGAAGATTGCCCGGCTCGACGAATTCGGAATAGCCGCCTCCGCCCTTGGCCATGAGGTCGCGGGCGTAGATGCAGAACTCGTCGATGTAGAACTGGTAGTTGGTGAACAGCACGAAGTTCTGGAAATGGTCGGGCGTGGTCGCCGTATAGTGCGGCAGCCGGTGCAGCGAATAGTCGATGCGCTGCGCGGTGAACGGCGCCAGCGGCCGCGGCTCGCCTGGGATCGGCTCGTATGTGCCGTTGGCGATCAGGTCGTCGGTGCCGTCGAGGTCCGGTACGTCGAAGAAGTCGCGGATCGGCCGGCGCAGCCGCTCGGCGACCGAGCCGTCGACATGCGTGCCTTCGAGGAAGGCGAAATGCAGCGGGATCGGCGTGTCCGATTCCGACACCACCACCGGCACGCCGTGGTTCTTCATGATGAGCTGCAACTGCTCGACGAGATAGGTCTCGAACAGATCGGGCCTGGTGATCGTGGTGGTGAAGTGACCGGGCACCGACATGTGCCCGTAGGCCTGGCGGGAATCGACCTGGGAATAGGAGAGGGTGGTGACGCCCACCTCGGGATAGTAGGCGCGGTAGCGGCCCTTCAGGTCCTTGTCGCTGCCGATGCCGGCGAAGGAGGAGCGCAGGAATTCCGTATTGCGGGCATAAAGGCGCTTCAGCGCCTCGACCGCCTTGGTGGCGTCGGTGAAGGTCTGCCGGACAAAGGGCTCCGGCGAGATGATGGTCTGGGCAGGTTCGGGATAGATTCGCTTTTCCATGAGCCATTATAGAGGGCAAACATGACAACCGGGAGAGGGCTGGAGCGGCCGATCGATTGAGGCAGAGGCTCCCGCGAGTTGGAAATGCCTCGCGGCCGTGTCCGGCCTCCTTGCGGCTTAGCCCCGCTGCAGGCTGACCAGCAGGACGAAGCCGGCGCCCATCTTCTTGGCCTGCGGCGCCTCGATCTGCAGGCTGCGGTCGCCGCCGACGGCCGGGACGGCGAGAACCGGCGCGGCGAGCAGCAGGCTGACGAGCGCGGCGCGAGCCATCAGCGGCACGATCTTCAGCGTCTTGGCGGCGAGGCGGAGCATGTGTTTGCCCTCAGTCGTGGAGACTACGTCTTGTTTGTAACGGGACTATGCCGGTCCGGCGCTGAACCCGTCCTGAGAGCGCCGTTCATTCGGCGTTCAGCTTTTTTCATCGAAGCACAGCCGCCCGGCGCCTTGCGTGGGGGCTTTCGCCGCCTAAGTCTTCGGCAGCGCAAACCGGGAGACTTTTCGCATGACCACGCAGACGCAGCCGATCGAGCTCCACTACTGGCCGACGCCGAACGGCTGGAAGATTTCCATCATGCTGGAGGAACTCGGCGTCCCCTACACGGTGAAATACGTGAACATCGGCAAGGGGGAGCAGTTCGAGCCGGCCTTCCTGAAGATCGCGCCCAACAACCGGATGCCGGCGATCGTCGATCCGGAAGGGCCTTCTTCAGACGGAAAATGGGGCGGCGAGCCCATCTCGGTGTTCGAGTCCGGCGCCATCCTGCAATATCTCGGCCGGAAGTTCGGACAATTCTATCCCGCCGACGAGCGCCAGCGCACCGAGGTCGACCAGTGGCTGTTCTGGCAGATGGGAGGATTGGGACCCATGGCCGGCCAGGCCCATCATTTCCGCCAGTATGCGCCGGAAAAGATCGACTATTCGATCAACCGCTACACCAACGAGGTGAACCGCCTCTACGGCGTCATGAACAAGCGGCTGGCCGACCGCGATTTCCTGGCCGGCGCCTATTCGATCGCCGACATGGCCTGCATCGGCTGGGTCAGGCCCTACAAGAACCAGGGCCAGGATCTGGAGGAATTCCCCAACCTCAAGCGCTGGTTCGAGACCTTGCTGGCGCGCCCCGCCGTCGAGCGCGGCCTGGCGGTCGGCGAGGAGCACCGCCGCAACATCGCCGACGACAAGGAGGCGCAGAAGGTTCTGTTCGGGCAGCGGGCGAGAGCGTGAAATGGAGCGAATAGCGATCGAAGGAGCGAATAGCGAATAGGGAGTAGCGAATAGGGTTTGGCTTGCGCGAGCCGACCCCAGTCGCAACTGTCTTCTATTCGCTATTCGCTATTCGCTATTCGCTATTCGCTATTCGCTATTCGCTATTCGCTACTGCTTCGTCCACGTCTGGCTCCGGCAGATCAGCCCGCCGAGCACGCAGCCCTTCATGCGCATGCTGCCGCCGGTAAGCGTCGCCTTGCCGGCGTAGGTCTTGTCGGTGGCCGGGTCGGTGATCGAGCCGGAATACTGGCCGCCGCCCTGCGCAGACACCTTGCCGATGCCCTTGCCCTTGTGCTTGCCGGTCTTCAGCGTGATGCAGTAGCCGCCGCCGCAATCGCCGATCGCCGCGGTCTCGCCGCTCTGGGTGCGCCAGTTGCCCTCGATCGGGTCGGCATAGGCGGCGCCGGCCGTCAGCATCATGGCCGCGAAGATCATCGTCGTCCTGCGAAACATTTCCGTCCTCCCGTCGATCCGGCGTGGTTTCACGTTCCGGCATCTTACGAAAACGTAAGCTAATCGAAGTCCGCTCCGGCGGAAAGCCGGTGCCGCTGCGGAAGATCGCCGTAATTTTTCGCCGCCTCACGCCCTCGGCACCGGCCGCGAAGCGCATTCGTGGTGAAGGAAGCGTTGACGGCGGCAGCGTAAATTTTCGGAGAATTTTCACGGCACCGCCCGGTCTGCAAGGGATACGATCCTTAATGAATTCCGAGGTTTACCGCTTGTTTGGGTTTTGTTTGCCGCCGGTTAACGACGCCGCTTAACGCCGGTTTCAAGCCTCCCCGGCATCCTTCGAACCATCGAACGAGCGAACCGGACGGGACAGCCGGGCTCTCGGGACAAGGGACAGGGACAGGCAAATGGCACGCTTTGAGATATTCGACGTCGACAGCGGAACCCTCGGCGCTTCGGCCCAGGCAGACGTACTGTGCGAGTTGGGGTTGATGTATGCGACCGGCCGCGACTGCGCCGCCGACGCGATCGCCGCGCACAAATGGTTCAACATCGCCGCGATCAAGGGCTCGGTCCGCGCCGCGGAACTGCGCTCCGAGCTTTCGGCCGGCATGTCGAAGCAGGAGATCGCGCTGGCGCTGCGCCAGGCGCGCGAGTGGATGACGACCCACTGACAGGGAATTCCCGCCGCGGCAAAACGCGCTCCAACGCGTTCGCGGCAGGCTCGGATACGATCCGGAGGCGGAAAACCGTCCCGGGCGACGGTATCCGATCGACCGCCAGCGCGGCGGTAGACCGCGCGGCACGACAGGCGAGGCATGGCGAGAGCTTGCCCGATGCCGCGACCGGTTCCTCCGCCGGTCGCGGCATCGCGCTTTCCCGGCAGGTTCATGGACCAGTTGCCGGGCCGTCGCTGGCGCTGACGTTGCGTCGCCCCATCATGGCATCCCAGCCACCTGACAAGGGGACGCCGCTCGACTATCCTGCGGCGACAAAAGGGAGGAGTTTTCCATGAAAAGACTGAAACATCTCTTCGGCGCGGCCGCGCTCAGCCTTGTTCTTGCCGACCCCGCCTTTGCCCAGGACATCTCGATCGCCGTGGTCGGCCCGATGACGGGCCAGCTCGCCAACATCGGCGACCAGTTCAAGCAGGGCGCCCAGGCGGCCGCGGCGGCGATCAACGAGAAGGGCGGCGTCGGCGGCCGCAAGATCAACATCGTCATCGAGGACGACGTGTGCGACCCCAAGCAGGCGGTGTCGGTGGCCAACCGCATCGTCGCCGAGGGCATCAAGTTCGTCGACGGCCATGCCTGCTCGGGATCGAGCATCCCGGCTTCCGCCGTCTATGCCGAAAGCGGCGTGCTGATGATGAGCCCTGCCTCGTCCAATCCGGAGCTGACCGACGCGGCGGCCGAGAAGGGTTGGCCGACGATCATGCGTCTCTATACCCGCGACGACGCGCAGGGCGCCTTCATCGGCCCGTGGATCGCCGAGAAATTCAAGGGCAAGAACGTCGTCGTGCTGCACGACAAGAGCGCCTACGGGCAGGGCGTCGCCGACGCGGTGCGCGAGACCATGAACACGGCCGGCCTGAAGGAAATCCTCTACGAGGGCCTCAACGCCGGCGAGAAGGACTATTCGGCGCTGGTCACCAAGTTGAAGGAGCTGAAGGCGGACGTCGTCTATTTCGGCGGCTATCACCCGGAGGCCGGCCTGATGCTGCGCCAGTCGGCCGAGCAGGGCTTCAAGTTCCAGCTGATCATGCCGGATTCGATCGCCTCGCCGGAATTCTGGCAGATCGCCGGCCCGGCCGGCGAAGGCACCATGTTCGTCTTCCCGTCCGACCCGCAGGCGAAGCCTGAGGCCAAGGAGGCAGTCGAGAAGATCAAGGCCGGCGGCTTCGTGCCGGAAGGGTTTACGCTGTTCTCCTACGCGGTGGTCCAGGCGATCGCGCAAGGCGTCGAACGCGCCGGCAGCGACGATCCGATGAAGGTCGCCGAGGCGCTGAAGAACGGTGAGCCGATCAGCACCGTGGTCGGCGAGGTCACCTTCGACGAGAAGGGCGACCTGAAGAACGCCAGCTACGACATCAACCAGTGGCACGACGGCAAATACGCGCCGATCGTCCAATAGGTTTGCGGTCTCAGGCAGCCGGCGGCCGGGCTTCGTCCCGGCCGTTTGCTTTTATGACGGTGCGTCCTTCGAAGCTCGCCCTGGAGGACGGCCGCTTGCTGTTCGCTCACTCCGCGAACCTGACCAGCACCGCACCCTCCGACACCTGCGCCCCCTCGACCGCGATCTCGGCGATCTCGCCGTCATGCGCGGCGGCGATGGTGTGCTCCATCTTCATGGCCTCCAGGACGAGCAGCGGCTGCCCCTTCTTGACCGCATCGCCCGCTGCCGCGCGCACCACCTTGACCAGGCCCGGCATCGGCGCCCGCATCGACCCCGCCGCCTCCGCGTCGTCGCTGCGCTCCAGCGGATCGGCGACGATGAAGTCGTAGCCGACGGCGCCGCGGAACACGGTGACGTGGCCGGGCCAACGCACCACGCGCCTCTCCCCCCTCGAGGGGGAGACGTCGGCGAAGCCGACAGAGGGGGTCGGTACGGCCGTGCTCGACCCCGCCTTCCCCGCAGGTTGCACGGTGGCGTCGCGCACGGCCGGGACGACCCCACCCCCGGCCTTCGGCCGGACCCTCCCCTCGAGGGGGAGGGAGGGCGCTGCGCCTTCGACCGCCACCTTGGCCGCACCGCCTTCGACCGCGATCCGCGCGAGAATCTCCTCCTGCCCGTAGCGCAGCGTCGTCCGCCACGGCGCGGCATGGAAATGGGCATAGCCGGCCAGCGCCGACCAAGGATCGGCCGACGGAGCCTGCTCGTCGAGACCTGACGCGGCAAGCGCCGCGTCGGCGACGACCGTTTCGTCCGGCGGCGGAAGCTGTGTCAGCGCCTCCTGCTTGCGGCCGATCAGGCCGGTATCGACGTCGCCGGCGGCGAAGTCGGCATCGGCGGCGAGCGCCGCAAGGAAGGCGAGGTTGGTGACCGAGCCGGCGACCTCCGTCGCCTCCAAAGCTTTGGCCAGCGCGGCCAGCGCGCCGGGGCGGTCCGGCCCATGTGCGACCAGTTTCGCGATCATCGGGTCGTAATAGGGCGAGATCGCATCGCCCGCCCCGACCCCGGTCTCGACACGCAGGGCGGTGCCCGCTGCCGTGGCGTCGGGAAAGCTCAGGTGATGCAGCGTGCCGGTGGCCGGCAGAAAACCTTTTGCGGCGTCCTCGGCATAGAGCCGCGCCTCGAAGGCGTGGCCGGAAAGCCGAATCTTGTCCTGCGTCTTCGGCAGCGGCTCGCCAGACGCCACCCGCAACTGCCATTCGACCAGGTCGATGCCGGTGACCATCTCGGTGACCGGATGCTCGACCTGCAGGCGTGTGTTCATTTCCATGAACCAGAAGCGGTCGGGCCGCAGCCCTTCGGAGGCGTCGACGATGAACTCGATGGTGCCGGCACCGGAATATCTGATCGCCTTGGCCGCCTTCACCGCGGCGTCGGTCATGGCGGCGCGCATCGCCCCGGTCATGCCGGGGGCAGGCGCCTCCTCGATCACCTTCTGGTGGCGGCGCTGCGCCGAGCAGTCGCGCTCGTAAAGGTGGACCGCGTTGCCGAGATTGTCGCCGAACACCTGCACCTCGATGTGGCGCGGCTTCTCGACATATTTCTCGATCAGCACATGGTCGTCGCCGAAGGCGGATTTCGCCTCCCGCCTGGCGCCGGCCAGCGCATCGGCGAAATCGTCGGGGTCGTCGACGCGGCGCATGCCCTTGCCGCCGCCGCCGGCGCGCGCCTTGATCAGCACGGGATAGCCGATCTCGCGCGCCTTGGTGGCAAGCAGCACCAGCGCCTGGGTGTCGCCGTGGTAACCCGGCACCACCGGCACGCCGGCCTTCTCCATCAGTGCCTTGGCGGCGTCCTTGAGGCCCATGGCGCGGATCGCCTTGGCCGACGGGCCGATGAAGACCAGGCCGGCCGCCGTCACCTTGTCGACGAAATCCGGATTCTCCGAAAGGAAGCCGTAGCCGGGATGGATCGCCTCGGCGCCGGTCTCGAGCGCCGCCTGGATGATCCGGTCCGCCCGGAGATAGCTCTCTCCGACCGGGGAGGGACCGATATGCACCGCCTCGTCGGCGAGGCCGACATGCAGCGCCCGCCGGTCGGCGTCGGAATAGACGGCCACCGTCCGCACGCCCATGCGCCGTGCCGTGCGCATGACGCGGACGGCGATCTCGCCGCGGTTGGCGATCAGGATTTTTTGGAACATCGATCCTCCGGAAGCGTCAAGGCGCATGGTGCTGCGCTTTGACGCGAACCGCAATGGCGGATTGACGCACCGTCATCGCCTGCCATGCGGTTGACAGTTCATACAAACGCTGAAATCTCCACACCGCCTCCCCATATGGAGGCGGATGCATTTCGCAAGAGGAGAAGGTGCGATGAAATTGTCCCGCTGGCCGCGGTTGGCCGTGTTGTTCGCAGGGCTGTCGCTGGCGCTGTCCGTGGTCGCGGTGGATTACGCCGAAGCGCGCCGCGGCGGCAGCTTCGGCAGCCGGGGCACGCGCACTTTCCAGTCGGCGCCGCCGACCCGTACGGCACCACAGCCGGCAGCCCCGGTCGAGCGCACCATGACCCCCAATCCGGGGCCGTCCACCACCAACAGCGCCGCGCGCCAGCCGCAGGCCGGGCCTCAGCGGCCGGGCTTCATGAACGGGTTCGGCGGCACGATGATGCGCGGCCTGCTGATCGGCGGCCTGATCGGCCTGCTGCTCGGCCAGGGCTTTGGCGGGCTGGCCGGCATGCTCGGCCTCATCCTGCAGGTGTTGCTGATCGGCGGCCTGGTCATGCTGGCGCTGCGTTTCTTCCGCTCGCGGCAACAGCCGGCGCTGGCCGGCGCCGGGGCGCCGATGGGCTACGCCCGCGACGAGACGCCGCGCGAGGCAGGCGGCACCAGCGGCGGCTTCCGCATTCCGAGCATCGGCTCGGGGTCTGCCGCGCCGGCTGCGCCCGTCAGCGAGGACATTTCGCTCGACCAGCGTGACCTCGACACCTTCCAGCACCTGCTGGCCGAAGTGCAGGGGGCGTTCGCCGCCGAGGACCATGCGGCGCTGCGCCGCCTCGTCACCCCTGAGATGGTGTCGTTCCTCTCCGAGGAACTCGCCGACAACGCGCAGAACGGCGTCCGCAACGAAGTCACGGACGTGCACCTGCTACAGGCCGATGTCGCCGAAAGCTGGCGCGAGGACGGCCGCGATTACGCCACCGCCGCGTTCCGCTACGAATCCCGCGATGTGATGCGCGACCGCTCCAGCGGCGAGATCGTGTCCGGCGACCCCGACGAGATCACCGAGACGACGGAACTCTGGACCTTCGTGCGCCAGAGCGGCGGCGACTGGAAGCTCTCCGCCATCCAGGAGGCGTGAGAAGGCGGGCTTTCTTCTCCCCCTCGGCGGGCAGGGTTTTACCCCCACCCCTAACCCCTTCCCACAAGAGGGAGGGGGACCGGCTGACCTTTCCGCCGAGCACTAATCGTCGACGGTTTTGCGTTGCATGGCGGCCGCAAAGTCCCCCTCCCCCTTGTGGGGAGGGGCTAGGGGTGGGGGTGCCTGTTAGTGCAAGCCGCTCCTCATCCGGCCCTTCGGCCACCTTCTCCCCGCGTGCGGAAGGTCCGGACGACGCCTCACCTTGCGGGCGCAGCCAGCGCGAACATGGCGCCCTGCGGATCCATGCACTGGATGATCCAGCTCCCGCCGGGCACTTCCATCGGTCCGTTGAGCACCTGGCCGCCGCCCGACCTGACGCGCTCGGCGGCGGCGTCGATCGCCTCCACGTTGAAATAGAACAGCCAGGCCGGTGCGGGCACCTGCTCCGGCATGTTCATCATGCCGCCGGTCTGCTGGCCGTCGACGGCGAAGAGCTGGTAGGTGCCCATCGGCCCCATATCCATCGCCTCGTCCTTGGTCCAGCCGAACTGACCGGAGTAGAAGTCGAGCGCCGCCTGCCAGTCGCTGGTGTAGAGCTCGTGCCAGCCGACGCGTCCGGGAGCCGTGGCGGGCAGCGTCGGCCCGCCATCGCCCTGCGGTGCGAACAGGAGGAACACGGCGCCCTGCGGATCGGCGACGACGGAGAAGCGGCCGACGCCTGCGATATCGGAGGGCTCGCGATGCACCGCGCCGCCGGCCTTGCGCACGCCCTCGGTCGCCTCGTCGACGTTCGCGGCATGGATATAGCCGAGCCAGGCGGGCGGCTGGCCCATGGCGCGCGCCTCTTGCGGTATCTCCATGATCCCGCCGAGGCTGACCTCGCCGGTCTTCATGATCCTGTAGAGGAAGTCGGAGCCGGGAAAGGCTTCCGCAGTCCAGCCCACTACCTTGGTGTAGAAGGCTTCCGCCGCCTCCACATCGCTTGTCATCAGTTCGTACCAGACGAAATTCGAGGCCATGGTTCGCTCCCTTGTTGTCCGCGTCCGCCGCCCGCTGCTGTACCGGACGATGCGCCTGCCCATGGCAAACGGCAACCGACCGGCGCGAGCATGCTGACAGCGCGATGGCGACAGCGGCATGACTGGGGCGCATACGGTGCCAAACAGCATGCCGGCGGACGGATTTGGCCTTGTTTTCGTGGGAACCGAGGAATTTTTCGTCGTGGGAGAGCAGAAATTCGTGCCGGGAAGAACAGAAATTCGCGCCGGATAAGCGGAAAAGTAAGCTGGCTGCGGCGCCCCGCCGGTTGCCAAACCGCAGCTCCTTGACCAAGGGAATGGGATGGACATGACGTTTCCGATGAAGGCAGGCCTGCGGCTGGCATTCGCCGCCGCCTGCTTCGCGCCCGCGCCCCTGGCGGCGCAGCAGGCCTGGCAGCCGGTGGAGAAGATCGAGGCCTACGCCATTACCGGCCAGAGCGGCATCGAGCTCTACGAATCGATCGGCGAGCGTGGGCCCAAGGCCGGCATCGGCCGCGCCGTCGCGGTCACCACCTTCAAGCTGACCTGGTCGCGCGACTACCGGCCGGAAGGCGGGGGCTGCCGTCTTGCCGCGGCAAAACCCAAGCTGACGATCGTCTACCACCTGCCGAAACCGGCCAAAAAACTGCCGCCGGCCACGCAGGCGCTGTGGGACGACTTCATCGCCGGCATCGAGGCGCATGAGCGCGTGCATGGCGAATTCATCGTCGACATGGTCAGGAAGATCGAGGCGGTGTCGGTCGGCCTCACCGTGGCCGACGATCGCAAATGCACGAAGATCCGCGAGGAACTGACGAAGCACCTAGCGGCCCTGTCGCAGGAGCAGCGGACGCGCGGCCGCGACTTCGACAGGCAGGAGCTGCGCGACGGCGGCAATGTGCACCGGCTGGTGCTGAGGCTGGTGAACGGCGACCGCGCGATGCCGCCCGGTGCGATGCCCCTGCCGGGGGAGATGCCGCTGCCGGGCGTGGCGCCGTTGCCCGGCGTAGCGGTGCCGTAGCCGGCGACGATTGCGATCCTGGGCGGCCTCCGGCGGCTTGGCTCGAGAGAAGCGCCGGGCAACATTCGCCGAGAGGCCGCGCGCCGGCGCGGCCGTCACCAGCGATGTCCAGCGCTTGCGCTGTCATGCCTATTTCGACACGTAGACCGCGCAGGCGCCGGCGACCTTGAGCTTGTATTTCGTGCCGACGGAATTGCAGTCGGCAAGGGCGCGCCTTTCGGCTTCCTTCTGCGACGGCGCATTGAAGGCGCGCCCGCAGAAGAAGGCTTCGACGCTGTAGCTGAGCGGCGTCTGCGCATAGGCCGAGTGGCCGGGCGCCGCGATATAAGCCTCGTAGACCTGCTGGCAGGGTCCTTTCATTCCGACCGGAAACTGCACGGGATAGCGCTTCTTGCCGATCTTCCCGGCAAGCGACTCCGCCTGGACCGGACCGGCGACCAGAATAGAGGCGGCGAGAATAGCCAGCGCCGCCCGAAGGCACGATTTCATCATTGTCCCCAACCCCCGTTGGCAATTGTAGGAGAACTTCTAGCTGCAATTCCTGCTTGTGGCCAGTGGAGCAGATGGCGAATTTGATCTGTCCAGATCACGTGGCCCAAGGATAATCCCGATGATCCCCGCCGCCGTTAAGCTTGCGTATACGATGGCGTGACTTGGGCGCGCGAACACATGCCCGGGCTGGCCAGACCGCTTGAATTCCGGCACGGCTCGGTCATTCTCGACGCGCGAACGCCAGGCGCTCGCGGGGGAGGGGCATCGTCATGGCGTCGGAAATTCCGGTTCTCGTCGTCGGCGCGGGTCCGACCGGCCTGTCGCTGGCGATCACGCTGCGGCTCCACGGCGTGCCCGTGCGCATCGTCGACCGCAACGCCGCGCCGGCTGCCGTGTCGAAGGCGCTGGCCGTGTGGAGCGGCAGCCTCGAGGCGCTGCACGCCATGGGCGTGGTGGACAAATTTCTGGAACGCGGGGTGCGGCTGAAATCGCTGATCGCCGGCGACGGCAGGCGCCGGCTCGGTGCCATCGCGGTCGGCGACGGCATCGACAGCCCCTATCCCTATCCGCTGCTTCTGCCGCAGTCGCGCACCGAGCAGATCCTGACCGCACGGCTGGCCGAACTCGGTGCCACGGTGGAGCGCGGCGTCGAGCTGACCGGCCTCGACCAGGACGATGACGGCGTGAGCGCGACCTTGAAACATGCCGATGGCGGCGAGCAGAGGATGCGGACAAGATACCTCGTCGGCGCCGACGGAGCGCGCAGCTCCGTGCGCCACGGCGTCGGCATCGCGTTCGAGGGTTATACCGAGCCGCAGATGTTTCTGCTCGGCGACGTCAAGATCGACGGCGCCGGCCTTGACCGGCGCAGCCTCTACATCTGGTGGCACGGCGGCAATACGGTGGCGCTGTTCCCGTTCGAGGATGGCATCTGGCGCATCTTCACCATGCGCGAGGACAGCGAGGACGCGTCGCCGCCGACGCTGGAGGAATTGCAGACGCTGATGGACCGGCATGGCCCGCTCGGCGCGCGCATCAGCGACCCGACCTGGCTTTCCTCCTTCCGCACCAACGAGCGGCTGGCGGCAAGATTCCGCGTCGGCCGCGTGTTCCTGGCCGGCGACGCCGCGCACATCCACAGCCCGGCGGGCGGGCAAGGGATGAACACCGGCATCCAGGACGCCTTCAATCTCGGCTGGAAGCTGGGCCACGTTCTGCACGGCCGCGGCGATGCCGAGCTTCTGCTCGACAGTTATGAAGCGGAGCGCCGGCCGGTGGCGCGCGAGGTGATCCGCGGCTCGGCGCAGCGGCTGCACGTCGCCTTCGCCCCGGGCAAGGTCGCGACCTTCCTGCGCGACATCGCGGTGACGGTGGTGGGCAACCTGCCGGCGGTGCAGAAGATGCTGACGGTCGAGCTGTCGGAGACGACGATCGTCTACGAGGACGGCCCGCTGGTGGCGCTGGGCAACCCGCCGCGGCGGCCGAAGCGCACAGACGTCGGCACGCGCGCGCTCGACGCGACGTTCCTCGACGCCGCGAGCGGCGAGCCGCGCGCATTGTGGGGCGAATTTTCGCCGACCCGCCACACGCTGCTGCTGTTTTCGCAATCCGGCAAGGCGATCGGGCTCGGCGACGTCCCGGAGGGCTTTTCCGATGCGGTCAGGATTGTGGCGCTGGACGAGACGAGCGACCCGAAAGGCGAGGTGCGCGACCGCTACCACGTCTCGGCGCCGGGCTGGGTGCTGGTGCGGCCCGACCAGGTTGTCGCGGCGAGGGGGGCAGGGGAGGAGATCGGAAGGGTGAGGAGGTATCTGGAGAGGGTAGGATAGACGGTGCGATCTGCCCTTCCAGGACGCCGGGGGCGAGCACCGTTCCTTAGAACTTCCCTTTGAGGAGTTGCGCTACCTCAGTTTGGACATGAGCGAGCGAAACGCCTTCGACATCGAAGCGTTCGTACAATGACGATACGAGCGGTAGAATGTGTTCGGCAAGCCGTTCGGTAATTCCTTCTGCTGGAATTTCGGCCTCAAGGAGAACCTCGTCGCTTCGCGAAGGGCGTCCAACAAGCGTCATGCCGGAAAGCGGATTTGCCCAATTCCGCAATTGCCGACCCTGCAGGCCGGTATACAGCGCCCGAAAATGGACGCTGATCGCACCGGGACTAGCCTTGGCCATAAGCCTGGAAAGCCGTTCCGCATGCAGCAGTACCTCGCCTATGCGCCAGATTGGCAGCGTCGTGTCGAAGACGCTTGCAGGGGGGAACGTCTCCTGTCCGTCCTCTTGGTAGCCGCGGATCAGAAAAAGTCGCCCGGAAGGAGTCGCTCGCCAGAAATCGCAGTGCGCAGGATCGCTCTCGAAGGCCCTATCGACATATTCCTTCGGCTCAAACCATACCTCAACGGTTCCATCCACTTGGCGCGGTGCAAGATCTTCGCGATCCAGTATGAGGAAGGCCGGCCAGCCAGTGTGCCGCGTAATCGCCTGCCGCAGAATGTTTTCGTAATCGCGCAGGGAGAATGTCTTCAATTCTCCTTCGAGATAATAATCTATCCGGTAGAAGCCGTCCGGAAACCGAGCGACATTGCCGCTTGGCAATGCATTGGTGAGAGTTCTCCAGCGCTCGATGGCTTCCCTTAAGAAGCGTTCCTGAGCGCCGCCCTGTGCCGGCTCGTCGAGAAGCCCGACCACTCGCAGGATATCGAATGCTTTTGCCAGAGTTAATGTGGTTTCTCCGCGGTCGAAACCTGCAAGAGTGGGAATGCTCACGCCGGCAAGGGCGGCATGCTCACGCTGAGTCAAGTTTTCTGCCTTGCGACGGGCGAGAGCCTCATCAACAAGCTGTTGCCAGTTTAGGGGCTTCAGCCCGCGAGAATTCTGAGACATTGATTGCCCACAATCTCCGCGAAACGGGTTGCAAATCCGCTGGGTTCTTCGCCTGGTGGCGGACGTAGGACTGGCGTTGCCCTTTCTACCCGCCTTTTGAGTTCGGAGAACGTTTGTTCGGTGACGCGGTCGTTCAAGCCGATGGCTTTGCCGAAACGACGAAAAAGGCCGCCGTCGAGTTCCTCGATATGTTGAAACTTGCCACCGATCGCCAGTCCGAAGGTTTTGTCGAAATTGTCGTAAAAAGCCGTATTGAGCACATCGTAGGCGGGTGACAGGCGCAGACCAGTTGACGTTTCGAGGAGCGAGAAATTCTTGAGATGGGCGTCGCAGTTTCCGATCAAGGCAAAGGCCACGAGGCGTCGGAAGTAGCGGGCCAGATCGATCGTCGGCCTCGAAGAGTGGGTCCTTATGATTTCGGCTACCTCTTCGTATGAGCTATCGTATTTGCCGGAATGGTCGTTGTTTCTCGGTTTAACAAGGATTTGAGCGCAGTCTTCCTGACGGAATTTTTCACCATTCGGGCCGCGATCGAAGCGAGTAATTATGAGCGCCGTGTCGTTTCCGACTCGTCCCTGCTCGAAGTCCGTCACCTCTTTCTTGCCGAGGACAGCAGCGGTCCAACGCAAGCTGCGAAGTTCGTTTCGCACAAGGCTGTCGATCGCCTCCGAATTGAATTTCGCAATGAAAGGCGCCGGCCCTGTCGGTCCGGCAGGGGCAAAGCCATCGCTATTTCGGACCACCAGAAGCTTTTTCTGAACGCCTGACACCGTCCTGCCGGGCGTCGGGCCAACTTCCGCGATGGTTTGCAGCGGGGCGGACGCCGAGGGCCTAATGCCGACCGCGCCGATGCAGTCCACGCCGTAACGCAGCAAAAGCCCGAAATCATCCTGACTATCCACGTGAGCGCTGCGCGCCTGACGTTCTCGCAACCAGCCCTCAGGTCCCAGGTGCTGGAAAAATGGGTGGAGGCCGTTCGCCCATTCATGTTCGCGCCGCGTAGCGGGAAAACAGCAGGCGATATCCGCGTCCCAGCCTTCCGCATAGGAAAAACGCGTGCCGCCGGTAACCGTCCGTTGGAGGGTTCCTGCAGGCCTATCCTTGAAAAGGACCTCGGCAATTAGTGGGTGTGAAGTTATGGGTTGTTCCTTGAAGCAAGCGCCGCAAAATTTTACCAATTATGAAATTATACCTTCCTATCTAGGGGAGTCATCCAAAAAAAGCAAGGATAACTTCATTTCTAAAAAGTGGGGCATCCCTAGGGAGGCATAGGTTCGCGAATTCGCGTGTCTATACCCTATTTCCGCTGGGATAAAATCAAACCTTGTTTTGGCCATGGCTACCAATTCCCTCACTCTCCGGCTCACGCCCCCATTCATTCCCGGTTCACCAGGCTCTCTGTAGGACGGTCGCCGCGGGGCGATGAGGAGATTTGTTCATGGCACTGATCAAGGGCACCAATGGCGGCGAAGTCATTCGCGGCACGACCGCGAGCGACGAGATCTACGGTTTCGGCGGCAATGACAGGATCTACGGCTATGAGGGCCACGATCTTGTTTCCGGCGGGGCCGGCAACGACACGCTTTACGGCGGCTCCGGCGACGACGACATCTATGGCGACAGCGGCATCAATACGCTTTATGGCGGCTCCGGCGCGGACTGGTTCCGCTCGAGCGACCGCTCGACCGGCCTGAGCGACGATTTCATCGCCGATTTCGAGCTGGGCCAGGACCGCATCGACCTGCGCGAATGGGGCGTGTCCGATTTCAACCAGGTGCAGGCGCTGCTCGGCAACACCTCGGACGGCGGCGCGATCCTCAACGCCTATCTCGGCGGCATCAACCATGTCATCGAGATCGCCGACGTGGCCCGCGGCGAGTTCGTCTCCGCCGATTTCGTGTTCGACGGCTCGACGCGGGACCGCGACATCGCCGGCACGAATTCCGCCGACGTGCTGTTCGGCGGCCGCGGCCACGACCTGATCGACGGCAATGGCGGCAGCGACAAGCTTTTGGGCGGTCTCGGCGACGACGACATCTATGGCGAAAGCGGCAACGACCAGATATGGGGCGGGCTCGGCAGCGACCTGATGTCGGGCGGCTCGGGAGACGATGTTTTCCGCTTCGTCAGCGTCTCCGAGATGACCAGTGCCTCGGGCCGCGACGTCATCGCCGATTTCCAGATCAACGACGGCGCCGGCTATGACGACCTGATCGATCTCTCGAAGCTCGACGCCGATTTGACGCGTGCCGGCAACCAGGCCTTCGACTTCATCGGCCGGGACAGCTTTGTTGCCAACAGCCCGGGCGAGCTGCGCTATACGTATAATTCGGCCGGCGACACCGTCATTGTCGGCAACATCGACAACGATACATCAGCCGAGTTCCAGATCGTGCTGATCGGCCGCCACGTTCTCGATGTGAGCGACTTCATCGTCTGATCGCCGACGGGATCGGCTGACCCCGACTTTTCGGCGTTGCAGCCGGCTGCCGGCATCCCTTTCTGAAAAACGAAGGCCCGCCTGGCGGGCGGGCCTTGCCGGATCGACCGCGGACCGATCCCTCAGTGCGGCACCGGTGCCCCGTGGCCGGGCGGCCGAGCCGTCGGCGCCTCAACCTTGGCCGCCAGCTCCCGGCGCGAGATGTAGGTGTAGAACATCGGCACCACGAACAGCGTGAACAGCGTGCCGACCAGGATGCCGGTGAAGATGACCAGGCCCATGGAGTAGCGCGCGGCGGCGCCGGCGCCCTGGGCGATGATCAACGGCACCACGCCCAGCGCCATCGCCGCCGTGGTCATCAGGATCGGCCGCAGCCGCACCTTGGCCGAAGCGATGATCGCGTCATGCCGGCTCATCCCGTGCTCCTCGCGCTGCTGGTTGGCGAATTCCACCAGAAGGATGCCGTGCTTGGTGATCAGCCCGATCAGCGTGATCAGTCCGACCTGCGTGTAGATGTTGAGCGTGCCCAGCCCGAGATTGAGCGGTATGATCGCGCCGAAGATCGACAGCGGCACCGACATCATGATGATCAGCGGATCGCGGAAACTCTCGAACTGGGCGGCAAGCACCAGGTAGATGACGACCACCGCAAGCCCGAAGGCGATCATGATGGTGTTGCCCTGGTCGCGCTCCAGCCGCGACTGGTCGGCGTAGTCGACGAAGAAGCCTTCCGGCAGCAGCGGCCGGGCGATGTCCTCAATGGTCGCCAGTCCGTCGCCGGTCGTCACGCTGGGCACTGGCAGCGCCGAGATGGTCGCCGAGTTCAGCTGGTTGAACTGCTCGATCGAAGCCGGCGACGAGTTCACCGCGATGTTCACCACCGCCGACAGCGGCACCATGTCGCCGCTGATGCTGCGCACATAATACTTGCCGAGCGATTCCGGATTGTGCCGGTAATTGTCCGGCACCTGCATGATGATGTCGTAGCTGTTGGAGTCGCGGTCGAACTGCGCGATCTTGCCGCCGCCGACCAGCAGGCCGAGCGTCGAGGCGATGTCGCTGATCGGCAGGTTGAGCGCCGCGGCGCGGTCGCGGTCGATCGTCACCGTCACCTCGGGCGCGTCGAAGCTGAGCGAGTTCTGCACGACGATGAAGCGGCCGGACGCCTGCGCCTGGTTCTTGATCTCCTCGGCGACCTGGAACACCTGGTCGGGCGAGCCGGTCGACTGGATGACCATCGAGATCGGCAGGCCGCCGCCGGCGCCCGGCAGCGAAGGCGGCGCGAACACCAGCGCTTCGACGCCGGCCACGTGCGACAGCCGCGCCTGGATGTCGGCCTGCAGCTCCTTCTGCGAGCGGCCGCGCTCCGCCCAGTCCTTGAACGCCCACACCGAGAAGCCGGAATTGGTGGCCCCGCCGATGCCGACGATGGAGAAGGTCGCCCTGAGTTCGGGGATGTCCTTGGTCAGCTCGTAGATCTGCTGGGCGTAGCGCGCCGTGTAGTCCGACGTCGCGTAGCGCGGAGCGGTCATCAGCGAGAACAGCGCGCCGGAATCCTCTTCCGGCGCCAGCTCGCTGGAGGTCTTGGTGAACATGTAGCCGGTCACCGCGACCAGCGCGACGACCACCATGAGCGTCACCGGTCGGTAGTTCAGCGAGCCGGAGACGAGGCGTTCGTAGCCGTTGGCGAGACGGTCGAAGGTGCGGTCGACGAACTGCTGGAAGCGGCTGTGGCCACCGGCCTTGAGGATGCGCGCCGACATCATCGGCGTGACGGTGAGCGCCACGATGCCGGAGATGACGACCGCGCCCGCCAGGGTGAGGGCGAACTCGCGGAACAGCGCCCCGGTGAGGCCGCCGGTGAACATCAGCGGCGCGAACACGGCGGCCAGCGTGATGGTCATCGCCACGACCGGCCCGGAGATCTCCTTCATGCCGACGAACGCCGCCTGCATCGGCGACAGGCCTTCCTCGATGTGGCGGTGGACGTTCTCCAGCACCACGATGGCGTCGTCGACCACCAGGCCGATGGCCAGCACCATGGCCAGCAGCGACAGCAGGTTGATCGAATAGCCGACGGCGAAGAGCAGGAAGCAGACGCCGATCAGCGACAGCGGGATGGTGACCACCGGCATCAGCACAGAGCGGAACGAGCCGAGGAACAGGAGGATGACCACCACGACGATGGCGACCGCCTCGGCGATGGTGGTGAAGACCTCGCGGATGGATGCGCTGATCGTCTCGGTGGCGTCGTAGACCATGGTGATGGTCATGCCTTCGGGCAGGCTCGCCTGGAGCGCCGGCAGTTCATTTATGACCGCGCCAGCCGTGTCGAGCGGGTTGGCGGCGGGCGTCGGGAAGATGCCGATGAAGGTGCCCGGTTGGCCGTTGAAGCGCACGATCGTATCGGTGCTTTCGGCGGCGAGCTCGACATTGGCGACCTCGCGCAGGCGCACCACGCTGCCGTCGGCCGACTTGAGCGGCAGCGCGCCGAAGGCCTCGGGGGTCTGCAGCGTCGACTTCATGGTGATGGCGTAGGCGACGTATTCGTTCTTGGTCTTGCCCGGCGCGGCCAGGAAGTTCGACGAGTTGATCGCCGCGAGCACGTCCGAGGCGGCGAGGCCGCGCGCCGCCAGCCGCACCGGATCGATCCACACGCGCATCGAATAGTTGGCGGCGCCCAGCACCTGCACCTCGGCCACGCCCTCGATGGTGGAGACGCGCGGCCGGATGACGCGCTCGATATATTCGGTGAGCTGCTCCGACGTCATGTTGGGGTTCTGCATCGCCAGATACATGATGGCGAACTGCTGGCCCGTGCCCTTGACGATGGTCGGATCCTCGGCGTCCTGCGGCAGGTCGCCGGTCACCTGCTGAACCTTCGACAGCACTTCCGTCAGCGCCACGTCCGGATTCGAGCCGAGCTTCATGTGCACCGTCACCACGCTTGCGGACGGGCTGCTCTGCGAGGTCACGTAGTCGATGTTCTCGGTGGTCGAGACAGCCCTGGCGATCGGCGCGGTGATGAAGCCCTGGATCAGGTCCGGGCTGGCGCCGGCATAGGCCGTCGTGACGGTGATGACCGTCTCCTCGACCTCCGGATATTCCCGGACGGAGAGGTTGAACATGCCCTGGAAGCCGAGCAGCAGGATCATCAGGGCCAGCACCGTCGACAGGACGGGCCGGCGGATGAAGACGTCGGAGATACTCATTTCGAGGCCGCCTTGAGCTCGGGCGTGACGCTGTTGTCGATCTTGACCGGCGCGCCGTTGGAGAGCCGGTTCTGTCCGGCGGTCACGACAACGTCGCCGCCCGACAGGCCGGAAAGGATCTCGACCACGCCGTCGGAGCGCCGCCCGGTCTTGACGAAGACCTGGCGGGCGACCAGCGCCGGCTCCGCGGCCTGCTGGGCCGCCGGCACGGCGCCGGTGGTCTCTCCGGCCTGGCTGGTCTGCGGGGCTTCAGGCGCCGCCGGCGCCGGTTCGTCCTTCTTCTCGGCCGGCTCGACCACATAGGCGTAGTCGCCGTAGAGGCTGGTCACCACCGCCGTCTGCACGACGGCGATCACGTCCGATTCCGTCGGGAGCTCGACGCGCACCTGCACGAACTGGCCGGGCGTGAGCTGCCCGCCCGGGTTGGAGACTTCGGCGCGGACCGACACCAGCCGCGTCGCCGGGTCGACCTTGGGATCGATGCCGGTCACCGCGCCGGAGAAGCGCCAGTCGTCCTCGGTGGTGCGCAGCCGCACCGACTGGCCGATCTCGAGATGGCCGAGCTGCTGCTCGGGGACGGTGAAGTCGACCCGCATCGTCTCCAGATCCTGCAGCGTCGCCACGATCGTGCCCGGCGTCAGGTACTGGCCGTCATTGATCCGCGGGATGCCCATGGTCCCGGCGAACGGCGCGCGCAGCTGCTTCTGGTCGAGCACCGCCTGCAGCTTGGCGACCTGCGCCGTCGACGCGGCCGCGGCCGCCCGCGCCGAATCGACGTTCACGTCGGTGCCGACGCCGCGCTTTTGCAGCTCCAGCGCGCGTTGCAGCGTCACCTGGTCGAGGTTCGCCTGCGCCTTGGTGGCCTCCAGATCGGCGCGCTCGACGCCGTCGTCGAGCTGCACCAGCACCTGGTTGGCGTCGACGCGCTGGTTCGCCTTGAAAGGGATCTCCGTGACGATGCCGGAGGTTTCCACGGTGAGATCGACGCCGTTGACGGCATTGACCGTGCCGAGCGCCTCGATGCCGGGTGTCCAGGTGATCGGCTTCACCTCCTCCGTCGAGACGGCCAGCGCCGGCCGCGGCATGTTGGCGAAGAACTGCTCGATCGCCCGGTCGCGGAAGATGTTGAAGCCGACGATCCCGCCGCAGACGAGCACGAGAAGGGCGAACGCGAAGATGAAGCGCTTGATCATGAGGTTGCCGGTTTGGAAGTTGTCCGTTGTCGGCGGGCGGATAGGGTCCGTCTTGAGCCCGTGATGCGCTCCGCTTGCAATGTGTGAGCTGTTTACTGTACCGTCTGGACGGTAATGTCAACTGCCATCCCCTTTGGGAAAGCCGGAGAATGCCGATGGGCGCCGTAAGGAAGCTACCGCCGACCGCGCTGCCGCGGCCGAGCGCGCGCGCCAGGATATTGTCGGCAGCGGCCGACCTGGCGCGCGACGTCGGCCCGGCGAATCTGTCGCTCGACGCCGTGGCGGCGCGCGCCGGCGTATCCAAGGGCGGCCTGCTCTATCATTTCCCGGCCAAGCTCGACCTGCTCGAGGCGCTGGTCGGCGACCACCTGGAAACCTTCGACCGCGACCTGGAGACGCAGCAGGCCCTGCTCGGCGCGGGGCCGGCGGCGGCGCTGCACGCCTATCTCGACGTTTCGCTGGCGGATTGCCAGAAACAGACGCCGCCGCCGGCGGGCGTGCTTGCCGCGATCGTCCAGCACCCGGAAATGCTGAAACCGATAAAGCACTTCAAGCGCCAGATCCTGGACCGGCTCAAGGCCGACACCGGCCACGACGCCACGACGCTGGTGGCGTTCCTGGTGATGGAGGGCCTGCGCAGCATGAAGCTGTTCGACGCCGACGTGCTGTCGGACGAGGAGACGGCGACGGCGATGGAAGCGCTGCGCGCGATGATCGGACGCATCGAGGAAGCCAGCGGGGCCTGATCCGGGAACCGGCCCGCGGCTTCGGCTGCGGGGCCGATCGGGACCAGAGCGCTGGCACGAGGGTCTCTCGAAGAGATACGGAAGATCGATCCCCCATCCAGGTCTGGACGCATCGTTTGCGGCAACCTTCGCTTTCCGCGTCAGGCTGCTCATACTATCGTGAAGGCCTTGGGATGGAGGTTCGGTAGCATGGCGAAGCTTGTCTTCGGAATGAACCAGTCGCTGGACGGATACGTCGACCACCTGGAAATGCGGACGGGTCCAGCGCTCTTTCGCCACTGGATAGAGCACGTGAGCGGCCTGACCGGCAGCGTGTACGGTCGCCGCATGTACGAGACCATGCGCTATTGGGACGAAGACCGTCCTGAGTGGAGTGCGGAGCAACACGAGTTCGCGGCGGCGTGGCGACGGCAACCGAAATGGGTCGTGTCGCGCTCGCTGAAATCGGTCGGCCCCAACGCCACGCTTGTGCAGGATGACGTCGAGGCGGTGGTCCGTGGCCTGAAGGCTCGGCTTGTCGGGGAGATTGCGGTTTCCGGACCAGACCTGGCACGAAGCCTGACCGACCTTGGTCTTATCGATGAGTATCGACTCTACTTCCACCCCAACGTGCTTGGTCGCGGCAAGCCATTCTTCGCCGGCCCGCGGCCGCCGCTCCGCCTTGTTTCCACCGATCGCGTTGGCGAGGACACGGTCAGGCTGACATACGTCCCTGCTTGATCGCGCAGCGGGGCGGCGGACGGCGCCAGCCCTGAACTCCCGGGCATCTGCCGGCCTCTAGGTGCAAAGGCGGCTTCGGGTTCTGAGCTGACTTACATTGCCTATTCGCTATATAATCTGTTCATTATATAATGGCTCTGCCATGAACGCCCTCGACCAGTCCTTCGCCGCCCTCGCCGATCCCACCCGCCGTGCCATCATCGCGCGGCTGGCGAAGGGCGAGGCGACGGTACAGGACCTCGCCCGTCCGTTTTCCATCAGCCAGCCCGCGATCAGCCGCCACCTGAAGGTGCTGGAGGAGGCGGGGCTGATCGAGACCCGCATCAAAGGCACCGCCCGCCCCCGCCGCCTGAAACCGGACGCCGTCGAAGCGCTCTGGGACTGGCTTGGCCAATACCGCGCACTTTGGGAGACGCAGTTCCAAAAGCTGGATGCGGTTCTCGACGGCCTGTCGGACGAAGCCGAGCAAGCCCCTTCCGGGAACCCTGAAAGGAGTACATCATGAGCATGACCCCGGATATTACCCAACTGCAGCTCGCACTGGACGGCGAAACCGACATCATCGTCCGGCGCGACTTCAGCCATCCGCCCGTCCGTGTCTGGCGCGCGCTGACCGAGCCTGATCTGATCCGCCGGTGGATGGCCCTGCGCGATACGATGACGCGCTGCGAGGTGGACCTGCGTCCGGGCGGCTCGTTTCTTTATGAATGGCCTGAGTTCTTTTTCTCGGGGCCGATCCTGGTGGTCGATGCCCCGCACCGCATGGTTCATGTCGAGCATTTCAACGGCGACACCTCTTCGGGCCCAACGGTCACGACCGATCTGGTCGCGCGTGCAACCGGGACCCGCATGACCATGACGATGCGCTACGCCGATGCCGAGGCGCGGGCCGCCGCGATCGAGTTGGGCTTTACCGACGGCCTGGACGAGGTCTTTGGCAGGCTCGAGGCACTGACGATCGGCGAATGACGGGCGTTTTGTAACAGGGCCGGCAAGTGCCTGTCCTCGGGACGGTCCGCATCGCGCCGCAGCGCCGCGCCGCCAGAGTATGCTCGGAGCAGCCTTTTGCGCTCGGCTCCGGTCAGGAGAGTGGTTTTTAACTGCGGGAATACGCCCGTCCTTCGCCCAGCGCGCGGAGGAGGAAAGTCGGCCGGAATCGGTCTCGATTTTGGATGAGCGGCAAATGGCGGAGAGGAAGGGATTCGAACCCTCGAGAAGCTTTTGACCTCTACTCCCTTAGCAGGGGAGCGCCTTCGACCACTCGGCCACCTCTCCGTGCCGCCCACGTAGCCCGAGCGCCATAGAGTATCAAGACGTTTTCTGAAAAAGCGGCGGCGATCGAGCGCCGCTCGATTCGCCGGCGCTCGGCGTCGCATCAGGCCGCGCCGGCGGCTTCATGGTTAACCGTCGGTGTCGGCGCCCGGGAAAAACGTGTCATTTGTGCCACAGCGTTTGGCGATCAACCGTGGATAGCAGTACGGCGGCGCAATCGCGATTGAACAGGCGGGTTCGATCGGTAATGTCGCTCGCGGGGAAGGGGCGAGCGATCGTACTTTTCGCTTGGGGGATGGGCAGGGAAGCTGTCCTTCAGCAAAGAAAAAAACCCGGAACCTTTTTTTAACTTTTGACTGGAGGTCAGAAAATGAACATCAAGAGCCTGCTTCTCGGCTCGGCTGCGGCCCTCGTCGCAGTCTCCGGCGCCAAGGCGGCCGATGCCGTCGTCGTCGCCGAGCCGGAGCCGATGGAATATGTGCGCGTCTGCGACGTGTACGGCACCGGCTTCTTCTACATGCCCGGCACCGAGACCTGCCTGAAGGTCAGCGGCTACGTCCGCGTCGACCTGCGTGGCGGCGACTTCTTCGCGTTCCCGAGCAACGATTCCAGCGGCGATGACTTCGAGGAAACCTACAACAACCGCGTCCGCTTCCAGCTGCGCGTCGATGCCCGTTCGGAGACCGAGCTTGGCACGCTGCGTTCCTACGCCGCCATCAACTTCAACTACCAGGCTTCGGGCGACGGCTTCGAGAATACCTACGACAACGAGGACGGCATGGGCATCGAGCATGCCTATATCGAGCTCGGCGGCTTCCGCATCGGCAAGACGGACTCCTACTTCTCGACCTTCACCGACTATTCGTCGGGCGTGCTGAACGACGGTATCGTTCCCTACGGTCCGTTCGCGACGCTGCAGATCGCCTACACCTACACCGGCGAGAACGGCTTCTCGGCCGGTATCGCCCTCGAACAGGGCGACGAGAACGAGGCTGTCAACTACACTGCCTTCGAGGCCGACGGCGTTACTCCTATCCCGCTGGCAGACGGTGTCGGCGCCGGCATCACCGAGGACTACGCTCCTTATGTGGTCGGCGGCGTGTCGCTGACCCAGGGCTGGGGCAAGGTCGGCATCGTCGCCGGCTATGACAGCTGGGAAGACGAAGTCGCGGTCAAGGGTCGCCTCGACGTCAACATCACCGAAACCGCCTCGATCTTCGTGATGGGCGCCTGGGATTCCGGTGGCGACAAAATCGAACTCAATGGCGCCGGAGACGAGGTAATCGCGAACGGGAGCAACTTCTACGCCCCTTGGGGTGGCGACTGGGCCATCTGGGGCGGCACGGCGATCAAGTTCAACGAGAAGGCGACCTTCAACGCCGAAGTCGGCTATGACGACTTCGAGAACTTCTCGATTGCCGCGAACATCGCCTACGAGCTGGTTCCGGGCTTCACCATCACGCCGGAAGTTGTCTATGCCGACAATTTCAGCGACAATATCGTGAACGTCGCCGACGAGGCTTGGGGCGTGAACGTGCGCTTCCAGCGCAACTTCTAATCCACCGGCAACGGCTGGAAGCAAGAAACCCGGCGGGCGACCGCCGGGTTTTTTGCGTGCAATCGTAAGTTCCCGGCGAGATACCCGCGGGGGTCGTGATTCGTCGGCATGCAGACTGGCCGAATCCGTCTCGGCACGACGCAGGCTGGTTCCATCGACACTCCATCTCACCCTCTCGCGAGAAGCGCCTCCGAGAAAGATGCGGGAGGCTGCCATGACCTCTCGCCAAGAGCGCGCGACACCTAATCAGCCTCTTTGCACCAGGCTCGATCCGGCACCTGTGCGGGCGTGTCGTTTGTGCAACGCAACCCGGAATAGTGGTTCGCATTTTGCGGCGCGAAGCTTTTGGAGATTGAACCGCTCGGTTCGATGAGTAAGGTCGCGAGCGAGAGAAGGGGGTGCGAGCGATCGCACACGATCGGGGGACGGGGTGGGGAAAACGCCCGTCAGCAATGAAGGGCACCCGTACTTAAACGTTACTGGAGACAAGAATGAACGTGAAAACCCTACTTCTCGGCTCGGCCGCGGCGCTCGTCGCCGTATCCGGCGCCCGCGCGGCCGATGCCGTCGTCGTCGCCGAGCCGGAGCCCATGGAATACGTGCGCGTCTGCGACGTGTACGGCACCGGCTTCTTCTACATGCCGGGCACCGAGACCTGCCTGAAGATCAGCGGCTATGTCCGCGTCGACATTCGTGCAGGCGATGCGTTCGACCGCATCTCGAACGCTGAAAAGGATACCTACAACAACCGCGTTCGTGCCCAGCTGCGTCTGGATGCCCGCTCGGAAACCGAGCTCGGCACGCTGCGTTCCTATGCCCAGCTGAACTTCAACTACCAGGGTTCCGGCGACGGATTCGACCGCACCTACGACAACCAAGACAATCTCTTCGTCGAGTTCGCCTACATCGAGCTGGGCGGCTTCCGCATCGGCAAGAACGACTCCTACTTCTCGACGTTCACCGATTATTCGTCGGGCGTGCTGAACGACGGTCTGGTCCCGTATGGTCCGTTCTCGACGCTGCAGATCGCCTACACCTACACCGGCGCGAACGGCTTCTCGGCGGGTATCGCCATCGAGCAGGGCGATGAGGACGAGGCCGTCAACTATGATGCCCTCCGGCCCGACGGCACTCCTTTTCCTGTAGCAAACGGCGTCGGCGCCGGCATCACGGAGGACTACGCTCCGTATGTGGTCGGCGGCGTTTCGCTGACCCAGGGCTGGGGCAAGGTCGGCCTCGTCGCCGGTTGGGACACCTGGCAGGAAGAAGTCGCTGTCAAGGGTCGCCTGGACGTCAACATCACCGACACCGCCTCGGTCTTCGTGATGGGCGCCTGGGATTCCGGTGGCGATGAGATCGAATTCAATGACGCTGGTACGGTAGTCGTCGACAATGGGAGCAACTTCTACGCCGGCTGGGGCGGCAAGTGGGCGATCTGGGGCGGCACGGCCGTCAAGTTCAACGAGAAGGCGACCTTCAACGCCGAAGTCGGCTATGACGACTTCGAGAACTTCTCGGTTGCCGCGAACGTCGCCTACGACCTCGTTCCGGGCTTCACCATCACGCCGGAAGTCATCTATGTCGACAATTTCGACCTGGACGACTCCGACGCCTGGGGCCTGAACGTCCGTTTCCAGCGCACGTTCTAAGCCAAGCCGCCAGAACGATTGGACGAAACCCGGCGGGCGACCGCCGGGTTTTTTCTTTCCAGAGCGGGCCGGCGCTGCGGCTCTGAGCGCTGCGGGAACGGAGCCGCCTTGCCGAGACCCGGGAATCAGCCTTCCGAGTCGGCCCGTGCCAGAAAGTCGGCGATGCGCTTTGGCAGCCCGGCGGTTTCGAGCATCGGCGGATGGCCCTGGCCGGCGACGATGATCGCTTCCATGCCCGGATGCCGGCGGCGCATCTCCTCCCCCGCCTCGGCGGCCAGCAGCTTCGAGCGTTCGCCGCGAATCGTCAGCAGCGGAACGCCGCGCAGTTCGTCGAACTGCGGCCACATCGTCGGCAAGGGCTTGGCGAGATCGAACAGCGTCAGCGTCCGCAGCAGCGCCGGATCGAAATCGGCGACGGGCCTGCCGTCCTCGTCGCGATAGAGGGCTCGCACCAGGCGCGACCAGTCGGCATCGCCGAGCGCCGGAAAATCGACGCCGTGGATGGCGCGTTGCGCGCGTTCCGCTTCGGCGAAGCTTGCAGCCGGCGATGCGGTCTCCAGATAGGAGACGATGTGGGCGAGCCCGGCGGCCTCGATCGCCGGCCCGACATCGTTGAGGATCACCGCCTTCAGCGCCGTCAGCCGCATGGCGGCGATCACGTGGATGATCAGCCCGCCGCGCGACGTGCCGATGAAGGCGGCCTCGGCAATGCCGAGCGCGTCCAGCCCCGCCAGCACATCGTCCGCCTCGCGGGCGACGTTGTAGTTCTTCCATTCGGGATCGTAAGCGGACGCGCCGCGTCCGCGATAGTCGAAGACCACGACCTTGCGCGGCGTGTCCGGGTGAGCCGACAGCAACAGCGCGAGCTCGTGGAAATCGCGGGCGTTCCGCGTCAGGCCTGGCAGGCAGATCGCCGGCAGGCTGCCGCGGCGGTCCTCGCCATAGATGCGGGCGTGCAGCCTCAGACCGTCCTTGGCGTCATAGAAGAAATCCACAAAACCGTCATTGCCGGCCATACCGCCTCCGGAATCCTATTGTTGCGGTCGAGACTAGAGCATGTCCCGAAAAGTTGCAGACTTTTCGGACCAAGATCATGCCAAAAACAAGGAGATAGAGTGGAAAGCCGATCCTTGATTGCATTCCATTCTCCGCAGGAGGGGCTTGCCAGCGCGTCGAGCTGTGAAAAGGCGTCAGCGGCCGTTCACCAGATCGCCTTCGATGTCGAACGTGCCGGTGAGCTGCATCTTGTAGACGACATAGTTCTCCATCACCCGCTGCACATAGCTGCGGGTTTCGGCGAAGGGGATGCGCTCGATCCAGTCGACGACGGTCGCGACATCCTTGCCGCGCGGATCGCCGTAGCGCGCCATCCAGTCGCGTGCACGGCGCGGGCCGGCATTGTAGCCGGCGAAAGTGAGCACATAGGAGCCGTCGAAGCGGCCGAGCTGGTCGCCGAGGAAGGTGGCGCCGAGCGTGGCGTTGTAGCCGGGATCGGTGGTGAGCTTCTGCGCCGAGAAGGCGAGGCCCGCCTTCTTGGCGACGTCACGCGCAGTGTCCGGCATGAGCTGCAGCAGTCCGCGCGCCCCGGCGGTCGACACGGCGCCGACGTTGAACTCGCTCTCCTGGCGCGCAATGGCATAGGCCAGCGCCTTGCCCGAGCCGGAAATGTCGGCGGAGGAGGGGATGGCGCCGAGCGGGTGCGACAGCGCGCCGATGTCGAGGCCGCGCCCGGCCGCCACCTTGGCGATCCTGAGCGCCAGGAAATGATCGCCGCGGTTTTCCGCCATGGTCGTCAGCAGCGCCAGCTCGCCCGGACTGGTAAGCTGGGCGGCAAGGTCGCGATAGAGCGTGTCGGCAAGATCCGGATATCCGGCGGCCTCCAGCCGCTTGATCGCGGCGACGGCTTCCCGCCCGGCGAAGTTGCGGCGGTCGGCAGGGCCGGGCGCCGGATAGGCGACGTTGACGGTCTTCAGCCCGAGCTTCTGCGCGGCAAGCTGGCCGTAGAAGGTGGTGCCGAACGCCGCGGCGCGCTGGTAGTGGTCCTTGGCACTGCCCGGCGCGCCGGCTTCCGCCGCCCGGCCGAGCCAGTAGCTGGCGCGCGAGCGCGAGATCGGTCCTTCCGCGACATCGGCGATGCGGGCGAAGTGCCTTGCCGCCGCCTTGGCGTCGCCGAGGCCGCGCAGGGCATACCAGCCGGCATGGAATTCGGCGTCGGCCTGATTGACCGGGCTTTCGGCCGCATGCGCGGCCGCCACGCGGTAGGCGGCCTTGGCGTCGCCCTCGTCGAGCAGCTCGCGCGACAGCACCCGCCGCTCGATCCACCAGGCGTCTGGATCGACGAGCGCGACACGATCCTTCGGCGCGTCGAGCATGACCGCCGCCGCCTCGGAGAACTTGTCGGCGCGGCGCAGCAGCTTTGCCCTGGCGAACAGATAGCCGGCCGAGCGCTGGGCCGCCGGTACCCGGTCGAGCAGTTTCCCCGCCGAACGGTCGTTGCGGATCACGGCGGCCCATGCCTTGAACAGCGGCTCGGCGCCGGCGAGCTTGGCGACCCGCTCCGCCGATCCGGCGCGGTCGGCATAGAGCATGCGCTCCATGCGGAAGCGATGATCCTCGGCCGGGATGATCGACCCGAACTCCTTCAGGATGGCGGCCTCGTCTGCCGCTTCCAGCTTTGCGGTACGCCAGACCGGCGAGAGCACGAAACGCGCGGCCGGCACGTCGCCGAGCGCCACATGCGCGCGGGCGAGCAGGACGGCGCCCTGCGTCGTGCGCGGCGGCGCGCCGGCAAAGGCCTTCACCACGGCCTCGGGAGCCGGCGCCTCGCGCAGGAAGGCGCGTTCGCTGCTGCGCCGGAAGGTCTCCATTCCGGGCCAGCCGGGCAGCGCCGCGACGGCCGCGGCGATCTCGCCGCTCGGCACCTGAGCGCCGCCCTTGAGCACGATCGCCCAGGCGAGGATGTGGCGGTCGAGCGCGGCCGCCGGCAGGCCGTCGCGAAAGGCGCGCGCGCCGGCGACGTCGCCGGTCATCAGGGCGTCGAGCCCGGCCTTGAGCCGCGGGCTGATGCTGGCGCGCAACCGGTCGGTCTTGCCGGCCGCGGCGGCGATGCCGGCGGTCGTCTGCCCGTCGACCTGGGCGACGGCGTCGGCCACCGGCACCACCGAGATCACGGCGGCCAGCAGCGCATGGCGAGGCCAACGGCCAAAACTGCTCATTCGGCTTCCCTGTCCTTGCCTTTGCCAAACAGGAGCGGATTCCGGCATCCTAGTCGTCGGCGATGAAGGGGACGTAAATGAAAGGTTAGCGGGACCGTTCGGATTGCATTGGTCGCTTCCTTGCCGTGCCACCGTGTCAAGACTATGGTGCGCGGCTTCGCTTTCGGCTAGAAGGCGGCGCAACCGAAGAAAGGCCGGCCGGGCCGGCCGAAAGGGGAGTTGAACCGGACATGCTGAGAGGCTCGTTGACCGCGCTCGTGACACCGTTCGAAAAGAACGGGGCGCTGGCCGAGAAAGCTTTTCGCGATCTGGTCGAGTGGCAGATCGCCGAGGGGACCAGCGGCCTCGTGCCGGTCGGCACCACCGGTGAATCGCCCACGCTTTCGCATGAGGAACACCGCCAGGTGGTGAGGGCCTGCGTCGAGGTGGCGCGCGGCCGCGTGCCGGTGGTCGCCGGCGCGGGATCGAACAATACGGCTGAAGCCGTGGGGCTCGCGCAATATGCCGAGAAGGTTGGCGCCGACGCCGTTCTCGTCGTTACGCCCTATTACAACAAGCCGACGCAGCGCGGGCTCTACGAGCACTTCGCCACGGTGGCGAAGGCGACGAGCCTGCCGATCGTCATCTACAACATCCCGCCGCGTTCGGTGATCGACATGACGCCTGAGACGATGGGGAGGCTGGCGCACGACTTCAAAAACATCGTCGGCGTCAAGGACGCCACCGGCAAGGTCGAGCGTGTCTCCGAGCAGCGCATGACCTGCGGCAAGGAATTCATCCAGCTTTCCGGCGAGGACGCGTCGGCGCTCGGCTTCAACGCTCATGGTGGCGTCGGCTGCATCTCGGTGACGTCGAACGTGGCGCCGCGGCTTTGCGCGGAATTCCAGGCGGCGACGCTCGCCAACGACAAGGAGAAGGCGCTTGCCCTGCAGGACCGGCTGATGCCGCTGCACAAGGCGATCTTCCTGGAGCCGGGAGTCGCCGGCGCTAAATACGCGCTGTCGCGGCTGGGCAAGGCGGAGAACACCGTGCGCTCGCCGCTGACCACGGTTGAGGAGGGGACGGCCGAGAAGATCGAGGCGGCGATGAAGCATGCAGGCCTGATCAACTAGCGCGGCCGCCTTCGAGGCTCGCCCGTTCGGTTTGGCGCCAGCTTCTTCGCCGCCGTTGGGGCGGTCGGTGCCTGCAACGCCGACTTTCGACGCCGTCTGTCCCGGGCGGACGCAATGCCTCGCCAAGCCAGGCGGAATCCGCGGCAATCCACGATGCCGGGGCACCCCCCCGTCCTGAGGTGCGAGGCCGCAAGACGCTGGAAAACGAAGGGCAGTTCTTCAGCGGGCGAGCCGCGAAGGACGCACCTGCAAGAAAGCATCGGCAGGACGCACCATATAGAAGGCATCGACGACAGAAGGCGTCCCCAAACCAAGCAGAACGCGAATGAACCAGGTCAAGAAATCCGATCCCAACAACCGGGTCGCCGCCGAGAACCGCAAGGCGCGTTTCTCCTACGAGATCCTCGACACCGTCGAGGCCGGCCTCGTGCTGACCGGCACCGAGGTGAAGTCGCTGCGCCAGGGGCAGGCGAACATCCAGGAATCCTACGCCACCAACGAGGGCGGCGAGATCTGGCTGATCAACTCCTACGTGCCGGAATATCTGCAGGCCAACCGCTTCAACCACGAGCCGAGGCGGCGGCGCAAGCTCCTGCTCAACAAGCGCGAGATGGCGCGGCTGACCCAGAGCACCGAGCGCGAGGGCATGACCATGGTGCCGCTCAAGATCTACTTCAACGACAAGGGGCGTGCGAAGCTGCTGCTCGGCGTCGCCCGCGGCAAGAAGCTGCACGACAAGCGCGAGACCGAGAAGCAGCGCGACTGGGCCCGCGAGAAGGGGCGGCTGCTGAAGGAACGGGGTTAGGGTTAAAGCCGCCGGGGACCACGCCCTGTCTCTGGTGGCAAGGGGGAAGATGCGATTTGTCTGGGTAATTGCCTTGCTTCTGCTGGGCTCCTTGCAAAGCTGGGCGGAAGAGACCCCAGCCGAGTTCAAGCGTCGGCTCCAGCAACATGTCGATGGCGTTCGCTATGCGCACATCGTCAGGCAGGCCGCGAACAGGGCCGATCAGAAGGGTATAATCATTCAGTTCCGGATCGGCTCGGACGGATCGCTCCAGAACGTGTCGGTAAGCAGCGGTTCGATCTCGAAGGAGTTGCGGGCCCATATCGGCCGTGCCTTCGAGCAGCTGCCGAAGCTGAAGAGCGTCCCTGGCTGGGCGGTGCATGGCATGTACAGAGTGCCGCTCATTCTCGGAGGATAGAGCCCCTCGCCATCGCCGGCTTCGTCATGACCATTCTGCCGAAATACGGCATCTGCCGTATTTCGCATGCCTCCGCATCCAGCATATGAATGGGTCGGATCGCGCGACGGCGCTGCTCGATCCGGCACACCGGCTGAAGCTTGGGGCGGTGCTTGCCGCGTTGCGTGGGCCCACAGCACCTTGGGGGAGGGACGTGGCCACCACGCAGCGGCGGTCGTGTTGTCTGGCACTGCGATTGCCGCCGCTTGCAGTGTCGGACAACCAAGAACGGCCGCGCCGGCATCCTGCGCCCTACGCGAGTGAGGCCCGCAATCCTTCGTCGGAGTTCGCGCTCCGAGTTGTTCGCGTAGATGGAACCCGTCGTCCGGCCACCGGGCGGCGGGTTTCCCTTTGCCGTCACGGACAGGCTCGCGGATCGGCTTCGATCGGGCGCATCGTCCCGTCCAGATGTCGCCGCACCGCCTCGAACACCTGGACGAACATCGCCTCCGTCAGCACGCCGGTGTTGGTGTTGTAACGCGAGCAGTGATAGCTGGAAAACAGCGTCAGGCCGCCGATCGGCGCGGCCGTGCCGTGCTTGAAGGGAAAGGCGGCGACCCGGCCGCCCAGCGCCCGCACCGTCGACTGGTGGGCGATGGCGCCCAGCGTGAGCACCGCCTCGAGATTGGGAAAACGCTGAAGTGTCGGCACGAGAAAGGTGCGGCAAGTGGCGATCTCCGCGCCGACCGGCTTGTTCTCAGGCGGCACGCAGCGCACCGCATTGGTGATGGCGGTGCCGACCAGTTCCAGCCCGTCGTCCGGCCGAGCCAAAAACTGCCCGCGGGCGAAGCCGAAGCGGATCAGCGTCGAATAGAGCAGGTCGCCGGCATAGTCTCCGGTGAACGGCCGCCCGGTGCGGTTGGCGCCGCGCAATCCCGGCGCCAGTCCGACGATGAGGAAGCGGACGGACGGGTCTCCTTCGGGCGGCAGGAAGGTCGGCACCGGCGCGTTGAACCAGGTGGGTTCGCGCAGCCGCCAGGCGGCGATGAAATCGTGCAGGCGCGGACAGAGCGGGCAGTCGCGCGACGGTTCCGCGGAAAGCACGGGAAGAGCCGTCAGATTTCGTCTTCGGCGGGCGTCGGTTCCGGACGGCGGACCGGCCGCTCGGACGGATCGCGGCCGATCTCGGCCTTGAGCGTCATCAGGTCGATGAAGTGATCGGCCTGCCGGCGCAGGTCGTCGGAGATCATCGGCGGCTGCGAGGCCATGGTCGAGACGATCGAGACCTTGCGGCCGCGCCGCTGCAGCGCGTCGACCAGCGTGCGGAAGTCGCCGTCGCCGGAGAAGATCACGTAATGGTCGACGAAGCCGGTGAGCTCGAGCGCATCGACGGTGAGCTCGATGTCCATGTTGCCCTTGATCTTGCGGCGGCCGGTTGAGTCGGTGAACTCCTTGGCCGGCTTGGTCACCACCTTGTAGCCATTGTAGTCGAGCCAGTCGATCAGCGGTCGGATCGAGGAGTATTCCTGGTCCTCGATCAGGGCGGTGTAGTAGTAGGCACGCACCAGATAGCCGCGTTTCTGGAAGGCGGCGAGCAGCTTGCGGTAGTCGATGTCGAAGCCGAGCGACCGCGACGTGGCGTACAGGTTTGCACCGTCGATGAAGAGGGCTATCTTCTCGCGCGGATCGAACATCAGCGGAATATCCTTGGTCAAAACAAATCGATCGAACCAGCAATCCAGTCGATGCACCGTCGGCTTAACGCCCCGGCGGCAAACGCCGTTCCGCATCGCTTCCTTGAACAAACAAATATCCGTCTGGCCGCCGCATTCCAAGGTCGGTCACGAAAAAGTAAACGGTCGCGTCGTCGCAGGCAGCCAGCCTGCCGCGCAAGGGTCGGGCTTGCCATGAAGCTTGTTTTCATCGGCCGTTTGGTTTATGGGCGGCACTGGTTTTCCAGACATCCAGGTATGAAAGGGGCACTCCATGGCCCGCGTAACCGTTGAAGACTGCATCGACAAGGTCGAGAACCGCTTCGAGCTGGTTCTGCTGGCCGGCCACCGCGCCCGCCAGATCAGCCAGGGCGCCATGATCACGGTGGCGCGCGACAACGACAAGAATCCGGTGGTGGCGCTGCGCGAGATCGCCGACGAGACGCTGTCCCCCGGTGATCTGAAGGAAGATCTGATCCACTCGCTGCAGAAGCATGTGGAGGTCGACGAGCCGGAAGCCGACGGTGCCGAGATCACCGACCAGACGACCGCCGCGGCCGGCGACGTCGCCGAGCAGGACGACGACGCCAACATCACCTTCGACCGCATGTCGGAAGAGGAGCTGCTGGCCGGCATCGAAGGCCTCGTGGCGCCGGAAAAAAGCGACGATTACTGAGGCTTGGCCGCCGGGCGGGCCTTTCGTGCCCGCCATATCGTGGCTATCTATCTCATGCGCCGTGTCGTCCGATGCGGCGCATGGTTCTTTTCAGGGATGCCGTAGGCGATGATGCGTCAGTACGAGCTTGTCGAGCGCGTCCAGCGCTACAAGCCAGACGTCAACGAGACCCTGCTCAACAAGGCCTATGTCTATGCCATGCAGAAGCATGGCCACCAGAAGCGCGCCTCCGGCGACCCGTATTTCTCGCATCCGCTGGAAGTCGCCGCAATCCTGACCGACATGCATCTGGACGAGTCGACCGTGGCTGTGGCGCTGCTGCACGACACGATCGAGGACACCACCGCCACCCGCCAGGAGATCGACCAGCTTTTCGGTCCCGACATCGGCAAGCTCGTCGAGGGTCTTACCAAGCTGAAGAAGCTCGACCTCGTCTCGAAGAAGGCAGAGCAGGCGGAGAACCTGCGCAAGCTGCTCCTGGCAATTGCCGAGGACGTCCGCGTCCTCTTGGTGAAGCTCGCCGACCGCCTGCACAACATGCGTACCCTCGACCACATGCGCGAGGACAAGCGGCTGCGCATCGCCGAGGAGACGATGGAGATCTATGCGCCGCTGGCCGGGCGCATGGGCATGCAGGGCATGCGCGAGGAGCTGGAGGAACTCGCCTTCCGCTACATCAATCCGGAAGCCCACCGCATGGTGACGGCGCGGCTGACCGAGATATTCGAGCGCAACCGCGGCGTGGTGGCCGAGATCGAGGCGTCGCTGTCGGAGCTGTTCCAAAAGCACAAGATCAAGGCCAGGGTGAAGAGCCGCCAGAAGAAACCCTGGTCGGTGTTCCGCAAGATGGAGGCGAAGGCTCTGTCGCTGGAGCAGCTGTCCGACCTGTTCGGCTTCCGCGTCCTGCTCGACACGGTTGAGGATTGCTACCGCGCATTGGGTGCCATCCACACCACCTGGTCGATGGTTCCGGGCCGCTTCAAGGACTACATCTCGACGCCGAAGCAGAACGACTACCGCTCCATCCACACCACCATCGTCGGGCCGTCCCGCCAGCGCGTCGAGCTCCAGATCCGCACCGCCGACATGAACACGGTGGCCGAATACGGTGTCGCTGCGCATGCGCTCTACAAGGACGGGCGCTTGAAGATGAACGGCGCCGCCCATGTGATCTCCAAGGAGACCAACGCCTATGCCTGGCTGCGCCGCACCATCGAGCAGCTGGCGGAGGGCGACAACCCCGAGGACTTCCTGGAAAACACCAAGCTCGAGCTGTTCCAGGACCAGGTGTTCTGCTTCACCCCGAAGGGTACGCTGATCGCGCTGCCGCGCGGCGCCATTCCCATCGACTTCGCCTATGCGGTCCACACCGAGGTGGGCGATTCCTGCGTCGGCGCCAAGGTCAACGGCCGCATCATGCCGCTGATGACGGAGCTGAAGAACGGCGACGAGGTCGAGATCATCCGCTCCAAGGGACAGGTGCCGCCGGCGGCCTGGGAATCGCTGGTGGTCACCGGCAAAGCGCGCGCCGCCATCCGCCGCGCCACCAAGAACGCCATCCGCAAGCAGTATTCGGGCCTGGGCATCCGCATCCTGGAGCGCGTCTTCGCGCGCGCCGGCAAGGAGTTCGCCAAGGAGAACCTGAAGCCGGTGCTGGCCCGTCTGGCCCGCAAGGATATCGACGACGTGATGGCGGCGGTCGGCCGCGGCGAGCTCGCCTCCGGCGACGTGCTGCGCGCCGTCTATCCCGACTACAAGGAGGAGCGCGTCACCACGCCGCCGCAGCCGCGCGAGGAGGGCTGGTCGAAGATCCGCAATGCCGCGGGCATGCTGTTCCAGCTTCCCGGACGCTCGCGCAAGGATCGCAAGGCGAAGAAGGACAGCGGCGCAGTGCCGATCCGCGGCGTCAGCGGCGACCTGCCGGTGCGCTTCGCTCCGGACGGTGCAGTTCCCGGCGACCGCATCGTCGGCATCATGCAGCCCGGCGTCGGCATTACCATCTATCCGATCCAGTCGCCGGCGCTCACCGATTTCGACGATCAGCCGGAGCGTTGGATCGACGTGCGCTGGGACATCGACGAGGACAACCGCGAGCGCTTTCCCGCCCGCATTTCGGTGACGGCGATCAACGCGCCCGGCTCGCTGGCCGAGATCGCCCAGGCCATCGCCATCAACGACGCCAACATCCACAGCCTGTCGATGGTGCGCACCGCGCCCGACTTCACCGAGATGCAAGTCGACCTGGAGGTCTGGGACCTGAAGCATCTCAACCGGCTGATTTCGCAATTGAAGGACTCGCCGGCCGTCAGCTCGGCCAGGCGGGTCAATGGCTAGGACCTTGGACTGGCACTTTCATGCTGCGTCGGCGATATGCAGTTCGACATGCAGGCCTGCTGCGGTCGCCATGTTCACCAGCGAATCGAGCCCGAACAGATTTATCTTGCCGTTCATGAGATCGGAGATGCGTGGCTGGGTCACGCCGAGCAACTGCGCGGCGGCCTTCTGATTCAAGCCTTCGCGGGCGATGTGGTTTTTCAGGGCGATCATCAATGCTGATCGAAGCCGCATATTCTGCGCCTCGGCGCGATTGTCCTCGATCGCGTCCCAGACGCTGGCAAAGCTATCGTTGCTCATGACTTGCTGTCCTGGATCAGTTGCTGATACCGCCTGCGCGCCAAATCCATATCGGCCTTGCTGGTGGTCTGCGTTTTCTTCTGAAAGCAATGAAGCACATAGATTGCCGACTCGAATTTCGCCACGTAGATCACGCGGAAGGCCCCGTCTATGGAACGTATGCGAATCTCGCGGACGCCTTGCCCGATTGAACTCATCGGCTTCCAATCGTCAGGATCGATCCCGGTTTGAACCTGATCGAGTTGATGTCCCGCTTCGCGACGGGCCAGCGCCGGGAAGGTTCGCAAGTCGGCAAGCGAGCTTCCAAGGAACACGATGCCTTTGACGCGTTCGGCCATGGTCGCTTATACAAAATTCTGTATAGTCGTGCAACGAAAGCCGCTGGCAGCGCAATCGCTTGGCACATGGCCTTGACAGCATGAGCCGTTGTCGAGGAACGATCGCGCGCATTGATGGAAAAGAACATGAACACAGACGAAGTCCTGGCGCTTTTCCGCGAGGCGGGCGCGGTCCTGGAGGGGCATTTCATCCTCACCTCCGGCCTGCGCAGCCCGGTCTTCCTGCAGAAGGCGCGCGTGTTCATGCATGCCGACAAGACCGAGCGCCTGTGCCGCGCCCTGGCCGACAGGATCCGCGAGGAGGTGCCGGGCCGCATCGACTATGTCGTCGGTCCGGCCATCGGCGGCCTGATCCCCGCTTACGAGACCTCACGCCATCTGGGCGTGCCGGCGATCTGGGTCGAGCGCGAGCAGGGGGTGTTCCGGCTGCGCCGCTTCGAGATAGAGCAGGGCGCCCGTGTCGTCATCGTCGAAGACATCGTCACCACCGGCCTGTCCATCCGCGAGACCGTCGAATGCCTGCGCGGCATCGGCGCCGAGGTGCTTGCCGCCGCCTGCATCATCGACCGCTCCGCCGGCAAGACCGATGTCGGCGTGCCGCTGGTGGCGCTGGCCGAATACGAGGTGCCGGCCTATCCTGCCGACAAGCTGCCGCCGGAACTCGCGGCGCTGCCCGCGGTTAAGCCGGGAAGCAGGAATATGTAGCGGCAATGTTCGTGCTCCGTCGCACCCCCCTCTGTCCTGCCGGACATCTCCCCCGCAAGGGGGGAGATTGGACGGTCGCATTGCATGGCAGCTATTCTGAAATGTTGCCGATTGGCGAAATCGTAGATGACAGTCAATCTCCCCCCTTGCGGGGGAGATGTCCGGCAGGACAGAGGGGGGTGCGACGGAGCACCGCGGTCTCCGCGAACGCCGTGGGGTACCCATGATCATCGGCATCGGCTCGGACCTGATCGACATCCGCCGCATCGCGAGTTCGCTCGACCGCTATGGCGAGCGCTTCGTCAAGCGCATCTTCACGAACGTGGAGCAGGCCAAGGCGGAAGGCCGGCGCGAGCGCGCCGCGACCTATGCGAAGCGTTTCGCCGCCAAGGAGGCCTGCGCCAAGGCCCTGGGCACCGGCATGGCACGCGGCGTGTTCTGGCGCGACATGGGCGTCGTCAACCTGCCTGGCGGCAAGCCGACCATGCACCTGACCGGCGGCGCGGCGAAGCGGCTGAAGGCGATGCTGCCGACCGGCCACCGCGCCGAAATACACCTCACCATAACCGACGACCATCCGCTCGCTCAGGCGTTTGTGATCATCGAGGCATTGCCGGCCGAACAACGGCCATGATTATGGCATTGAAGCCGGCGGCACGGCGTTGCTCCGCCTGCCCCAAGCCCTTATACCGGAACGATGACGACTGAGGACGACATGAGCGTGGCTGAAAAGACTGCGAAGAAATCCGGCGGGCTTGGCGAGACCGTCAACGTCATCGTCCAGGCGCTGCTGCTCGCCCTGGTCATCCGCACCTTCCTGTTCCAGCCCTTCTCGATCCCGTCGGGGTCGATGCGACCGACCCTGCTCGAGGGCGACTATCTGTTCGTCACCAAATGGGCCTACGGCTATTCGCGCTACTCGCTGCCGCTTTCGCCCAATCTGTTCTCAGGGCGCATCTTCGGCAGCGCGCCGGAGCGCGGCGACGTCGCCGTCTTCAAGTTCCCGCCCAACCCTTCGCTCGACTACATCAAGCGGGTCATCGGTCTGCCCGGCGACCGCATCCAGATGCAGGACGGCCAGCTCTTCATCAACGGCACCGCCGTGCCGCGCGAGAAGGTCGGGCAGATCACCAACCCTGACATCACCGAGGTCGACCGGCCGGTCGACGTCTATCGCGAGACGCTGCCCAACGGCGTCTCCTACGACACGCTCGACCTGACGCCCAACGGCATCGGCGACAACACGCGCGAATACATCGTGCCCCCCGGCCACTACTTCATGATGGGCGACAACCGCGACAACTCCACCGACAGCCGCTTCACCGTGGGCTACGTGCCGGAGGAGAACCTCGTCGGCCGCGCCAACATCATCTTCTTCTCCATCGCCGAGGGCGCGAGCCCGCTGGAGATCTGGAAATGGCCGACCGACATGCGGCCGTCGCGGCTGCTCAACTTCGTCCGCTAGGGCCATGGCGCTGAAGCGGCCGACCGGGGAAGCGCTCGCCGCGGCCCTTCACGAGCGCACGGGACACGCCTTCCGCGACATCCGGCTGGCCGAGACGGCGCTGACCCACTCCAGCGCGGTCAAGGCGGTGGTCAACAATGAGCGCCTGGAGTTCCTCGGCGACCGCGTGCTCGGGCTGGTGGTGGCGGACATGCTGTTCCGGCTGTTTCCGGAGGCGCGCGAGGGCGATCTGGCGCCGCGCTTCAACGCGCTGGTCGATGCACGCACCTGCGGCGCCGTCGGGGCGGAGCTCGGCCTCGACCAGCTGATCCGCGCCGACGCGGCGTTGAAGGCCAAGGCCGGCAAGGCCCGCAACTATCTGTCCGACGCGGTCGAGGCTCTGATCGCCGCCATCTATCTCGACGGCGGCATGGAACCGGCGCGCGCCTTCATCCTGCGCTGCTGGGAGCCGCGCTCCCGCACGGTCGTCGACAAGCCGCGCAACCCCAAATCCGAGTTGCAGGAGTGGCTGGCGCAGGCCAACGGCGCCCGCCCCGAATATGTCATCGAAAGCCGCGAGGGCCCCGACCACGAGCCGATCTTCACCGTCATGGTGACCGTTTCGGGCTTCGCCTCCTCGCGTGCCAGCGGCCCGTCGCGCCGCGCCGCTGAAGAGGCGGCGGCAACCGCTTTTCTCATTCGCGAAGGCGTGTGGACCGCCGAAAGGGCCGCATCATGACCGAAACCCAGCCTGCCGAGACCCGCTCCGGCTTCGTCGCCATCATCGGCGCGCCAAATGCCGGCAAGTCGACCCTGGTCAACCGCCTGGTCGGCGCGAAGGTGTCGATCGTCACCCACAAGGTGCAGACCACCCGCGCCATCGTGCGCGGCATCGCCACCCATGGCGCGGCGCAGATCGTCTTCGTCGATACCCCCGGCATCTTCAAGCCGCGCCGCCGCCTCGACCAGGCGATGGTCACCACCGCCTGGGGCGGCGCCAAGGACGCCGACATGGTGATGGTGCTGATCGACGCCGAGCGCGGCATCCGCGGCGACGCCGAGGCCATGCTCGACAGGCTGAAGGACGTGCGCCAGCCGAAGATCCTCGTCCTCAACAAGGTCGACCGGGTGAAGCCGGAGACGCTGCTGACGCTCGCCAGGGACGCCAACGAGCGCGCCGATTTCCAGCGCACCTTCATGGTCTCGGCGCTGACGGGAACGGGCTGCGACGACATCCTCGACTATCTCGCCGCCGCGCTGCCGGCCGGGCCCTGGTACTATCCCGAGGACCAGCTCTCCGACCTGCCGATGCGCCAGCTCGCCGCCGAGATCACCCGCGAAAAGCTGTTTTTGCGGCTGCATCAGGAGCTGCCCTATTCCTCCCATGTCGAGACCGAGAAATGGGAGGAGAAGAAGGACGGCTCCGTCCGCATCGAGCAGGTGATCTATATCGAGCGCGACAGCCAGAAGAAGATCGTGCTCGGCGCCAAGGGCGAGACCATCCGCGCCATCGGCCAGGCCGCGCGCAAGGACATTTCCGAGATTCTGGAGCAGCCGGTGCACCTCTTCCTGTTCGTCAAGGTGCGCGAGAACTGGAGCGACGATCCGGAGCGGTTCCGTGAGATGGGACTGGAGTTTCCCCACTAAGTTAGCGCATCCCATCGCGCTTCGACACGCCCGCTAGATCGGGCGTGCAGTGTTGCGCTCTTCGTGGAAACGGTGGTGCAGGGCGCGGATCTCCTCCGCCAATTCCGGCGCTGGACCCTTCACGACGACGTTCGGCGCGACCTGCTGGATCGGCAGCGGTGCGACGGGAGCCGCGGCAACGCCAAGTTCCGCGAGCCAGTCGACAAGCTGCGCGGAAGACGCGGCATAGACGATGCGGCCGAGTCCGACCCAGCCATGCGCCGCGGAGCACATCGGGCAATGCTCGCCGGAGGTGAAGACGGTCGCCTTTGCCCGGTCCTCCGGCGTCATGTTGGCGGCTGCCCAGCGCGCCAGCTCGAATTCCGGATGCCGCGTCTGGTCGCCGCCGGCAACGCGATTGTGGTCTTCCGCCAGCACGGTGCCGTCGGCCGCGACGAGAACCGATCCGAACGGCTCGTCGCCTTTCTCCAGTGCTTCGGCGGCCAGCTCCACGCAACGGCGCAGGTGCCGCAACTCAATATCATCGAACATTGTGACCTCCACCATTCCAGAGAGGATGAGCACCAGGGATATTAGCGCCCGTCGGGAGAAAGTATGCAGTGGGTTTCGGGACAAACACTTGTGGCGAATCCAAAACCGTTCGGCGCGGTAGGGAAGGCAACCGAATGCCCGGTCAGACATATGATTTGCCGGCACCAGACGCCCCACCTTGATCTTGCCTTGCTTTCCATGAAAGGCTCCGCGCCATGGAATGGCGCGACGAAGGCATCATCCTCGGCACACGCCGGCATGGCGAGACGTCTGTCATCCTGGAGGTGATGACGCGCGGCCACGGTCGCCATCTCGGCCTGGTGCGCGGCGGGCGCTCGCGCAAGCAGCAGCCGCTGCTGCAGGCCGGCAACCGCGTTGACCTGGTTTGGCGGGCCCGCCTCGACGAGCATCTCGGCACCTTCCAGGCGGAAGCGGTGGAGCTCAACGCTGCAAGGCTGTTCGACAGCGCCGCCGCCGTCTTCGGCCTGCAGACGATCGCCGCGCATTTGCGGTTGATGCCCGAGCGCGACGTGCATTCCGGCCTCTACGAGACGCTGATGCTGCTGATCCGCCATCTCGACGAGCCGCTGCTCGCCGGCGAGCTGGTGGCGCGCTTCGAGCTGATGGTACTCGAGGAGCTGGGCTTCGGCCTCGACCTTTCCGAATGCGCGGCAACCGGCGCGCGCACAGATCTCGCCTATGTCTCGCCGAAATCCGGCCGGGCGGTATCGCGGGCGGCCGGTGCGCCTTGGCAGGAAAAGATGCTGGCGCTGCCCGATTTCCTCGTCGCCGGTCCCGGCCGGCGCGCCGATCCGGCGGCGCTCGACCAGGCGTTCCGGCTGACCGGCTTCTTCCTGGCAAGGCATGTCTACGAACCGCGCGGCGTCGCCGAGCCGGAGGCGCGCGCCGCCTTTCTCGGCGCGCTGCGCAAGGCGGCAGGCCCGATCGGAGAAAACGCCGCATGAGCGAAGTCGAACTGTTTCCGGGCCATGTCTCGCGGCTTGGCCTCGGCGTCATCCCGCGCGAAGACTTGACGAGCATGCCCGGGCTGGACCTGCTGCGCCGGATGATCGCCGGCGAATACCCGGCGCCGCCGATCGCCGGCACGCTCGCCTTCACCTTGACCGAGGCCGATCCGGGCAGGGCGGTGTTCCGTGGCCTGCCGGGCGAGCGTCACCTCAACCCGCTCGGCGGCGTGCATGGCGGCTGGGCCGCGACGCTGATGGATTCGGCACTCGCCTGCGCCGTGCACACGACGCTGGAGGCCGGCGAAGCCTATACGACGGCCGAGTTCAAGGTGAATTTCCTGCGCCCGATCACGCCGGAAACGGGCGAGGTGGTGTGCGAAGGCAAGGTCGTGCACCGCGGCCGCACATTGGCGGTCTCGGAAGCCACGCTGAAAGACGCCGCCGGCAAGCTGCTCGCCTTCGGCACCGAGACATGCTCCATCTTCCCCGCCGCCAGGCTGGCGGGACGCTAAGGGGCCGCGGGCGAGGGGGCGCGGGACATGATCGACAGTTTCTTCGGTCTGCTGACCATGGTCGGCGTGGTCGTGTTGATCGTCACGGTCACGCGCCTCCGCGAGCGTGTCCGCCTGCTTGAGCGGGAGATCGGCGCGCTCCGCTCCTTCGTGTCGTCCCTGCCGGAAAAGGGCAAGGCGCAGCCCAAGCCCGCGGGTGCAACCGAGGCATCCGCGGCGGCGACGGCTGCGACGGCTGCGACAGCCGTGTCGTCGGTGGAAGAAGCCGGGATCGAGGACGAGCCCGGCCTTGCGGCGCTGCGACAGCCCGCTGCCGCCGCTGCGGCCTCGGCGACCGGAGCTGCGCGGCAGGAAATGGCTATAGGCTCCGAAGCGGTTTCCGACGAGCCCGACGCCTCGACGCCTGACGCCGAACCGGCAGCTCCTGTTTCCGAGCCGGCCAGCACCGGAGCGGACACGGCCGCCGAGGAAGCGAAGCCTGCCGAGGCCGCACCCGCCCGGCAGCGGCCAGACATCGAGACGGCGCTCGGCACACGCTGGGCGGTGTGGATAGGCGGCATCGCGCTGGCGCTCGGCGGCATCTTCCTGGTGCGCTACACCCTCGAGGTCGGCCTGTTCGGGCCGGGCGTGCGCCTGCTGATGGCAGCCCTTTTCGGCTTGGCGCTGCTCGCCGCCGGCGAGTTCGTCCGCCGCACCGGCTTTCGCGTGCCGGTTCCCGGCATCGCCGGCGCCTATATCCCGGCGATCCTCACCGCAGCCGGCGCCTTCACGCTGTTCGGCACGGTCTATGCCGCGCATGGCATATACGGCTTCATCGGACCGGCCGCCGCCTTGTTCCTGCTCGGCGCGGTCGGTATCGCGACGCTGGCGCTGGCGCTCGTGCATGGCCAGGCGCTGGCCGGTGTCGGCCTGCTCGGCGCGCTGGCGACGCCGGTGCTGGTCGCCTCGCAATCGCCCAACGCCTGGGGGCTGTTCGGCTATCTGGCGGTCGTTCTGGTCGCATCGATCGCGATCGCCCGCATCCGCCGCTGGCTTTTTCTCGCCGCGGCCGCGTTCGCCGGCGTCGGCCTGTGGTGCCTGGTCTATCTGGCGGAGGTGGAGCCGGCCGATCTCTGGATCGTGCTGTTCATCAACGCGGTCATGCTGGCCACGCTCGCCCTGGTCTGGATCGGCGGCCGCGACAAGGAGCCGTGGGAAACTGTCCGCAATGCCGTCCCGGCCGCCGTTCCCGCTCTTTTCGTGGCGCTCTCTGCCGCCGTCCTGCTGCTCGATCCCGCCCTGCGGCCGAGCGGCGGCCTTGCCGGCGGCACGGCGCTTTTCGCCGCGATGGTCGCCGTCGCCGTTTGGCGCGCCGAGGCGCTGCCGCTGCTCTTCGGTGCGGCGATCGGCGCTGCGCTCGTCTTCCTGCGCGTCGGCCTGTCCGGAACCTTCGCGTTCGAGCTGATGGGCGAGCCGGTGGAGGTCGACGGGTTTGCGGTTCTTCCTTCGACCAACGCGCTGCTCTATCCCGGCCTTGCCCTGACGGTCCTGTTCCTCGTAGCCGGCCTGTGGCGGGCTCGCGCGCTCATCGGAAGCCCCATGGCGTCGGCCACGTGGACCGGGGCTGCGGCGGCCGTTCCCTTCGTGATCCTCTGCTCGCTCTGGATCGCGCTCGGCAATCCGGATATCGACCTGCGCTACGCCTTCGCCGCACTGCTGCTCGCCGGCCTGCTCGCGGCCGGCGCCGGGCAGGCGGCGCGCCGGGAAAACCCGGCTTCCACGGGCGGACCCGCCGTCTCCATCCTGCTCGCGGGTGGCTTCGCGGCGCTCCTCGCCGCCATCCACATGGCGTTCGGTCCGGGCCTGACCACCATTCTCGCCGGCGCCGCCGCGATGCTTCCGGCACTCGCCACGCGGCGGCGCGCCTGGCCGGCGCTCGGCTGGCTGTCGGCGGCGGCGGTGGTCATGGTTCTCGTGCGCGTCGCCGGCGATCCGACCATCGTCGGCTGGATGCGGCTCGGCACCACCCCGGTCTTCAACGCGCTGCTGCCGGGATACGGCATCCCGGCGCTGGCCTTCGGCTTCGCCGCCTGGCAGCTGGCGCGCACCACCGGCGGCCGGCCCAGGCTCGCGATGGAGGCGTCGGCGCTGTTCTTCGCGCTGCTGACGCTCGCCATGCTGGTGCGCCACGCCATGCATGGCGGCATCATCGACACGGGCACGCTCACGCTGGCCGAGCAGGCGATCTACACGCTGATCGCCCTTGCCGCCGGCGCCATCCTGATCTCGCTCGACCTCAAGGCACCGAGCCCGGTGCTGCGGCATGCCTCGCTCGGCATCGGCGTGTTTTCCGTCGCGGCCATCGCCACGCAGCACCTCCTGCTGCTCAACCCACTGTTCACCGACGAATCGACCGGCGGCATCCCCTTCTTCAACCTGCTTTTCCTGGCCTATCTGCTGCCGGCTGCCGCCTGCGCGGCGCTCGCCTGGTATGCGCAGGGCCGGCGGCCGCCATGGTACTCGCTCATGCTCGGCATCGCCGCCGCGGCGCTCGCCTTCGCCTACGCGACGCTGTCCGTGCGCCGCCTGTTCCAGGGCGAGCATATCGGCTTCTGGAGCGGCATGGAGCCGCTCGAGACCTACAGCTATTCGGCGCTGTGGCTGGTCATCGGCGTCGGCCTGCTGGCGGCCGGCGTGCGCACCGGCTCCTACTTGACGCGCGCCGCTTCCGGCGCGGTGATCGCGATTGCCGTGGCGAAGGTGTTTCTGTTCGACATGTCGGCGCTCGAAGGGGTGCTGAGGGCTCTGTCCTTCATCGGGCTGGGCGCCGTGCTCATCGGCATCGGCCTGTTCTACCAGCGGCTGCTCGCCAGGGCGGCGGCGGGTTAGGTCATGAGTTGGTGCCGGGGACAGTTTACTTTTTTCCGCCCGCGCTGGCCTTGAAGCGGCACAGCTTTTCTGCGGAAAGAAAGTAAACTGTCCTCTGCGGCCGATCTTCATCGTCGCCACGCTGCCTTTCGGCCCTGGCCATTGAATCTCCCTTGCGGGAGAAGTGCGGGAAGCGGGGCGCGGGGCCGAGCCTCTCTAAGTAAAGTACGTGGCGCGGTGACCCGCGCCCCGCCGGCGTTCTTGCCCGTCCGCTAACCCGCATTCGCGCGACCTTCGCGGCTGGGGCCCGGGTCTCCAGCTCACGCCAGCCGCGCTACCGATTGCACGACCGACCCGGCGCCGACGCTCCCTCCTGATACCCGGTGCGCACCAGATTCCCGCAGGGAGCGGCTTTCGGGCGCAAGTATAGTGGAAGCGGAAGGGAAGGGGATAAAACGCCCGCGAAAAGCGATGCCTGCAGATGTGAATTCGCGGCGAGTGAGATGTAAGTGCCGGGGACAGTTTACTTTTTTCCGCAGTAAGGCACCGCCGCTTCGAGGCTGGCGCGGGCGGAAACAAAGTAAACTGTCCCCTGAGAAAAACCTACTCCGCAGGCGCCATCGCCAGCCGCTCAACCGGCTTCTCGCGGATCGGCCAGTGCACGATCGCGGCGAAGATGCCGAGCGCCACGCCAAGCCACCACACCGGATCGTAGGTGCCGAAGCGGTCGTAGAGATAGCCGCCGAGCCAGACGCCGAGGAACGAGCCGATCTGGTGCGACAGGAACACCACGCCGCCCAGCAAGCCGAGATGGCGCGTGCCGAACATGATGGCGACCAGCGCGTTGGTCGGCGGCACGGTCGAGAGCCAGAGCAGGCCCATCACGATGGCGAACACGATGACGCTGGCGGGCGTCTGCGGCAAGAGCAGGAAGGCGGTCACCGCCACCGAGCGGGCGATATAGATCAGTGCCAGGAAGATCGGCTTAGGATAATGCTGGCCGATGACGCCGGAGGCGAGCGAGCCGATGATGTTGAAGAAGCCGATCAGCGCCAGCGCGATCACGGCGTAGCTCGCCGAGATGCCGATGTCGCCGATATAGGCGGGGAAATGCGCGGTGATGAAGGCGACCTGGAAGCCGCAGACGAAGAAGCCGGACACCAGCAGCACGTAGCTCGAATGGCCGAGCGCCTCGCGCAGCGCCTGGCCGACGGTCTGCTGGAACGCCGCCTGCGCCTGCTGGGCGCTGCCGTGCGAGTTGCCGGCGAGCGGCGCGGCGAGCACGGGGATCACAAGCATGGCGATCGCCATGTAGACCAGCGTTTGCGACCAGCCGAAGGCGTCGATCATGCCCTGGCTGATCGGCGCGAACAGGAACATGCCGGCCGAGCCGGCGGCCGTACCGATGCCGAACACCAGCGAGCGTTTCTCTGGCGGGGTGTGGCGGGCGAAGGCGGCGAGCACGATCGAGAAGGACCCGGCCGCCACGCCGAGCCCGACCAGCACACCGCCGCCGATGTGCAGCATGGTCGGCGAATCCGCCGTCGCCATCAGGAGGAGGCCGGCCGCGTAGAGGATGCCGCCCAGCGCCAGCACGCGCCAGGTGCCGTAGCGATCGGCGACGGCGCCGAAGACAGGCAGGCCGAGGCCCCAGAACAGGTTCTGGATCGCCATGGCGAGGCCGAAGGTGGTGCGGTCCCAGCCCTTCTCGGCAAGCATCGGCAACTGGAAGAAGCCCATGGCCGAACGCGGCCCGAAGGTCAGCGCCGCGATCAGGCAGCCGCAGACGATGATCGCCCAGGGAAACGGCCGCGCTCCCGCCGTGCTGCTCGCCGATGCCATTGCCTGCCTCCTGTGATGCGCGGCATCCTATCCGACCGGCCATGCCGGCCGAAATGAATTGCGTAGACGTACCGTTCAGTTTCATTGATGGATTGGGAAGAATTTGCCCTTTGCCGGCGTTCTTGTGGCAGGCAACGAGCGGCCCGGCCTCCGTCGCCGAGGGCTTGTCCGACAGAGCGAAATCGGTTGAAGTCGGAAAGAGGGGGCGGTGCGAGCGTCGCGCATGGACGACAGGCGGAGAGCGATCCTGGAAGAGATCCCGCGGCTGCGCCGTTATGCGCGCGCGCTGCTGCGCGATGCCGACCGCGCCGACGATCTCGTCCAGGACTGCCTGGAGCGGGCGCTCGGCCATCTGGATAACTGGCGCACCGGCGAAAGCCCGCGCAAATGGCTGTTCACGATCATGCATCACCTCTTCGTCGACCAGATGCGCAGGGAGAAGCGGCGCGGCGAGGCCGCCATGCTGCCGCTCGACGGCCATGAGGCGATGTCGGTTGCCGCCGACCAGACCGAGGACGCCGCCTCCCGCGAGGTGCTGCAGGCGCTGCAGGCGATCAGCCCGGAGCGGCGCGCCGCCATCCTGATGGTGTCGGTCGAAGGTTTTTCCTACGCCGAGGCCTCCGTCATCCTCGGCGTTCCCGCCGGCACGCTGATGTCGCGCATCGCCCGCGGACGCGACGACCTGCGCGCCTTGCTCGAAGACGGCGCGCGCCGACGCTCGATCCGGGTGGTGGACCGATGAGCGAGCGCGATTTCACCGAGCGCGACATCCACCTGGCGCTGGACGGCGAACTGCCGAAGGACGAGCGCCCCGCCTACGAGAAGTGGCTCGAGGCCAATCCGGAGCGCAAGGCGCGCGCCGCCCGCCTGGCCGACGATGTGGACCTGCTGCGCGCGGCGGTGGCCGGAGTGGCCGAGGAGCCGCTGCCCGAGCGCCTGACGGCCGTCGTAAAGGAGGAGCGCGCGAGCGAGCCGCCACGCGCCGTCTGGTGGCGCAACGCCGCGGCCGCCGCTGCCCTCTTCGTCGTGGGAGCCCTTGCCGGCTATCTCGCCGGCGGCCTGCCGCTCGGCGGGGAGGGGGAGGGCGAGCGCCTCGCCGACGATGCGATCGCCGCCTACGCCACCTACGCCGCCGATCCGGCGCATGCCGTCGAGGTGGCGGGCGGCGACAGGGACTATCTCCAGGACTGGCTGTCCAAGCGGACGGGGTTGCGGCTGGTCGCGCCCGACCTCACGGCGCAGGGCTTCGAGCTTCTTGGCGGCCGTATCCTGCCGGCCGGGCACAAGGCGGCGGCGCTCCTGGTCTACCGCGACAAGGCCGGCGAGCAGGTGTCGATCTACATGATGGCCGAAGGCAGGGAGAAGGCCAGGGGCACCTATGCCGCCGGCGGCGACGGGCCGGTCGCCATCTGGTGGCTGGACCAGGGTTTCGGCTGCGCCATCGTCAGCTCCCTGCCGGAAGGGCGGCGCGACGAGGTGGTCGGCAGCGCCTGGCGCCAGATCAAGGAAGGGCTGGCGGGCTGATCCTGTCGGCCTTCGGCCGGGGCAAGGCCGCAGGTATCCCGGCCAGTCACAATTCGGCCCGAATCGCGGTGCGATTTCGCGCACGATGCCGCGTCGGTTTCTGACTCTGCAGGGTGCGCCGTGTCCGCTTCTCTCGCCGCAGAGGTTTCCCCGACCGCAATGACCCTCGACATCCGCCCGGCCCGCGCGTCCGATCTCGACGCCCTCGTGGCGGTGGAGGACGCCGTCTTCGCTGAGGACCGTATCTCGCGCCGGGCGTTCCGCGGGCTGATCGCCAGCCGCAGTGCCGAAGTGCTCGTCGCCGAGGAGGCGGGCAGGGTGGTCGGCTGCTGCGTCGTTCTGTCGAGGGCCGGCAGCCGCAGGGCGCGGCTCTATTCGATCGCGGCGGCGCCCGGCCGTTCCGGCGTCGGCCGGCCGCTGCTCGCCGCCGCCGAGCGAGCCGCCGCAGCGGGTGGCGCGGCGACGCTGCGGCTGGAGGTGCGCGAGGACAATCTTCGCGCCGTCCGCCTCTACGAAGCCTCCGGCTACCGGCCCTTCGGCCGCCTCGACGGCTACTATGCCGACGGCGCGCCGGCGCTGCGCTTCGAAAAGCCGCTGGCGGAGGTGGCGCATGCATCGCCTGCGCCGCCGGGGGCGAGCGCGCCGCCGCCTGCCTGAGGCCACCGTGCCGCCTCGCCGCACCAATCCGCAACGCCTTGGCAAATGGGATTCTCGATGAGCTGGGTCATTCTGACTGGCCGCAACAGCGATCTCGAACAGGTCGATACGCCGCACAAGATCATCACCAACCGCGACTACCTCGCGCATCCCGCGCTGTTCCGCGGTCAGCGGCCGAAGGTGATCAACCTGTCCAACACGTATGCTTATCAGAGCCGCGGCTACTATGCCTCGTTGCTCGCCGGCTCGCGCGGCCACAAGGTCATCCCGACGGTGGAGACGATGATCGACCTGTCGGAGCGCAAGCTCTACGAGAACGCGCTGCCGGAGCTGGAGACGGCGCTCAACAAGTGCCGCAAGGATCTCGGCGGCGCCTTTCCGGCCAAGGTCTTGATCTTCTTCGGCATAGGTCCGTCCAAGGCGTGGGACCGTTTTGCAAAGCTCCTGTTCGACTGGTTCCGCGCCCCTGCGCTCGAGGTGACGATCAAGGACAGCCAGCAATGGGCGTCGATCCATAAAATCGGGCTGCACTCGCTGGCGCGGCTGGCGCCGGAGGACAAGCCGCGCTTCCTCGCCGGCCTCGAGACCTATACGGGGCGCGAATGGCGCGATTCACGCACGCGCACCCCTGCGCGCTACAGTTTCGCGACGCTGGTCGACCCGCACGAAGAGCTGCCGCCGTCGGAGATCGGCTCGCTGCGGCATTGGGCGCGCATCGCCGACAAGATGGGCGTCGAGGTCGAGCCGATCACCCGGCGCGACCTCGCCAAGCTCGCCAACTACGACGCGTTGTTCATCCGCGAGACGACGGCGATCTCCAACCACACCTACCGCTTCGCCCGCCGCGCCCAGCAGGAGGGCATGCCGGTCATCGACGACCCGCTGTCGATGATCCGCTGCACCAACAAGGTCTATCTCAACGAATTGATGGCCTTCAACAAGATCCCGGTGCCGCCGACCGTGATGATCGCCGGCCCGGCCGACCTGCAGCTCGCCGCCGACACGCTCGGCTTCCCGCTGGTGCTGAAGATCCCCGACAGCTCGTTCTCGCGCGGCGTCAAGAAGGCGTCGACCTTCGAGGAGCTGAAGGCGCTGGCCGAGGCCTGGCTGGAGGAGTCCGATCTGCTGATCGCGCAGAAATTCATCCCGACCGATTATGACTGGCGGGTCGGCGTGCTCGGCGGCCAGCCGCTGTTCGCCGTGCATTACCTGATGGCGCGGCACCATTGGCAGATCGTCAACCACAAGGCCAACGGCAAGCCGGACCAGGGCGGCATCAAAACCTTCACGCTGAAGGAGGCGCCGCCGCATGTGGTCGAGACGGCGGTGAAGGCGGCGCGCTGCATCGGCGACGGCCTCTACGGCGTCGACCTCAAGGAGACGAAGGACGGCGTCTTCGTCATCGAGGTCAACGACAATCCCAATCTCGACCATGGCTGCGAGGACACCGGCGAGAAGGACGAGGTCTGGGTGCGGCTTACACAATGGTTCCTCGACCGGCTCGATCGGCAGGGGCGGTAGAGGCGCGCAGCCGCCTTTCGAATTTTCGAGCCTGCCGGGAATAAGGCCCGGCACCTCCCGTTTCTCCCACCGCAAGACGGTGACCACATCAGCCGGTCCCCGTTCCCAACGGAGAGACGACAATGGCGACCATCATCGGCAATGACGACGCGAACCGCATCACCGGCACCTCGGCTGCGGACAAGCTTTACGGCCGCAGCGGCGACGACCTGATCTACGGCCGCGACGGCAACGACCTGATCTATGGCGAGGCCGGCGGCGACCGCCTCTATGGCGGCAATGGCCGCGACACCATCCGCGGCGGCGGCGAGGACGACCGCATCTACGGCGAGGCCGGCGACGACGTCCTCTATGGCGACGCCGGCAACGACTTCGTCTTCGGCGGCGCCGGCATCGACCGCGTCTATGGCGGCGAAGGCAACGACCGTCTCGACGGCGGCGACGGCAACGACACGCTGTACGGCGGCGACGGCAACGACAACATCACCGGCGGCATCGGCAACGACATCATCTCCGGCGACGACGGCAACGACCGCCTTGACGGCGGGGCCGGCACCGACACGATCCGCGCCGGCGAGGGCAATGACGACGCCTATGGCGGCAGCGGCTCGGACCTGATCTATCTCGGCGTCGACAACGACCGCGCCTGGGGCGGCTCCGGCAACGACCGCATCTATGGCGAGAACGGCGACGACTATCTCAGCGGCGGCAGCGGCAACGACCTGCTGAGCGCCGGCGCCGACGACGACACGCTGTTCGGCGGCACCGGCCATGACCGGCTGTGGGGCGGCGAAGGCGACGACACCGCGCTCTGGCTGAACAACCTCGACGAGTTCAACTTCCGCCGCACCGACGCCGGCATCGAGGTCATCCACGCCCGCGGCGACCGCACGGAAGGCACCGACCTGCTGGTGTCGGGCGTCGAGACGCTGAAGTTCGACGGCCAGGAGGTGTCGCTGGACGACATCACGGCGGCGCTGGGCCGCTCCGGCTACGCCACCGGCGACGACTTCGTCTGAGCCGGCGCGCGGTGCGCCACCTCCTGCGGCGCCGGTTTTCCGCTACCGCAGGGGGCTTCTTCTGGCCGAACCTTCTGCTACCATGAGATGTACCGTGCGGAGGAAGGCACTTGAGACACGGCTCGACGATCCTCCTGGCTGCCTGCGCGATGGCCGTCGGCCTGGCCGCGACGGCCGCGTATGCGGCCGAACGGCGCTGCGGATGGTATGTCAACCCGACGCCCGGCAATCTGTGGCTGGTCGACAAGGATGCGACCTGGACGATCACCTCGCAGGGCGAGGCGGAAGGGCCGGACGCCCGAGGCGTCGACAACGCTCCCGACTTCGATTCAAAGCAGTTCGTCGAGACCAACGTTCCGGGTTCGGGGCATGGCTATGGCTGCGCATGCATGACGGTCGAGACCGATGCGGAGGACCAGCGCATCACCCGGGTCTTCGCCGGCAAGATCCTTCCGCTGTCGAAATGCAAGGCCGACAGGAGCCTGCCGCCGCCGGCCTGAGTCGGGTGCCGTGTCGCTTGAGCCGGCGGAATCGGGCGGACCGCTGAAAAAAACCGTGGCGCCGGCTTACGTCGCCGATCCTTCCGGCCTGCGGGTCTGCTTGCGCACCGCCATCCGGACGGCGGTTCGGGCTCGGACCTTGACCGGCCTGACGAGCGGTTCAGCCGACAGGAAGTAGCGGCCGGTCAACCACCAGATCAGGCCCACCACCAGCATGGAAACATAGCCGTCCACCGCATAGTGCCAGCCGGTATAGACCGAGCCGAACTGCATGATGGCGAGGAACGCCCAGCCGGCGATCGCCAGCGAGCGCTGGAAGCCGGCGAGGAACAGTGCGTTGAGCGTGGCGATGGCGATGTGCATCGAAGGCATTGCCGAGATGCCGCTGCCGAAGCTGGCGGCCCGCCCGTCATAGGTCTCGATCAGATAGGCGGCGAACCGCTTCACCGAGAGCGGGCCGTCGGCTTCCAGCGTGTCGGCGAGATGGTCGAAGCGGTAGCCGCCGTAGAACCGGTCGTAGAAGATCGGGCCGACCGAGGACAGCGCCGTCGCCATCACGGTGCCGACGACCAGCGTGGTCAACGCCAGTGCCCACAGATAGCGCTCCTTGCGCGCGCCGCCGTTCCACAGCGCGACATAGAGCAGGATGCCGAACCATTGGCCGAACCAGACCACGGAGTAGAAGAAATCGACGATGCCGGATGTCAGCCCGCGCGGCAGCTTGTGCAGCAGCCGCCACGGCTGCTGCCCGTGCAGGAGGTCGTCCAGATTGGCAAAAAACGGATCGGCGTAGAAGGGGATCAGGCGGGGTATGTTGAACTTGAAGGTGTTGTAGGCGACCACGCCGAGCAGGAACACCAGAACGATCTTGGCCGCCGCGCCGAGCTGAAACGTCCTAAATATCTTCCTGGCGCCGCTGAGCGGCGCGGCAGGGTTCTCGAGAAACGCAGCGACGCCGATCGTCACCGCGGCGATGATCGGCAGCGAAATGGCAAAGACAATGACGTGCTGCCACAAGACGATGGCAAAGTCTTTTGGAACAAATGCTGCGACGACAGCGACATAGAGTGCGCAGCACATGCCCAGGATATGCAGTGAGCCCGCCCGCACGCCCTGCCGATCTTTTTCTTGTTGTTCGCGTTTCCACCCGAAGGTTCAATGAATTTGTCGCAATCCGAAAGCTTGCGCAAGATGGAATGTTCAGACGGCTTTGCTTTTCACCGAAGATGTCGCGCCTTCGGGTAGACGCGACTTCTCCAGTTCATCGAAGCGGCGCATGAACAGGCGCTGGACATGCTTTACTGAGATCGGCGCGAGATCCTCGGCGGCGAGCGCGATGCCGGCAGGTCGGCCGAAATAGCGCGCTGCCTCCGCCGTGTCGAAGCCGGCGAGGACGGTCGCCTCGAAATAGGCGGCGACCTGGTCGGCGCGCTTGATCTGCTGCTTCAGGCTGCCGGTTCCCGGCGGGGGCAGCGAGAAGCGTTGATGGACGGCGCGGTGCAGGCGCTCCTCGACCGCCTTGTAGTCGCCGCCGACCACCAGCTTGAACGGCGAGATCATGTCGCCGATGACGTATTCCGGCGCATCGTGCAGCAGCGCCGCGAGCCGCTGGTCGGCATTCGCGTCGGGCTGCTGCCGGCAGAAGATCGTCTCCACCAGCAAAGAATGCTGCGCCACCGAGAAGGCGTGGTCGCCGGCGGTCTGGCCGTTCCAGCGCGCCACCCGCGACAGGCCGTGCGCGATGTCGGAGATCTCGATGTCGAAGGGGGAGGGATCGAGCAGGTCGAGCCGGCGGCCCGACAGCATGCGCTGCCAGGCGCGCGGCGGCGCGCCTCGCCGGTCCGCCATCATGCCTCCTCCGCGGCGGTGTCCTGCGGGAAGGTGAAGGTCGCCCAGGCGGGTATGGCGAGCGACAGCACCGCGTCGCCGGCGGTGATCGGCTGGCCGGCATCCATGGCCGCCTTCACCTTGTCGATGCGCACGATGCCGAGCGCCGAGGCACCGGCCGTCGATCCGAGCGAGCCGATCGGCCGTCCGCCGGCGAGGATGTCTGTTCCGGGCGCCGGCAACTCGCCCAGCGCGGAGACGATCAGTGCGCGCCGCCGCGCGGTGCCGCGATGCTGCATGCGCGACACCACCTCCTGGCCGACATAGCAGCCCTTGCGCAGCCCGACGCCGCCGACCTGGTCGAGCAGAACGTCGTGCGGGAAGGCGTCCCCCAGCGCGTAGTCGACGCCGCTTTCGGCGATGCCGCTGGCGATGCGGAAGGCCTGCCAGGCGGCGAGGTCGCCGTCGCCCTCCTGCCGCCGCGGATAGGCGCGCCGGACCGCCGACGGCTCGGCGAAGCGCCGGTCGCGCAGCCCCTCCGCCGGCGTTGAATCGGATTGCGAGGGACTTGAATCATCCTGCCACCAGATCTGCACAAGCGGTTGTTCGCGCTTGGCGATCTCAGCCTTGGCGCGCAGCCGGTAGAGGCTCAGCCGGCGCGCCAGGTCGTCGGCGACGTCGGCGCGGCAATCGAGCAGGAAGCCGTCCGCGCCGTCGCGCGAGATCAGGAAGTCGAACAGGATCTTGCCCTGCGGCGCGAGCAGCGCCCCCGGTTTGACCTCGCCCGCCGCCAGCGCGTCGAGATCGGTGGTGATCACGTTCTGCAGGAGATGCTCGGCATCCGGCCCGCTAACGGAAACCAGGGCTCGGTCGGTCAGGAATGCGGTGGGCATGGACGGGCTCGAAGCTTGCAAACGGCAGGGCCATTACGTAAGCCCGGCCGGACAAGCGGGCAAGTGCGGTGACAGACATGGCGGCGACCTACGACCTCATCCTGACAGGCGGCACGGTGGCCAACCATGACGGCGTCGGCCGGCGCGACGTCGGCGTTACCGGCGGGCGCATCGCCGCGATCGGCGACCTGTCGCGGGCGTCAGCCGGCGAGACGGTCGACTGCACCGGCCTGCACATCCTGCCCGGCGTGGTCGACAGCCAGGTGCATTTCCGCGAGCCCGGCCTGGAGCACAAGGAGGATCTGGAGACCGGATCGCGCGCCGCCGTGCTGGGCGGCGTCACCACCGTCTTCGAGATGCCCAACACCAACCCGCTGACCACCAGCGAGGCGGCGCTGGCCGACAAGGTGGCGCGGGCGACGAACCGCATGCATTGCGACTTCGCCTTCTGGGTCGGCGGCACCCGCGACAATGCCACCGAGGTGGGCGAGCTGGAGCGGCTGCCGGGCGCCGCCGGTATAAAAGTGTTCATGGGCTCGTCCACCGGAGACCTTCTGGTCGAGGACGACGGCGGCGTCTTCTCGATCCTGAGGAACACGCGGCGGCGTGCCGCCTTCCATTCCGAGGACGAGTTCCGCCTGCGCGAACGCGCCGGCCTGCGTATGCAGGGCGATCCGGCCTCGCACCCGGTCTGGCGCGACGAGATCGCAGCGCTTCGCTGTACCGAGCGGCTGGTGTCGGTGGCGCGCAAGGCGAGGGCCCGCATCCATGTGCTGCACATCTCGACGGCCGAGGAGATCGCCTTCCTGCGCGATCACAAGGACGTCGCCACCTGCGAGGCGACGCCGCACCACCTGACGCTGACGGCGGACGACTATGAGCGGCTCGGCACGCTGATCCAGATGAACCCACCGGTGCGCGCCTCCCGCCACCGCGACGGCGTCTGGCTCGGCGTTGCCGACGGCGTCGTCGACGTGCTCGGGTCGGACCATGCGCCGCATACGCTAGAGGAAAAGGCAAAACCCTATCCGGCGTCGCCGTCGGGCATGACCGGCGTGCAGACGCTGGTGCCGATCATGCTCGACCACGTCAATGCCGGGCGGCTCACGCTGGAGCGTTTTGTCGACCTGACCAGCCACGGCCCGAACCGCCTGTTCGGCATGGCCGGCAAAGGCCGCATCGCCGCCGGCTACGACGCCGATTTCACCATCGTCGACCTGAAGCGGACGGAGACGATCACCAATGCCCAGGCTGGCTCGCGGGCAGGCTGGACGCCCTATGACGGCAAGCGCATCACCGGCTGGCCGGTCGGCGCCTTCGTGCGCGGTGTACGGATCATGTGGGAAGGCGAGATCGTGACGCCGGGCAGGGGCCGGCCGGTGCGGTTTTCCGAGGCGCTGCCGATCGAGTAGTTCCGCCGCGTGGCGGGGCCTACTCCCCCGCCACGAAGAACGCCCAGCGGCCGGCTGGCGTGATGCCGATGCGGTAGAAGATGTAGGAGCCGTAGGCCTTCATCTCCTCATAGTCCCCGGCCGTGACGATCTTGAACAGCTCGACCCGCTGCGGGCCGGTGAGCTTGTCGATCGGGATGGCGAAGAAATACGGCCATACGTAGAGCTCTTCCGCCGTACCGGCGTCGAGATGGACGTAGCCGGCCGAAAGCACCTCCTCTAGGATCGCAAGAATCTCCTGGCCGTCCTCGTCGCCGGCGAGTCCCTTCAGATATTCGAGCGGATCGCCGTCGATGCCCGCCAGCGAAAGCTGGGTCATGTCGTCGCCGGCGCCGAGCAGCGGCCGCAGCTTCTCGATGTCGCCGCTCTTGGCGATGGCGAGCAGCTGGTCGCGCAACTCGCCGACGGCCGGCGGCAGCTTGGAAACGTCGTACTGGATTTCCGGCAGGGGCTCGTCCGGTTCGGGCCGCTCGATCGCCTGCTCGGTGTCGGGCCCGGCGGGATCGACCGCCGTCCCCGGCTCGGCCGGCGTCCCGTCCTCCGGCTCGGCCTCCGTCGAGGGGGCGATCGGATCGGGCAGCGGCACCGCCTTGTCGACGCCGTCCGGCTGCGCCGCGCCGGGAGCGGGCAGTTCCTCGCGCTTGATCTCGCTGAGGGCGAAGGCGGGCTGTGCGGCCAGTGAGGTGACTATGCCGAGGCCGAGCCCGATCAGAGCCGGCCGGCAGGTCTCGAAGATGCCTCTTTTCGTTCGGGAAGGCAGTTGCGCGGGCGTCTTGATGCTCATTCCAACTTCTCCGCGAACGCGGCCCCGCGCCGCGATTCCGGCCAGCCTCATACCATGGATTGCCGGCTTTCGGGGCGACTCAATGTCGCGATTGGGAGGGAGCGAACTCTCCAGCGATCAACTTTTCGCGCATTTTGTCGAGAAGCGAGAGGGCGACCTCTTCGCCATTGCTGCGAAAGATTTCGCCGAGCGCGGTGGCCAGGGCGGCTTCGGCGATGATGTCGGCCTCGATCCCGGCCGAAAGTCCTTCCGCCCAGGCCTCCGTGTGGCATTCGACGGCAGTGAGGCGCTTCTCCTCGCGCACCAAGGCGTCGATGTCACTCGCGTTCTGCTCGATACTCACATCCGCACCCTTCGCATCACTCTTGAATCGCGACCGTGCACGGCCAAGTTGATTCAAATTTTTAATGTCCCGTTAAGGGTTTCTACCACACTTGCCCAGCACTGCACGCCCGCATTGCCGGAAAAGTTAACAGCGTCCTAACTGCCATAGCGCGTCGCGATCTCGCGCGTCAGTTCCTCGCCTTCCTTCATGTAGCGGCCGATCGCCTCCGTCGCCGAGGCCGTGCAGCTCGTATAGGTGCCCTCGAAGGACCGGTAGCCGCGGTTGAAGCTGGCGATGAAGCGGGCGCGGCGCGCCGCATCGGGATTTTCCGTCGCCAGCAGCTTTTCCATCTCGGAACGCCAGGTGTCGCCGCTCTCGCCGCACAGGTTGCGCAGGAAATGCAGCGATCCGAGGATTTCGGAGAGGCGCAGCAGGCCGCCCTCGAACGGTCCGTCCGCCGCCCGTGCCGGAACGGACGCGGCCGTGAAAACGACCGCCGACAAGGCGATTGCTGCCGCTGTGACCCGTCCCATGCGCAAACTCTGGCAGATCATTTTGGCGAGGGGAAGGCGAAGAGGGCGCTTGCGCACGGCTCAGCGGAGCACCAGCAGGCGCTCGGCGATCTCCTCGATCGAGCCGGTGAGCGGCAGCGCCCGCAATTCCTCGAGGGTGAAGAAGGCGGCTTCCTCGGCATCGTCGGCGCTCACCGGCTCGCCGCCGACATGCGGCGCTGAAAACACCTGCAGCCGGTAGAGAACAGGCGCGTCGCCCTTGGCGCCGCCCACCACCAGGTCGGCGACGGGGGTGAGCGGGCCGGCCTGCAGGCCCGTCTCCTCGAACAGTTCGCGCCGCGCCGCCTGCTCCAGCGTTTCGCCGGCCTCGACGCGCCCGCCGGGGAAGGCATAGAGGCCGCGCGACGGCGCCAGGCCGCGCTTGACAAGGAGCACGCGGTCGCCGCGCACCAGCGCCACCGACACGGCTGGAATGGGAGCGGCTTCGCTCATGCGGGCGGTCCTCCTGTGCGGTCCGGCGGGACTCATGACCGCGGCGGTTGCGGCCGTCGTCCCGCATCGCCACACTGTTAGCGCATGGCGACGCGAATCGGGACCGGTTTCCCGCATGGCCCGCATGCGCGTTTCGGTTGCCCCGGGTTCCTTCGGCGGGGCTTCAGACAGGACAGGGTGGGGCGGCATGTGCGGACGGTTCACGCTGACGGCGACGCCGGACCAGGTTGCGCTGTTCCTGGCGCTGATGGACCTGGAGGCGTTCCCGCCGCGCTACAACATCGCGCCGACGCAGCCGATCCTGATGGCGATCGCCGGTCCGCCGCGCGACCCGGGCTCGAACCTGCCGGACCGGAGGGCGCTGCTGGTACGCTGGGGACTCATCCCCGGCTGGGCGAAGGATCCGAAAAGCCTGCCGCTGCTGATCAACGCGCGCGCCGAGACGGCGGGCGAGCGGGCGGCGTTCAAGGCGCCGCTGCGGCACCGCCGCGCCCTCGTTCCCGCGACCGGCTTCTACGAATGGAGGACCGTCGGCCGCACCAGGCAGCCCTATTTCCTCAAGCCGCGACAGGGCGGGCTTGTCGCCTTTGCCGGCCTGATGGAGACTTATGCCGACCCGAACGGCTCGGAGATCGACACCGGCGCCATTCTCACCGCCGAAGCCAGCCCGGACATCGCGCCGATCCACAACCGCATGCCGGTGGTGGTGCGGCCCGAGGATTTTTCGCGCTGGCTCGACTGCCGCCGGCTGGAACCGCGCGACGTCGCCGACATCATGCGGCCGGCCGAGCCGGGCCTGTTCGAGGCGATCCCGGTGTCCGACCTCGTCAACAAGGTCGCCAACACCGGCCCGGAGATCCAGGCGCGTGTCGCCGCCGTCGAGACGGTCGTCGCCGCGGAGCCCAAGCGCAGGCCGCCGCCCGACGATGGCCAGCTCAGCCTGTTGTGAGCGGCGGCATGGCGCTGGGATCTGTCGTCGGCGGCGTGCACCAAACCACCGCCCGCTGAGCAGGCGGCTGGCAACCGGTCAATGGTTTCTCAGCTTTGCGATCCCCCCGGCCCGCGGCCGCGTTCAGGATCGCCCGTCGGCCTCGCCCTTTGGCGGGGAGGCGTCCTCGGCCGTGCTTCAGGCCTTGGCCGGCTTTGCGGGCTTCCGCTTCTTCGCCGCGGCGACCGCCGCCGCGATGGCCGCAGGGCCGATCGCACGGTAGTGCTTGACGAGGCTTGCATATTGAGCGCGGGCCCGTTCGGCTTCGCTCTTGAGGATGGACATTTTACTCTTCCCTTGGGTAGGTCCTGCTGCCGGTCACGTGGGTGTCGATTTTGACGAATCCGTGGCCGGCACTCCTACATTCTCCGACAATTCGAACGATTATGTATAGGCATGCTTAAGGAAAGCTTGTCGGTGTGGCTTTCCCGACACGACCGCCTCCGGCCGCGTTCTGCCAAGCTTTTAATTTAGCCGGAGAATGCAACGAAAAGGTGCCGCCCGTGCGGCGATGTCGTAACATTCGCGCGCGGCCTGTCGCATTTCGCGATCAGGCGCTTGACGAAAACGCCGGCGCGGCGCCATAAGGCGGACCATGAAAACGACGATCGCCATTTGCGGCATCTGCATTATCGGCTAGCGCTGTCGCTGGTCCGGTCGTTTTCGCTCATCCTTCTCCGACACGAAAACCGTCCCGGCCAGCAGGCTGGAGCTTGCGCCGTCCGGCGGAGCTCCTTGAAAACGGATCGGGACGGACGATGACGGACGGCAAGGGTTTGCGGCTCACCAACACGCTGACGCGGGCGAAGGAGGTTTTCGTCCCGATCGACCCCAAGAACGTGCGCATGTATGTGTGCGGGCCGACCGTCTATGACTTCGCCCATATCGGCAATGCCCGGCCGGTCATCGTCTTCGACGTGCTGTTCCGCCTGCTGCGCCACCTCTATGGCGAAAACCACGTCACCTATGTCCGCAACATCACCGACGTCGACGACAAGATCAACGACCGGGCCTTGCGCGACTTCGGCGGCGAGATCGCCGCCGGGCGGCTTTCGCTCAACGAGGCGATCCGCCGCGTCACCGAAAAGACCGCCACCCAGTTCCACGAGGACGTCAGGGCGCTCGGCTGCCTCGCGCCGACGCACGAGCCGCGCGCCACCGAATTCGTCGAGCCGCGCGCCGACGGGCGCGCCGACATGATTTCCTTGATTCAGCGCCTTATCGAACGCGGCCATGCCTATGAAGCCAAAGGCGAAGTTCTGTTCGACACCGGCTCGATGCCGGATTACGGGCAATTGTCGAAACGCCCGCTCGACGAGCAGCAGGCCGGCGCCCGCGTCGCCGTCGACGCGCACAAGAAGAACCCCGGCGACTTCGTCCTCTGGAAGCTTTCTTCCCCCGAGGAGCCGGGCTGGAACTCGCCGTGGGGCCGCGGCCGCCCCGGCTGGCACATCGAATGCTCGGCCATGTCGGCCGCCTATCTCGGCGAGGTTTTCGACATCCACGGCGGCGGCCTCGACCTGATCTTCCCCCACCACGAGAACGAGATCGCCCAGTCCCGCTGCGCCCACGGCACCGACGTGATGGCCAATTACTGGCTGCACAACGGCTTTCTGCAGGTCGAGGGGCGGAAGATGTCGAAGAGCGAGGGCAATTTCGTCACCATTTTCGAACTGCTGCACACGGAGAAGTTCGGGGGGCGGAAATGGCCTGGCGAGGTGCTGCGGCTGGCGATGCTGATGACGCATTATCGCGAGCCGATCGATTTTTCAGTGCGCAAGCTGGAAAACGCGGAGAATATTCTAACTGGCTGGTACCGAATGCTCGCTGAAGTATGGCCTTTAGAGCCCAGCGCACCACGTAGCCATTTCCTTGAATCGTTGGCCGACGATCTTAATACGGCGAGAGCGTTTGAAGAACTCGCCTTGATGTTTAGTTCTTCTCAAATAGGCGAGCTTGAGACGGGCATTTCAGAGTTGGGCTGGGACTTCTATGAGCCGGAGGACGCGGCTGTTGCCCTAGCTTCGGCTCGGCTGCTTGGCTTGCTCAATCAGAGTCCGATCGAGTGGCTACAGCGCGACGTTCAGCTACCGACGGCAGTCATCATGTCGCGTATCGAGGCACGCCTCGCCTTCATCCGCGACAAGAACTGGGCCGAGGCCGACCGCATCCGCGACGAGCTTCTGGCTGAGGGCATCCAGCTCAAGGACGGAAAAGACCCCGTCACCGGCGAGCGTGTCACCACGTGGGAGGTGAAGCGGTGAGGGCGGCGCGCGACACGGTGGACAGGTCGGCTGGACAGCACCCCCCTCTGTCCTGCCGGACATCTCCCCCGCAAGGGGGGAGATTGGCAGCT
>NZ_JCACER010000041.1:0-4753 GCF_059502445.1 Kumtagia sp.
CAAGGGGGAGGGAAGGCCTAGCCTTTCACCCGCTCACCCTTCGGATCGTAGAGCGGCTCCCTGTGGATGCGCGCCGGCGTACGCTCCATCGCCACAACCAGCTCGTAGTCGCCGGAGCCGAGAAACCCGTCGTCGACACCGCCGGCATTGCGCACATAGCCGTAGCCGATCGCCTTGCCGACCGTGTAGCCGTGGCCGCCGGAGGTGAGATAGCCGACAGGCTCGCCGTTGCGCAGAATCGTCTCGCGGCCGAGCAGGACGATGCCGGGATCGTCCACCGTGAAGCCGACGAAGCGTTTTGCCGGCGGCGTGCCATTGATTTTTTCCAGCGCTCGGCGGCCGATGAAATCGGTGTTCTTCCTCAGCTTCACCGCCCAGCCCAGGCCCGCCTCCAAGGGCGTGTCGTTGGGGGTGATGTCGGAGCCCCAGGCGCGATAACCCTTTTCCAGCCTGAGCGATTCCAGCGCGCGGTAGCCGACCGGCCGGATGCCGTGCGGCGTGCCTGCCGCCATCAGTGCGTCGAACACCTCGCCGGCGGCGGCGATCGGCACATGCAACTCCCAGCCGAGCTCGCCGACATAGGTGATGCGCAGCGCCCGCACGCTATGGCCGGCGATGCCGATCTCGCGGACATGGCCGAACGGGAAGGCCGCATTGGAGACATCGGCATCTGTGACGGCCGCCAGCACCGCGCGCGCCTTCGGTCCCATCAGCGACAGCGTGCCGAAGGTTTCGGTGATGTCTTCGATCGCCACATCCAGGCCGTCGGGGACATGCTCGGAAATCCAGGCACGGTCGTGGGTGCGGAAGCCGGTGCCGGTGACGACGTAGAAAAGATCCTCGCCGAGTCGGGCCACCGTCAAATCGGCCTCGATGCCGCCGCGCGTGTTGAGAAGCTGCGTGTAGGTGAGCCTGCCGGCCGGCTTGGACACGTCATTGGCACAGATCCAGTCGAGCGCCCGGGCCGCGTCCGCTCCCGTCACCGCGTATTTAGCGAAGGACGACTGATCGAAGATGCCGACATGCTCGCGCACATGCCGGTGCTCGTCGCCGACGGCGTCGAACCAGTTCTGCCGGCCCATGGAATAGACGTCCTGTGGCTCCGTGCCCGCCGGCGCGAACCAGTTCGGCCGCTCCCAGCCGAGTTTCGAACCGAACACGGCACGGTGGTCCTTCAGCCGATCGTAGAGCGGCGAGACGATGCGGGGACGGCCGGAAAGATACTCCTCGTGCGGGAAGCCGACAGTGTAGTGCTTGCCATAGGCTTCCAGCGTGCGCTCGCGCACCCAGCCGCGGTCGCGATGCAGGCCGGAGAAGCGGCGGATGTCGACGCTCCAGAGGTCGAGCGGCGCCTCGCCGTCCACCACCCACTGCGCCAGCACCCAGCCGGCGCCGCCGCCCGAGGCGATGCCGAAGGCGTTGAAGCCGGCGCCGACATACATGTTCCCGCACTCCGGCGCGCTTCCCAGGATGAAGTTGCCATCCGGGGTGAAACTCTCCGGCCCGTTGATCATCTGCTTGACGCCGGCGGTCTCCAGGGCGGGAACGCGGGCGATCGCCTGCGTCATGTGCTGCTCGAAATGATCGAAATCGTCGTCGAACAGGCGGAACTCCCAGTCGTCCGGCACGTCGCCGCCGGAAAGCCCGGTGTCCCAGGCGATCGGGTCCGGCTCGTAGCCGCCCATGACGAGGCCGCCGACCTCCTCCTTGAAATAGGTGCGCCGGTCGGGGTCGCGGATGGTCGGCGCGTCGGAGGCCAGTCCGGCGATCTTCTCGGTGACGATGTACTGGTGTTTTACGGGTTGCAGCGGCACCTCGATGCCGGCCATGGCGCCGACCTGCCGCGCCCATTGGCCGGCGCAGTTGACGACCTTTTCGCAGGCGATGGCGCCCTGCGTGGTCTTCACCGCCGTGATGCGCCCGTCCTTGATGTCGAAGCCGGTGACGCGCACGTCCTCGAACAGTTTCGCGCCATGCATGCGCGCGCCCTTGGCCAGCGACTGGGTGATGTCGGAGGGGCTGGCCTGGCCGTCGGTCGGCAGCCATGAGGCGCCGACGAGGTCGGACACCTCCATCAGCGGCCAGATGCGCTTGACCTCTTCCGGCGAGACCAGGTGCATCTCCATGCCGAAGCTCTTCGCCGTGGTGGCGAGCCGCCTGAACTCGGTCCAGCGGTCGCGGTTGGTGGCGAGCCGGAGGCAGCCGGTCATCTTCCAGCCGGTCTCCAGGCCGGTTTCGGCCTTGAGGCTCTTGTAGAGCTCGACCGAATATTTGAGCACGCGGGTGATCGAGGCCGAGGAGCGGAGCTGGCCGACCAGGCCGGCGGCGTGCCAGGTCGAGCCGGATGTGAGCTTGCCCTGCTCCAGCAGCACCACCTCGGCCTTGTGATCGCGGGCGAGGTGGTAAGCCGTCGAGCAGCCGATGATGCCCCCGCCGATGACGACGATCCGGGCGTGGCTGGGCAGGGTCATGGGCGATTCATCCCGTATTTTGTTGTTCTTGACTGTTGATTGGCGGCCGGCATGCCCTCACACCAGCCCGAGCCGCGCGCGGGCGCGGGCCGCGCCGGCGGCGATGAGCCGGTCGGCAATGATGGCGATGAAGGCGACGGCGAACCCGGCGACGATGCCGCGCCCGGTGTCGGCCTTGGTCAGCGCGATATAGACCTCCTGGCCGAGGTCGCGCGTCCCGACCAGCGCGGTGATGACCAGCATCGACAGGGCGAACATGATCGTCTGGTTCAGCCCGAGCAGGATCTCCGGCAGCGCCAGCCTGAGCCGGATCTTGGTGAGCAGCTGCCCCGGCGTGCAGCCCATGGCGCGGCCGGCCTCGATGATGCGCGGATCGACCTGCCTGAGGCCGAGCACGGTGTAGCGGATCGCCGGCGCGATCGCGTAGGCGACCACCGCGATCATGGCGGTGAAGTCGCCGACGCGGAACAGCATCACCGCCGGCATCAGGTAGACGAAGGACGGCAGCGTCTGCAGCGTGTCGATGACCACCTGCACCCAGCGCCACAGCTTTTCCCGCTCGGCGACGAGAATTCCGATCGGCAGGCCGATCAATGTGGCGACGACCACCGAGATGCCGCACAGATAGACGGTCACCATCGCCTTCTCCCACTGGCCGGTGGCGGCGATCAGGAGGGCAAGAACACCGACCAGCACGCCGAGGCGCGCGCCGCCCAGCCGCCAGCCGGCGAAGGCCAGCAGCGCGGTCACGCCGAGCCACGGCAGGCCGGCGAGCAGCCGCTTGAACGGGATCAGCAGGTTGAGCAGGACCGCGTTCTTCGCAGCTTCGAAGGCATCGAAGAAATTGACGTTGATCCATTCGACCGCGCGCGAGAAGAAGGTGCCGGTCGAGACCTGCAGCGCCTCCGGATAGCTCTGCACGGCCGGCAGGACGAGCCCTGCCAGCCCGGAAACCAGCACCAATGCGGCGGCCGCCGCGGTGTAGGGATAACGGCCGACGGGCGGGCCGGCGGTGGGTCGGGACGATGCGGCGGACGCCTTTTCCGCAAAAGCCTGGCTGAGGCGGTCGAGCGCGATCGCCAGCGCCACGATCGCGAGCCCGGCCTCCAGCCCGGCGCCGATGTCGAGGCGGCGCAGCGCGGCGAGCACGTCGAAGCCGAGCCCGCCGGCACCGATCATCGAGGCGATGATGACCATGTTGAGCGACAGCATGATCACCTGGTTGACGCCGACCATCAGGCTGTCGCGCGCCGACGGCACCAGCACCCGCCAGGTCATCTGCCGGCGCGTGCAGCCGATCATTTTTCCGAGGTCGTGGATTTCCGACGGCACCGAGCGCAGCGCCAGCGCGGTGATGCGCGTCATCGGCGGCATGGCGTAGATCAGGGTGGCGACGATCGCCGCCGTCGGGCCGAAGCCGAACAGGAACAGGATCGGTACCAGGTAGGCGAAGACGGGGATCGTCTGCATCAGGTCGAGGATCGGCGTCAGCGCCGTCTCGAAGCGCGGCCAGCGGTAGGCGGCGAGCCCCAGCACCAGCCCGCCGACAACCCCGATCGGCACGGCGACCAGGATCGACGCCAGTGTCACCATGGCGCTGCTCCATTGGCCGAAGATCGCGAGGAACAGGAAGCAGCCGCCGGAAAGCAGTGCCAGTTTCCGCCCGCCGGCATAGAAGCCCAGCAGGGAGACGATGCCGACGACGGCGAGCCAGGATAGCGGCGGGACGATCTGCACCGCGCTCGATCCCTGACCCGACAGGAAGCCGGTCGACAGCAGGCTGAGCGCCAGGCGGTAGGGGACGTCGATGGCAGCCGCTATGAACCGGGTCAGTTCGGTAAAGGTGAACAGGCCGAAATGCGCGTCGTTGAGCAGCCATTTCATGGCGTCGCCAATCCAGCGCTGCGCCGGCAGGCGCCAGGCGCGCGGATAGTCGAACGCCCATTTCGCCAGGGGCTCGCCGAACTGCCAGAGCAGGATGAAGGCCATGCCCGCGACGAGCCAGGGGATGGACAGCATGCCGCCGTCTAGGCGCGGGGCGAGTGGGCGGGTGTCGATGCCGGGCACGCTCATGGGAACGCGACCGCCATTTTGCGGGACGGGCGCCGGCGCTCCTTCGCACCCCCCTCTGTCCTGCCGGACATCTCCCCCGCAAGGGGGGAGATTGGCAGCTTCGGTCTTGCCGCTTCACCTTCAACATTGGTGATTGGCGAAAACCGGGCGGACGGCCAATCTCCCCCCTTGCGGGGGAGATGTCCGGCCCATTCGACAAGCTCAGGACA
>NZ_JCACER010000042.1:0-4677 GCF_059502445.1 Kumtagia sp.
CTGTTGAAGGACCGGCCCCTACGTAGGATCTTGGTGCCTTTCCTACATAAGGCCGCATCACTGGGAAAAGACGCCGCATGTCAGGACCGCCGCGTAGCCGGAGCGGGGCAGGCTGCCGGCCTTATCCCCAGCGGTGTCATCGACCCTTTACGCGGGTCGGCTCTCTTTCCGTGCACTTTCGCCCGATTCAGCGATATTGGGTGGCATGATACCGTCGGCGGCGCGACCCGCGGCGGGAGAGGATCGAGCGACGGTCGATGGCGGAAAACCAAGCGAAGGACGGTCGGCGGCTGGCGCGGCTTGCATGGGGCCGCCTCGGCCAGGCGCGCTGGCTGCTTGCGGCGGGCGTCGCCGCGATCCTGCTGCTGCATGCCGCGGGCGGCGGCCCGCTGCCGCTCGTGCTGGCGGCGATCGCCGCGCTGGTCGCCGTCGCGGCGCTGGTGCCGCGCCGCCTCGCATCCGGCCGGATCGCCACCGAGGCGGCGGGCGCCCGCGCGCCGCTGCCGGAAAACCTCTCGGCGGCGAACCTGGCCGCCGCCGTCGCCGACCCGCTGATCGTCTTCGACGAAAGGGGGGCGGTGGTGCTCGCCAACAGCGCCGCCGCGACGGCCTTCGGCAACATCGAACCCGGCATCCTGCTGCCGCTGAAGTTCCGCGCCCCCGAACTGCAGCAACTGCTCGAGCGCATGCTGTCCGGCGAGGCGCCGTCGATGACCGTCGACCATGTCGAGCGCATCCCGATCGAGCGCGTCTACCGGGTCACGGCGACCGCGGTCGGCAACGGCTCGGGCCTGTTCGTGGTCGTCTTCAAGGACCAGAGCGAGGCGCGCCGCATCGACCGCATGCGCGCCGACTTCATCGCCAATGCCAGCCATGAGCTGCGCACGCCGCTGGCCTCGATCGCCGGCTTCGTCGAGACGCTGCGCGGACCTGCGAGGAACGACGCCGCGGCGCGCGAGCAGTTCCTGCAGATCATGCAGAACCAGACCGCCCGCATGGCGCGCCTGATCGACGATCTGCTGTCGCTGTCGCGGCTGGAGATGAAGGCGCTGTCGGCGGCCGGCGCCAGGGTCGACCTGGTCGGCGTGGTCGAGAATGTCGTGGATACGCTGCGCCCGCTCGCGGCCGACAGCGGCGTGGTCATCGAGAACAAGGTGGGTCCCGGCAGGATCGAGGTCGCCGGCGACCGGGACGAGCTGTTCCAGGTCTTCGAGAACCTGGTGGAGAACGCCTGCAAATACGGCCAGCAGGGCGGCCGCGTGGTGGTGTCGGTCGTCCCCACCGCGGCCGGCGAGGTCGCCATCGAGGTGCGCGACTTCGGCCCGGGCATTCCGGAAGAGCATATTCCCCGCGTCACCGAGCGCTTCTACCGGGTGGACGTCGACAGCAGCCGCGCCCAGAAGGGCACGGGCCTTGGCCTTTCCATCGTCAAGCACATCGTCACCAGGCACCGCGGCCGGCTGGCGATCAGCTCGCGGCTGGGCGAGGGATCGGCCTTCACGGTCCACCTTCCGGCCGAATAGCGCATGTCTCCCGAAAGCGGGCAACGGTTTCGGGATAAAGATATGCACAAAATCAAGATTCTATGGCACGTCGCGTGAATCCTCTTTCACGTGACGTGCCATAGGCGGATTCGTCATACTGTAACACGGCTGGTCTAAGGGTCTGGCGGAGTCTACCTTAACGCGTCCGAGCATGTTGCAGAACCATGACCGTCATGCCATCGCATCACATCGTCAGCGCCTATGACGACGAGCTGAAACATCTGACGCGCAAGATCGCCGCCATGGGCGGCCATGCCGAGCGCATGGTCGACCAGGCCGTCTCGGCGCTGGTCCATGCCGACCCGACCCTGGCACGCAAGGTCATCGCCGACGACCTGTTCCTCGACGAGGCGCAGCGCGACATCGACGACAGGACCATTTTGATGATCGCCCGGCGCCAGCCGCTCGCCGTCGACCTGCGCGAGATCATCGGCGCCATCCGCATCGCCGCCGACCTCGAGCGGGTCGGCGATCTCGGCAAGAACGTCGCCAAGCGCACCATCGCCGTCGCCGACGGTCTCGACCCGACCAGCCCGTTCCGCGGCCTGCAGGCGCTTGCCGACCTGGCGCTGACGCAGCTCAAGGACGTGCTGGACGTCTATGCGACGCGCGCCGTCGACCGCCTGGGGGCGACGCGCGACCGCGACGACCAGATCGACGCCATGTACACCTCGCTGTTCCGCGAACTCCTCACCTACATGATGGAGGATCCGCGCAACATCACGCCCTGCACGCATCTGCTGTTCTGCGCCAAGAACATCGAGCGCATCGGCGACCACGCCACCAACATCGCCGAGACGATCTACTACATCGTCACCGGCGAGCAGCTTCCGGCGAACCGGCCGAAGGAAGACAAGAGCCACCGCGTGCGGATCGGGCCGTCCTGAGCGCTCGCGGCCGCCCGCCTCGCCTTTCCCCAGGGCCGTCGGTGGCGGCCGGCACCTTCTTCAGACACCAGCGATTGCAACCGTGCGCATCGAAGGCCTCGACTGACACCCAAAAAGTGTCCACGATGTCTCCGGACGCACGACCGCCTTTTCCCGATCCGGGAGCGAGGCGGCCGGGCCCGACTCGGTTTGTCATGCGCATCGGCCCTGCAACCAGGGGAGGAGGCAGCGCGAGGCAGAGGGCGGGATGAAACGACCGGAACTGAAAGCAGGGGAAGACATGCTCGACAAGACACCCACCCTCCAGGCGGCGGCCTGGCTCGGCTCCTTCGCCGCGGCGCTCGACAAGGGCGACATCGACACGGCGGCGAGCCGGTTCCTCGACGACTGCTACTGGCGCGACCTGCTGGCCTTCACCTGGAACATCAAAACCTTCGAAGGTCGGCCGGCGATCCGCGACATGCTGGCTGCGACGCTTCCCGCGACCCGTCCGTCGAACTGGCGGATCGCCGGGGAGGCGACGGCGAAAGACGGAACGATCGAGGCATGGTTCACCTTCGAGACCGCGGTGGCGCGCGGGGAAGGCATGCTGCGGCTCCGCGACGGCCGCTGCCGCACCTTCTTCACCGCCGTCGGCGAGCTGAAGGGTTTCGAGGAGCGCAAGGGCCCGGGCCGGCCGCTCGGCGTCACCCACAGGGCCGACCGCAACCGCGAGACCTGGTCGGAGGCCCGCCGGCGCGAGGAAGCGGCGCTCGGCTCCACCGAGCAGCCCTATTGCCTGGTCGTCGGCGGCGGCCAGGGCGGCATGGCGCTCGGCGCGCGGCTGAAGCAGCTCGGCGTGCCGGCCATCATCCTGGAGAAGAACGACCGCCCCGGCGATTCCTGGCGCAACCGCTACCGCTCGCTCGTGCTGCACGATCCGGTCTGGTACGACCATCTGCCCTACATGCCCTTTCCCGAGCACTGGCCGGTGTTCACGCCCAAGGACAAGATGGGCGACTGGCTGGAGATGTATGCGCGGGTGATGGAGCTCACCTACTGGACGCGCTCGACCTGTACCGCCGCATCCTATGACGAAGCGGAAAAGGTCTGGACCGTGACGGTCGACCGCGACGGCGAGCGGGTGACGCTGAAGCCGAAACATCTCGTCTTCGCCACCGGCGCCTACGGCCCGCCGCGCATGGTCGCACTGCCCGGCGCTGAAGACTTCAAGGGCGAGATCCTGCATTCCAGCCGGTATGCCGACGGCGCGCGCTTCCGCGGCAAGCGCTGCGCGGTGATCGGCGCGGCAAGCTCCGGCCACGACGTCAGCGTCGACCTGTGGGAGGCCGGCGCCGAGGTGACGATGATCCAGCGCTCGCCGACCACCGTGGTGAAGTCGGACACGCTGATGGATCTCGCCTTCGAGGTCTATTCCGAGGACGCCCTGGCCAAGGGCATCTCCGTCGACAAGGCCGACATGATCGTGGCCTCCATGCCGTTCGCGCTGCTGCCGGAAGGCCAGAAGGCGCTCTACGACCGCATCCGGGCGCGCGACGCCGGCTTCTACGACCGGCTCTCCGCCGCCGGCTTCGCCATCGACTTCGGCGACGACGAGACCGGGCTGATGATGAAGGCCTACCGCACCGGCTCGGGCTACTACATCGACGTCGGCGCCTCGCAGCTCATCATCGACGGCGAGATCGCCGTGCGCAGCGGCGTTTCGATCGAGCGGCTGACGCCGACCGGCATCCTGTTCGACGACGGCAGCGAGATCAAGGCCGACGCCGTCATCGCCTGCACCGGCTACCAGTCGATGCACGAGACGGTGGCTGAGATCGTGTCGCGCGAGGTGGCCGACGCGATCGGGCCGTGCTGGGGCCTCGGCTCCGGCGTGCGCGGCGACCCCGGCCCCTGGCAGGGCGAGCCGCGCAACATGTGGAAGCCGACGGCGCAGGAGGCGCTGTGGTTCCACGGCGGCAACCTGGCGCTGTCGCGCTTCTATTCGAAATTCGTGGCGCTGCAGCTCAAGGCGCGCATGGAAGGGCTGGAAACGCCGGTGTATGGGGCGCCTGGGTAAGCTGGCCGGGAGCCTCGATAAGGCCCCCTCTCCGTCTCGGGCTACGCCCTCGACACCTCTCCCCCACTCCGTGGGCGCGAGGAATCCAGGCTGGAGAGGCGCCGCCCTCGCGGCAGCGGTTCCTCGCCCCCGCAAAGCGGCTACGGCATGCACACATCTCTGAGAACCCAACCTTTGGCGATGGCTC
>NZ_JCACER010000043.1:0-4643 GCF_059502445.1 Kumtagia sp.
TGGATTCCGGGTTCCGCTGCGCGGCCCCGGAATGACGGTCATCATCGGCATATGCCGCGTGCGGGGAGAGATGTCCGGCAGGACAGTGGGGCGGCGCCGGCGGGTCGGACACGCAGCCGGCGGTGCTCCATTGTGCACCTACCGTCCGCCGTCGCCATCGCGATGGCGGGCGGCGAGACGCTGCGACACGGCGAGCCCGATCATCATCGCAACGGCGACGAAGAGCAGGAGCACCGGGTAGAGCAGCAGCCGGATGTCGTCCTGCGAGACCTTGAAGACCAGCACCAGGCCCTCCAGGAAGACCGCGATCGAGATGATCGAGATGAACTTGTGGAAACTCGCCCGCGGCAGGAACTCGCGGTCGCGGTTGCGCCAGTCGCGCACCTCCTCGTCGAAGATGTGCTTGGTGACGTCGAGGATGGCGATGGCGATGACGACATAGCCGACCGCATCGATGACGATGTAGCCGAAATCGCCCGACGCCAGCGTCTGGTTGGCGTTCATGAGCGCCTTCACCAGCTGATAGGCGGCATAGCCGATCAGCGCCATGGCGAGCGCCACCAGCAGCGCCGCCGCGGCCGCGAACATCACACGGCTTGCCTGTTCCATCGATTCCCCTCGCTTCGAGCACGCACCCTCGACGGCGCGATCGAGCTTATACCGGAAAGCGAGGAAGCGAATCCAGGCGGCCGTTCGCCCCTCCACCACGCTTCGCGTGGTCCCCCCGTAAACGGGGGAGGATCACGGGCGCGGCCGGCCGCAACGCCCGGATCCTCCCCTGCGAAGCGGGGGAGGGGAACCGCCGAAGGCGGTGGAGGGGGCGTCCTGGCTTACGCCGACAGGTTCTTCACGATCGGCAGCTTGCGCACCGTGCGGCCGGTAGCGGCCCTGAGCGCGTTGGCGACGGCCGGGCCGATCGGCGGCACGCCGGGCTCGCCGACGCCGGTGGGCGGCTCGTCGGAGGCGACGATGTGCACCTCGACCTTCGGCATCTGGTCGATGCGCAGCGGCGTGTAGGTGTCGTAGTTCTCCTGGTCGACCACGCCGCCGGTCAGCGTCAGCTCCTCCTGCAGGATGGCGCCGAGGCCGAAGCCGACGCCGCCTTCCATCTGCGTCCGAATCTGGTCCGGGTTGATGGCGATGCCGCAATCGACCGCGCAGACGACCCGCTCGACGGTGAAGTCGTTGCCGCCGCGATAGGCGATCTCGACGACCTGCGCGACATAGGTGGCAAAACTCTCGTGCAGCGCCACGCCGCGGAAGCGGCCTTCCGGCAGCGGCGTGCCCCATCCGGCCTTTTCCGCCGCGAGCCTGAGCACGCCGGCGTGGCGCGGATGCGCATCCAGCATCGACAGGCGGAACTCGACGGGATCGCGGCCGGCGGCGGCGGCGAGGTCGTCGACGAAGGTCTCGATCACATAGGCGGTGTGGGTCGAGCCGACGGAGCGCCACCACAGCACCGGAATATTCACATCTGTGGTGGTGAGGTCGACCTTCACGTTGGGGATCGCATAGGGCAGGTTCGAGGCGCCCTCGACCGAAGTGGCGTCGATGCCGTTCTCGACCATCGCGGCGAAGGGCGAACCGCCGAGGATCGACTGGCCGACGATGTGGTCGGACAGCGCGACGAGCTTGCCGTCCTTGTCGAGGCCGCCCCTGACGGCATGCACATAGGCCGGCCGGTAGCGGCCGCCGCGCATGTCGTTCTCGCGGGTCCACTGCACCTTGACCGGTCTGCCGGGGCCGAGCGCCTTGGCCACCGCGACCGACTCGACGATGAGGTCGCCGTCGGAGACGGCGCGCCGGCCGAAGCTGCCGCCGGTCTTCAGGACGTGCAGCCGGATCTTGTCCGGCGTGGTTCCCGCCACCTGCGCGGCGATCGCCTGGTAGAGGTCCGGCATCTGGTGGCCGCCCCATATGTCGACGCTGCCGTCCTCGCCGATGCGGGCGACCGCGTTGAGCGGCTCGATCGACGCATGCACCAGATAGGGGAACTCGTAGTGCCCCTCGACCACCTTGGCGGCGCTTGCGAGCGCCGCCGCCGCGTCGCCGTCGTTGCGGGCGCTGGCCGCCGGCGGGCCGTCGGCGAGCCGGTTGTACTCCGCCATGATCTCGGCGGTGCCGCGCGTCTCGGCCTTCGAGTCATCCCATTCGACGGTGACCGCGTCGCGGCCCCGCAGCGCCGTCCACATGTTGGTGCCGACGACCGCGATGCCGCGCGGCGTCTCGACCACCTCGACCACGCCGTCCAGCGCCTTGGCCTTGCCGGCGTCGAAGCTTTTCACCGTCGCCCCGAACTTCGGCGGGTGGATCATCACGGCGGTGAGCAGCCCGTCCATCTTCACGTCGATCGTGTAGGGCTGGGTGCCGTTGGCCTTGCCGGGGGAATCGTAGCGCTTGAGCGTGTCCGAACCGATCTGGGTCCACTTGTCGCGGGATTTCAGCGGCACGTCCCGCGGCACCGGCAGCTCGGCAGCCGCGGCGGCCAATTCGCCGAAGCTGGCGCGCTTGTCCGACCCGTGCGAAACGACGCCGGCGGCGACCGCGATCTCGGCTTCGGGCACGTTCCACTGCTTCGCCGCGGCCGCGACAAGCATGGCGCGCGCCGCGGCGCCGGCCTTGCGGTAGCGCTCCCAGGACGAGGTCATGGAGGTGGAGCCGCCGGTGCCCTGGGCGACGCCGCCCCAAGCCAGATTGCCGTAGAGCGCCGGATTGCCGGAGCCGCCGACGACGTCGACCTGCTTCCAGTCGCCGTCGAGCTCTTCCATGACCAGGGTGGCGATGCCGAAATAGGAGCCCTGCCCCATCTCGAATTGCGAGGAGCGGATGACGATCCGGCTCTCCGGCGTGATCTCGACATAGGTCTGGAACGGATTGCCGGCGTCGGCGGCCGCCGGCGCGGGCTGCGCGCCGGCCGGCTCGGCGGCGAGGAGGCGGTAGCCGACGGCGAGGCCGGCGGCCGCCGCGGCGGTACCGAGCAGGAACTGGCGGCGGCTCGGCCACACGCTGCTGGGATCGATGCGGGATTGCAGCATGGCTCAGGCCTCCAGGCGGTGGGCGGCTTCGTGGATCGCGGCGCGGATGCGCTGATAGGTGGCGCAGCGGCAGAGATTGCCGCTCATCGCCGCATCGATGTCGTCGTCGTTGGGTTTCGGCGTCTCGGCAAGCAGCGCGGTGGCCGACATGATCTGCCCGGACTGGCAGTAGCCGCATTGCGGCACGTCGAGATCGGCCCAGACCGCCTGGACGGTCTCGCCGACCTTGCCGGCCAGGCCCTCGATGGTGGTGATGCTGGCGCCTTCGATGTCGCCGACCATGGTCTGGCAGGAGCGCGTCGCCACGCCGTCGATATGGACGGTGCAGGCGCCGCATTGTGCCATGCCGCAGCCGAATTTCGTGCCGGTCAGGCCGACAATGTCACGGATCGCCCACAACAGGGGCATTTGCGGGTCGGCGTCGAGGCTTCGCGCCTCGCCATTGAGGGTGAAAGCGACCATTCTTATTCTCCAGATGGAAGGAAATAGAATTCGAAGATGGGCTGTCGCATTCCGCCTCGGCTGGCTGGCCAAACGACAGGGTCGAGGCGTAGCTATTCGCGCACGTAGGACCGCCGGCGGGGATCAACAAGGCTGGCCCAAACTGATCGCGGGATCGTGAAGAGGCGACCGGCCGCAACCCTCAGACGAACAGCGCCCGCTCCTTCTCCACGGCCTGGGCGATGAAGCCGGCCACCGCCTGGATGCGCGACAGGCCGCGCATCGATTCGTGATAGACCAGCCAGTAGGCGCGGCGGATCGGCGGCGCGGCGGCGACCTCGACGAGGTCGGCATGGCGGCGGGCGATGAAGGTGTGCAGGATGCCGATGCCGGCGCCCGAGCGCACCGCCTCCACCTGGCCGAGCGCCGAGGAGATGGCGAAGCGGCTCTCCCAGTGCGGGCTGAACTCGCTGGCATAGTCGAGCGTCGGGCTGAACACGAGGTCGGGCACGTAGCCGACCAGCCGGTGCGCCGAAAGCCCGGCCGCATCGTCGGGCAGACCGCGCGCCTCGGCATAGGCGCGCGCGGCGAACAGGCCGAGCGAATAGTCGACCAGCTTGACCGCCACCAGCCGGCCCTCGGTCGGCCGCTCCGTGGTGATGGCGATGTCGGCCTCGCGCCGCGACAGCGAGAAGGAGCGCGGCACCGGCACCAGCTGGATCCTGAGTTCCGGGTGGAGTTCGGTGAGCTGGCCGAGCCGCGGCGCCAGGAAGGCGACGCCGAAACCGTCCGGCGCGCCGATGCGTACGGTGCCGGAGACGGCGTCGCCCTCGCCCGCCACCTCGGCGCGGGCGGTGATCATCTCCGCCTCCATGCGCTCGGCAACGCTGAGAAGGCGCTCGCCGGCCGGCGTCAGCTCGCTGCCGGTGGTGAGCCGGCGAAACAGTTTTGTCCTGAGCGCCTCCTCCAGCGCGGCGACACGCCGCGACACGGTGGCGTGGTTGAGGTCGAGCCGCTTGGCCGCGCCGAGGATCTGCCCGGCGCGGGCAACGGCGAGGAAGATGCGCACGTCATCCCAGTTCATGGGACGGCATCCTCGTTGGGCGAAGGTTGCGCTCCTCCGCACCCCCCTCTGTCCTGCCGGACATCTCCCCCGCAAGGGGGGAG
>NZ_JCACER010000044.1:0-59009 GCF_059502445.1 Kumtagia sp.
CCCGGTGCGCACCAGATTCCCGCAGGGAGCGGCTTTCGGGCGCAAGTATGCGGCAGGCGGAAGGGGAGGGGATAAAAGGGTCCGCGAAAAGCGGATTCTGCCGACGCGAATTCGCGGCGAGCCAGGAGGTAAGTGCCAGGGACAGTTTACTTTTTCCGCCCGCGCCAGCCTTGAAGCGCCGCCGCTTTTCTGCGGAAAGAAAGTAAACTGTCCCCTGTTCCAAAGTTGTCGAGCAAGCCGAATGCGAGGAGATGCGGAGCCTCTGCTCCGGCGGCGCAGAACAAAAACCTGCTCAAGACGATGCGACCGAGCCTGCTTGACAACTCCATCGGATCGATTTATTTAACCGATATGTTAATTAACTCGCCAGTTGAATAATGAGCGCCGACCGGCTGAGCATGACCCTGCAGGCGCTGGCCGACCCGACGCGGCGGGCGATCCTGGCGCGGCTGGCGACCGGCGAGGCGACTGTCAACGAGCTGGCCGAGCCGTTCGACATGAGCCTGCCGGCCGTGTCCAAGCACCTCAAGGTGCTGGAGCGCGCCGGCCTGGTGGAGCAGGGCCGCACCGCCCAGTTCCGGCCGCGCAAATTCCGTCCCGAGCCGCTGCGCGACCTCGCCGGCTGGCTCGAAAACTACCGCCGGTTCTGGGACGAGAGCTTCGACCGGCTCGACGCCTATCTCAAGGAACTGCAGAAAGGAGAGAAGCATGGAAGCGACCCAAAGGATCGCTGAGGCCGCGCATCCCGGCGTGCTGGTCAGCCGCGTCTTCGACGCGCCGCGCGACCTGATGTTCCGCATCTGGACGGAGCCGAGACACCTGCTGCGCTGGTGGGCGCCGCACGACTTCACCGTCCCCGACGCCGTCTTCGACGCCCGCCCCGGCGGCAGGCTGCGCATCGACTTCCGCGCGCCGGGCGGCTTCGTCTTCGCCAACCACGGCAAGGTGGTGGAGGTCGCGCCGCCGGAGCGCCTGGTCTTCACGACCGAGTATCGCGAAGGCGGCAAGCTTCTGGTCGAATCGCTGTTTACCGTCACCTTCGCGGAAGAAGGCGAAGGCACCCGCGTGGCGATCAAGGCCGACGTCATTTTCGCCGACCCCGCCGCGGCCGAGAGCCTGGCGGGCATGGAGGAAGGCCTGAACCAGCAGATCGACAAGCTCGAGCTGCACGCCGCCGCGGCGGCCAGGAACGATCCCGGCGCGCTGATCCTCGTCCTGCCGAAGGGCCGTCCGGTGATCCTGATGCGCCGCAGCTTCGCCGCCCCGCGCGCGCTGGTGTGGAGCTGCTTCACGCGGCCCGAACATCTCGCCGCCTGGTGGGGTCCGCGCGACCACAAGAACACCATCACCGCGTTCGACCCGCGCGCCGGCGGACAATACCGGGTCGAGCAGTCCGATCCGCAGGGCAACCGCTACATCTTCTTCGGCGACTATCTCGAATTCGTCCCGCCGGAGCGGCTGGTCAACACCTTCGCGATGGAAGGGCCTTACCGGGACAAGCGCATCGTCAACACGCAGATACTCGAGGAGGTCGAAGGCGGCACGCAGTTGACGGCGGTGTCGCGCTTCGACAGCGTCGCCGAACGCGACGGCATGGCGGCTTCCGGCATGGAATGGGGCGCCCGCCAGAGCTACGAGCGGCTGGAGGAGCTTCTCGCCACGCTCGACCAGGGAGGAAACTCATGAACGTCCGCGCCGAAACCCGCCCGGAGCTCACCATTCGCCGCCGCTTCGACGCGGCGCGCGAGCTGGTATTCCGATGCTGGACCGAGCCCGACCGGCTCAACCGCTGGTGCTGCCCGAAAGGTTTTACGCTGCCCTTCTCGGAAGGCGACATAAGGCCGGGCGGATGGTTCAAGACCTGCATGCGCGATCCCGACGGGACCGACCACTGGCTCGCCGGCACCTACAAGGAGATCGTGCCGCCGGAGAGGATCGTGTTCTCGCACCGCTGGCTCGACGACAAGGGCACGCCCGAGCACGAAACGGTCGTCACCATCACGCTGAAGGATGACGACGGCGGCACCATGCTCACCCTGCACCAGGCCTTCTTCCTGTCCTACGCCTCGCGCGACGGCCATCGCGTCGGCTGGGAGGAGACGCTCGACAACCTCGCGGAGTATCTTGCGCAATGAAGCTCTATCTCGCCCCCGGCGCCTGCAGCCAGGCGCCCCACATCGCCCTCAACGAGGCCGGCCTCGGCTATGAGATGGTCAAGGTGGACATTCCCACCCGCACGACCGAGGCCGGCGACGACTTCACCAGGGTCAACCCGAAGGGTTACGTGCCGGCGCTCGTCCTCGACGAAGGCGAGGTTCTGACCGAGAACGTCGCCATCATCACCTGGATTGCCGAGCAGGCGCCGCACCTCATCCCGCCCGGGCCGCTCGGCCGCATCCGCATGATCGAGGCGCTCGGCTTCATGACGGAGGAGCTGCACAAGCCTTTCCTCGCCTACATGTTCCTGCCGGGCGACGAGATGAAGGCGATCAACAAGCAGGTGCTCGGCGAACGCTTCGACTACCTCGCCGGCCAGCTCAAGGGCGACTATTTGTTCGGCAACGATTTCAGCGGCGCCGACGCCTACCTGTTCGTCATGGCGAGCTGGGCCCCCGGCCTAGACATCCCGCTGCCGGCCGCGCTCGAGGCCTACCATGCCCGCATCGCGGCGCGGCCCGCGGTGCAGGCGACGCTGAAGGCGGAAGGGCTGGCCTGAGGCCTTTCCGGCCGTCGGCGGAATACGCCAGACAGTCTCTCGTCCGGCGACTCCTCTCAAGGGGAAACTAGACCCTACTACCCCCACTTTGGCGCCAACGGAAATGCCGGCCGGTTCCCCTCCCCCTTGTGGGGAGGGGTCAGGGGGTGGGGGTAAACTCCTACGCGACCACTCCTGTCTCTTGCAGGGCTCAAAGTCACTTCCCCGAAATCTCCAGGAACGGCTTGCCGAGCCGTTCCGGCAGCACGTCGATGCCGAGGCCCGGCCCGTCGGGTATGCCCATGCGGCTGCCGATCACCGGCGGGTGGTTGGCGGCCGTCCGCGCCGTCACCCATTCGTGGAAGGCGATGGCGTGCAGCCGGCGCTCCTGTGGCGTCGACAGCGACAGGTGCGCCATGGCCGCCGTGTCGATCTCGGCGCCGCCGGTATCCTCGACGGTGACCATGAAGCCGAGGTCGACGGCGAGGTCGCGCAACTGCCTGGTCTTCGACACGCCGCCGAGGCGCGAGATCTTCAGCGTCAGGCCGTCGGCGGCGCCCTTGCGGTGGATGTCGAGCAGGTCGTCGAGGGTAACCACGGATTCGTCCAGCACCATCGGCTTGTCGAGCGAGCGGCGCACCGACAGGCACTCATCGATCGTCGCGCAGGGCTGCTCGAACACATAGTCGATGGCGCGGGTGGCGTCGGCGAACTGCCTTGCCTGGAACGGCGTCCAGCCGGCATTGGCGTCGCAGAAGATCACGGTCTCCTTCGGCACCGCGGCGGCGACCGCCGTGACACGCTCGATGTCGCCGCGCACATCGCCGCCGACCTTCACCTGGATGCGGTTGAAGCCGTCGCCGACGATGCGTGCCGCCAGCTTGGCCATGGCGTCGGCCGGCCCGTGGGTGACGACCTTGTAGAGCTCGGCGGTGTCGCTCTCGCGGCCGCCGAGCATGGTGACCAGCGGCACGCCGGCGGCGCGCGCGGCAAGGTCGCAGCAGGCCATGTCGAGCGCCGACTTCACATAGGGATGGCCCTTGAACACCGTGTCCATCAGCCGGCCGACCTGCGCAAGCGCCCGCGGATCGGCCCCGAGCAGGTGCGGGGCGATCTCGGCGGTGCCCTTCTCGGCGCCGGCGGCGAAGGCGGCGGAATAGAAGGTGCCAAGCGGCGCCATCTCGCCCCAGCCGGTCAGCCCGTCATCGGCGGTCAGCGCCACGATCACCGCGTCGAAGGCATCGGCCTGGCGCCCCTTCGACATCCTGTACGGCCCGTCGACGAAGGGCTGGAGAAGGCGGTAGGCCTTGATCGTCGTGATCCGCATTGTCCTGCCGGGCGCCGGGAGCTTTCCGGCAGCGAAACATACCGGCAACGGCCCGGCAACCGCGATTCACGACGCGGCGCGTCGATTCCGTCTTGCGCGCGACCGGTTCACTTAATAGGGTGTTAAGTGAGAGGTGGAACCATGCCGAGCAGGAATGCCGCCAATGCCGTTGTCGACGAAGCGGCACCGGAGGCCGACAAGCCGAACGGCGTCGGGCCGCGCATCAAGGCCTTCCGCACCGCCCGCCGCGTCTCGCTGCGCCAGCTCGCCGAGATGACCGGCACGACGGCGAGCTTCATCAGTCAGCTGGAGCGCAATCTGTGCGGCGCCAGCAGCAGCACGCTGATCCGCATCGCCGCCGCGCTCGACCTAGGCATCAAGGATCTGTTCGACGACAGCGACGCGCCGCGCCACAAGGTGCTGCGCCGCGAGGCGCGGCCGGCGCTGCCGGTGAGCGAGGGCTGCCGCAAGATGCTGCTGTCGCGCCGGCCGATCCACGAGTTCGAGGTCTATGCCGGCCATTTCGACGTCGGCGGCTCGACCGGCGCCGAGGCCTACACGCATGGCGGGCGGCACGAGATGTTCGTGGTGCTCAAGGGCACCGTCGAGCTGACGCTGGGCGAGGAACGCTTCGTCCTGCGCGAGGGCGACAGCGTCGAATACGCCACCTCGACGCCGCACCGCACCGCCAATGTCGGCGACACGCCGGCGGAGGTGCTGTGGATCATCGCCCCGCCGACCAGCGGTCCGGTTGAGCTCGACCGATACATGGCCCGGAAACCGCTCGCATCCGGGTGACACACAAGCGCGAGTCGAAATAAATGGGAGAACTTCAATGAGAATGACAGTCGGAAAGGCGGCAGGCTTCGCCCTGCTGATGGCGACGACGGCTGCACTTGCCCAGTCGAAGCCGGTGGCCGGCGAGGTCGCGGAAGGCTCGCTCAAGGGCAAGACGCTGACCTTCGCCTCCTATGGCGGCATCTACCAGGACGGCCAGGTGGCGGCGCTCAAGGAATTCGTCGACAAGTCGGGCGTCACGCTGCTCAACGACGGGCCGACCGAGATCTCCAAGGTGCAGGCACAGGTCGAAAGCGGCAACGTCACCTGGGACGTCGTCGACACCGCCGATTTCCCGCCCTACGTCTATTGCGGCACGCTGTTCCAGAAGCTCGACTTCTCCAAGATCGACATCTCCAACATCCCCGAGGGCCAGGTCAGCGAGTGCAGCGTGCCGGCCATGAACTACGGCGTCGTGCTGATGTACAAGAACGACACCTACAAGGATAACCCGCCCAAGGACTGGAAGGACTTCTTCGACACCGAGAAGTTCCCCGGCATCCGCGCCGTCGACGGCAGCGGCGATTTTTCCGGCGGCTTGCTCGAGCAGGCGCTGCTGGCGGCCGGCCAGCCGATCGACAACCTGACGCCGGCCGACATCGACAAGGGCATCGAGAAGATGCGCACGCTCGGCCCCGACACCATCTACTGGAAGACGGGCGCGGAATCGCAGCAGCTCGCCGAATCCGGCGAGGCCGACATGATCGTGATGTGGACCGGCCGCGCCATGACCGCGGTGAAGAACGGCGCGGCCTACACGCCGGTGTGGAAGGACTGGCTGGTGGTGATGGACCAGATGACCATCCCCGTCGGCGTCAAGGATCCGGACGCCGCGCATGCGCTGATCAACGCCTATGTCGGCAAGAGCGCGCAGGAGGTGCTGGCCAAGGATACGTCCTACACGCCGATCCACAAGGACGCCAAGCCCGAGGTCGACGAGGTCACCGCGTCGTTCATGACCAACACGCCGGACAAGCTGAAGCTCGGCTTCCAGCAGAACATGAAGTTCTGGGTCGCCAATTTCGACGCGGCCAACGAGAAGTGGGCCGGCCTGATGGCCGGCAACTGAGGCCGCGCGGACGCCGGAACCCATGACGGGCAGCGACATAGCCGCGACCGGCGGCCGGACAGCTTCGGCGCCGGCCGCCGCGGGCGAGCCGCGCCGGCGCCTGTCCGGCGGGCCGTTCTGGCTGGTCGTGCCGGCGCTGCTGCTGCTGGTCGCCGTGCTCGGCCTGCCGCTCGCCATGATCGTGATGCGCAGCTTCGCCGAGCCGCAATGGGGCCTGCAGAACTACTTCTGGTTCTTCGGCACGCCGGTGAACCTCATCGTGCTGCAGCGCACCTTCGTCATCTCGGCCTGGGTGGCGGTGGTCTGCCTCGTCTGCGGCTACCCCTATGCCTATGTGATGACGGCGGTCGGGCCGAAGCTGCGGCTGGCGCTCATCCTGTGCGTGCTGGTGCCGTTCTGGGTCTCGGGCGTGGTGCGCACGCTGGCCTGGGTGATCCTGCTGCAGGATTCCGGCGTCATCAACTCCGTCCTGCGCGGGCTAGGCCTCGGCTCGGTCCGGCTGATCCGCACCCAGACCGGCGTGGTCATCGGCATGGCGCAGGTGCTGCTGCCCTTCATGATCCTGCCGCTCTATTCGGTGATGAAAACCATCGATCTCCGGCTGGTGCAGGCAGCGCGCAGCCTCGGCGCCAGCCCGGCGCGCGCCTTCCTCCAGGTCTACCTGCCGCTGTCGCTGCCCGGCGTCTATGCCGGCGCCATCATCGTCTTCATCCTGGCGCTCGGCTTCTACATCACCCCGGCGCTGCTCGGCGGGCCGCGCTCGACCATGCTGTCGACGCTGATCCAGAACCAGGTGCTCAGCCTGCTCAACTGGGGCCGCGGCGGCGCCATGGGCGTGGTGCTGCTCATCGCCACCTTCGTGCTGCTGGCCATCGCGGCGCCGCTGATGCGCCAGCCGCACCGCCAGGGGGAGCGCCGGTGAAGCTGCCTTCCCGCATCCTTCTCGGCCTGTTCTGCCTGCTGGTCGCCGTCTGGCTGGTGGCGCCGACCTTCGTGGTGGTGCCGATGTCGTTCAACGAGAAGAAGTCGCTGGCCTTCCCGCCGGACGGCTTCTCCTGGCAGTGGTACCACAACTTCTTCACCAATCCCGACTGGTCCTCGAGCTTCTTCAGCTCGCTCAAGGTCGCCACCGTCACGGCGGTGATCGCCACCGTGCTCGGCACGCTCGCAGCCTTCGGGCTCGACCGCATGAAGAGCCGGGCCAGCGGCGTGCTGCGGGCGCTGCTGATCACCCCGATGGTGGTGCCCGGCGTCGTGCTGGCGGTCGGCATCTATACGGTCTATCTCGACACCCGCCTGGTCGGCACCATGACCGGCTTCGTGCTGGCGCACACCATGCTCGCCATCCCCTTCGTCATCATCGCGGTGTCGGCCAGCCTGGAGGTGTTCGACAGAAGGCTGGAGGTCGCCGCCACCAGCCTCGGCGCCAGCCGGCTGACGGCGTTCCGCACGGTCACGCTGCCGCTGATCGCGCCGGGCATGCTGTCCGGCCTGCTGTTCGCCTTCGTGACGTCCTTCGACGAGATCATCGTCGCGCTGTTCATCACCAGCCCCTATCTGAAGACGCTTCCCGTGCAGATCTATTCCAGCATCACCCGTGACGCCGACCCGACCGTCGCGGCCGTCGGAACCATCCTGTTCCTCGTCACCTCGCTGGTGATCGGCGCCGGGCTGATCATCGGTTCACGCCAGGGGAGGCGCTGACATGGCACCATCGGGCACACGCGGCGCTGCCATAGACATCCGCGCCGTCAGCAAGCGCTACGGCAACTTCGCCGCCCTCGACGATATCTCGCTGCATATCCAGCCCGGCGAGTTCATGACGCTGCTGGGGCCGAGCGGCTCCGGCAAGACGACGACGCTCAACGTCATCGCCGGCTTCACCGAGGTGAGCTCCGGCGCGCTGGAGGTGGGCGGCCGCAGCGTCGTCGGCGTGCCCGCCCACAAGCGCAACATCGGCGTGGTGTTCCAGCACTACGCGCTGTTCCCGCATATGACCGTCGCCCGCAACGTCGGATATCCGCTCGGCCTGCGCGGCATTTCCGGAGCAGAGCGCGAGCGGCGCGTCAACAAGGCGCTCGACATGGTCAAGATGGTGGATTTCGGCCACCGCTATCCGAGCGAGCTGTCCGGCGGCCAGCAGCAGCGCGTGGCGCTGGCGCGCGCCACCGTGTTCGATCCGCCGCTGCTGCTGATGGACGAGCCGCTCGGAGCGCTCGACAAGAAGCTGCGCGAATGGCTGCAGCTCGAGATCAAGCGCATCCACCGCGAGCTCGGCACCACCTTCGTCTACGTCACGCACGACCAGGAGGAGGCACTGGTGCTGTCGGACCGCATCGCCGTGTTCAACCAGGGCCGCATCGAGCAGATCGGCACCGGCCGCGAGCTCTATGACGAGCCGGCGACGCTGTTCGTCGGCAAGTTCGTCGGCGATTCGACCATTCTGCGCGGGCCGGCCGAAACGTCCGGCGGCGAGACGGCGCTCGACATCGGCGGCCAGAAGGTCGCGACCGCCGGACGCCTTGCCAATGGCGGCACGCCGGTCATGCTGCTGAGGCCCGAGAAGCTGTCGCTTGCCCGCCCCGGCGCGGGGAGCGGAGCCGGCCGCAACCGCCTGTCCGGCCGGGTCGGCGAGGCGATCTATCTCGGCTCCGGGTCGAAATACGAGGTGGCGCTGGCCGACGGATCCAAGGCGATCGTGCGCTCGGGCCTCGATACGGAATCCTTCGCCATCGGCGACGAGGTCGACCTGCTGTTTTCCGGCGGCGACGCAAAGCTGCTGGCCGACGACGCCACGGCCGATCTCGTCCTCACCTGACGCCCTCTCATTGGAATCGATCGCATGGACGCCAAGGTCAACGGCAACGTGTCGTTCTGGTACGCCGACATCGGCGGGCCTCCCGCCTGCCGGCCGCCGCTGCCCGGCGACGTCGAGGCGGACATCTGCATCGTCGGCGCCGGCTATACCGGGTTGTGGACGGCCTATTACCTGAAGAAGGCCGATCCCTCGCTGCGCATCGTCATCGTCGAGAAGGAGTTCGCCGGCTTCGGCGCGTCGGGCCGCAACGGCGGCTGGCTGTCGGGTGGCTTCAGCTGGTCGCGCGAGAAATACGAGAAAACCTCGTCGCGCCGCGCCGTGGTCGACATGCAGCGCGCCATGCAGGGCACGGTCGACGAGGTGATCTCGATCGCCGAGGCGGAGGGCATCGACGCCGACATCCGCCGCACCGACGAGCTCCTGGTCGCGACCAACGAGGCGCAGTTGCAGCGCGCCAAGGCAATGTACGAGCATGCCAGGTCGTGGGAGCAGACCGAGGACCGCATCGGCTATATCGACGCGGCCGAAGCCAGCCGGCGGATCGCGGTCAAGAACGTGCTCGGCGCCTTCGTCATCAAGAAGGTCGCCCGCGTGCAGCCGGCCAAGCTGGTGCAGGGGCTGGCCGCCGCGGTGGCGCGGCTCGGCGTGCCGATCTACGAGCAGACCACGGTTCTCGCCATCGAGAAGGGCAAGGTCACGACGAACCGCGGTATCGTGCGCGCCGAAAAGATCGTCCGCGCCACCGAGGGTTTCACCGCCGGCATAGCCTGCCACGAGCGGCTGTGGCTGCCGCTCAACAGCGCCATCGTCGTGACGGAGCCGCTGCCGGACAGCCTGTGGAAGGAGATCGGCTGGGACGGCTACGAGGTCCTGGGCGACGCCGCCCACGCCTATTGCTACGCCCAGCGCACCCGCGAAGGCCGCATCGCCATGGGCGGCCGCGGCGTGCCCTACCGCTTCGGCTCGAAGACCGACGTTCGCGGCCGCACCCAGCAGGCGACCATCGACAAGCTGCACACCATCCTGACCACGCTGCTACCGCAGACCAAGGGCCTGCGCCTCGACCATGCCTGGTGCGGCGTGCTCGGCGTGCCGCGCGACTGGTGCACCACCTGCGGCTTCAACCGGAGCACGGGCATCGGCTGGGCCGGCGGCTATGTCGGTCTCGGCGTGTCGAGCTCCAACCTGTCGGGCCGCACCTTGCGCGACCTGCTGCTCGGCCGCGACACCGAACTCACCCGCCTGCCTTGGGTCAACCGGCAAGTACGCAAATGGGAGCCGGAGCCGCTGCGCTGGCTCGGCGTGCATTCCATGTACCAGCTCTACCGCATCGCCGACGAGCGCGAGGCGAAGGGCCTGCCGCGCACGTCGCGGCTCGCCGCCCTCGCCGACCGGCTGACCGGCCACTGACGCCCGCCCAAAGGACCGTTCCCGACATGATCGACTTCAAGACCTTCGCGCATCTCGCGACAATCGACCTCGGCCCGCCGCAGCCGAAACCGACGTCCATCGAAGGCGGCCAGATGGAGGCGAGCAAGGTGCTGTGGACCTCCGACGACGGCCTGGTGGAAGTCGGCGTATGGGAATGCTCGCCCGGCCGCTTCAGCGCCAGCCGCGACGACAATTCGGAGATATGCCACATCGTCTCGGGCCGCGTGACCTTGCATGGGCCGAATGGGGCCGAGCGCGACGTCGGCCCGGGCGAGCTGCTGGTGCTGCCTATCGGCTGGCGCGGCGAGTGGACGATTCATGCCACCACCCGCAAGCTTTATGTGGTGCATCTGCGGCCGGAAGGGGCCGCCGCGTAGCAAAGCGAGGAGCCTGCCGGCGCGAAGCGTTCGCGCTGTTCATGCTGCTTCGTCATTGTGCCGGCACGACGCGCCAGATCCTGTTGCCGACGTCGTCGGCGACCAGCAAGGCGCCGCTTCGGTCGATCGCAACGCCCACCGGCCGGCCGTGGGCGACGTCGTCCTCGCCGAGGAAACCCGTCAGGATGTCCTGCGGCGGTCCGGACGGGCTGCCGTTGCTGAACGGCACGAAGATCACCTTGTAGCCGCTGCGCGGCTTGCGGTTCCATGAGCCGTGCTGGCCGACGAACGCCCCGTTCCTGAACCGCGGCCCGAACCGGTCGCCGGTGTTGAAGGTGAGTCCCAGCGACGCCGTATGGGGACCGAGCGCGTAGTCCGGCTTGATCGCCTCGGCCACCAGATCCGGCCTCGGCGGCTCGACCCGCTCGTCGACATGCTGCCCGAAATAGCTGTAGGGCCAGCCGTAGAAGCCGCCATCCTTCACCGACGTCATGTAGTCCGGCACGAGGTCGCTGCCGATCTCGTCGCGCTCGTTCACGGCGACCCAGAGCGCACCGCTGTCGGGATTCCACGACAGGCCGTTCGGATTGCGCAGCCCTGACGCGAACAGCCGCATCTGCCGGCTGGCGAGGTCGACCTCATGCACGGCGGCGCGGCCCTCCTCCTCGTCCATGCCGTTCTCGCCGACATTCGAGTTCGAGCCGACGGTGACGTAGAGCTTGGTGACGTCGCGGCTGGCGATCACGTCCTTGGTCCAGTGGTGATTGCGCCCGGCCGGCAGGTCGACGATCTTCTCGGCCGGCGCGGTGATCTCGGTCGCACCCTCCTGATAGGGGAAGGCGACGATCGCGTCGGCATTGGCGACGTAGAGCGTGCCGCCCACCAGGGCCATGCCGAAGGGCGAGTTCAGGCCCGACAGGAACACCGTCTTCGTCTCGGCGATGCCGTCGCCGTCACCGTCGCGCAGCAGCGATATGCGGTTGGCGCTCGGCACTTCTGCGCCGGCCTGGCTCTGGAAAAAATCGATGAAGAAGCCGCGGATGCTGAAGCCCTCGTCCGGCTTCGGCGGCGCGTTGCTTTCCGCCACCAGTACGTCGCCGTTCGGCAGCACATGCAGCCAGCGGGGATGATCGAGCCCCCCGGCAAACTCGTTGACGGTCAAGCCGTCCGCCGCGGTCGGCACCACCCCTTGCGGCCACGGCTCGGCCTCGGCGACATGGACCGTCGGGATCCAGGTGGGGTTGGGTTCCGGCAAGGTCGGGTCAGGCCCATAGCCTTGCTCGATCGGAACGGTCGCCTCCTCCCGCGAGAGATAGACGATGCCGCCGGCGGCCACGACCGCAATGACGACAAGGGCGACAACGGCGGCGAGCAGCTTCTTCACGGGCGAAATCCTTTGAGCCAGTGTGCGTGCCCGACACGTCGGACACAGCCGGGATTGCGCCGCGGGCCGCAAAGCGCCCGGACGGCGCGTTTGGACCTATTGGCGGACGAGCTCGTAAAAGCTCTCGCGAAGGCCCGGCGTGTCTTCGGCCACGACAAGCGCCAAGGATCGCTCGTCGAACAGCCTGAGCCACTCCTCCCACTCGACGAGTTCGCGGCCGCCGGCGTTCTCCGGCCGTTCCGGCCGGTCCTGGTCCTGATAGGCCGCCTGGTCGAACACGATGGCCAGCATGGGCTGCATCCCGCCCTCCGTGGAGGTATCGATGAGCGCCGGAGAGCCGGCACGCGCCGCGGCCCAATCGCGGATCGCATCGTGGTCGGTAAGGGTAATGGTGTTCGCCATTTTCTTCGCTCCGTCCTGTCGTTCGGAAATGAGGCAGACGCGCCCTTGTTCCTTGCCAGCGCAAGTTTGATCGCCTATTGCGTGGCGGCCGCATGACGGGCTCGATCGCGCATGTCGCGGCGGTTCGCCAAGGAGCCGGCACGTTCACCGTTCATACAAAATTAGTTGCTCTTTTTATCGCTTCCCAATAGCGTTGGTCATCTGCGGGCAGCCAGACGCTGCCGGCGGGAGGAAAGATGAAGCTTTTCATGGTGTCGGTGCTCTCGGGAGAGCCTGATGAAGAGTACATGGATGTATTCGACACCATCATGCGTGGGCGTTTCGACCCGTTTCTCGATGTGATTTCTTTCATTCTACTGGCGGAAGGCGAAGCCGAGGCGAGACGGCTTGCCATGGAGGCGGCCGGTGACCATGCCGACTGGTGGGGCTATCCGGAGCTCACCGCCTGCCGGGAGATCGATATGGCCGAGGGCCGCCGCGTGCTCATGAGCGCCTGGCATGTCGACCGGATGGAGGATACGACCTCGCTGCCGCTCGCATGCCGCGAGGACCCGCCGGAACGGCGCCGAACCGGGTCGAAGGAATACGCGGGGTAGCAGATGACCAAGACGACGACAGCGCTCGAACAGGCGGCAGGCGAGCTCGACCCATTCGCCTTCCGGGAAACGGCGGGATCGGACGCCGGCATGAAGGCGGCGTATGGCGACTATGCGCGGATGCGGCGGCAGGAGGCCATGCAGCGCCTGTCGGCGGCGATCGGCCATCTGCGGGAACCCGACGCCGCCATGCTGGCGGCCGGCCGCGAGGCGCTCCTGGCCATGGACCCGCAAGCCGCCGGCGCGGTCGATCCGAAGCAGATCTGGTACGCGATGTTCGATCACATGGTCGGCAGCGCCAAGCAGAGTTCCGCCGATACCGGCACGCATGTCGAGGGAAAGGCGAAGGCCGGCGGCTGATCCAGCTCAATTCCGGGCATGCCGGCCTGGATAACAGTCCGGTCGCTTGCTCCGACCATTGCGTCGACCAAGCCAGGCGAAGCGAGGCTCTCCAGGAGAAAACCTGCGTCGGAAATCGGCCAAACAGTCCCGATTTCCAGCGTGTCTGCGGATAAAAATCCGCCTGTTCGTCGCGAAAAACCGATCGCTTGCGGGAAAAGTCGACAGGAAAAAGAGTTGGTGGAGCCAAGCGGGATCGAACCGCTGACCTCCTGCATGCCATGCAGGCGCTCTCCCAGCTGAGCTATGGCCCCGTCTTTCCGGCCAAGGCCGGCGCCCGTGGCGGGCGTGGGAACGATCCCGAGGGACCGTCGTGATGGCGGCTTCTAGCGCCGCCATCGTTCAAGATCAAGCCTCTCTTCGAGGCTTTTTGTTCGGGCCGCGGCGCCAGGCCGCAGCCCGCGCTTCTCAATTCTCGTCGTCGTCGCCGACGCCGACGATGCCGGTGACGTCGTCGCCGTCTTCCTCTTCGTCCTCGAGGAACACATCGGCCTCGTCGTCGTCGCCGAGATCGACTTCGTCGTCGCCGAGATCGGGAAGGTCGTCGCCGCCCTTCGCCTCGTCATCGGCCTCCTCGAGCGAAACAACTTCCGGGCTCTCGTCCTCGGAATCGACTTCGCGCTCCTCGACCTCCTCTTCCTCCACCGTCTTGCTGCCGGCGCTCTCGAAATAGGAAAGCGGATAGGCCTTGCCGGTGTAAGGGGAAACGATCGGATCCTTGTTCAGATCGTAGAACTTCCGGCCCGTTTCCGGGTCTATGCGTTTTGTACCGAGTTCGGATTTTGCCACGGTTAGCCTCGTCAGAAAGAACGGACCCCATAACCGCAGTTCCTTGACCTGTCAAAGCCAAAAAATCTCCGGCTTTTCTCTGGAAAGCCTCGCTTTCGGGCGGCATTCGGCGAGGGGATGACCATCGCGCCATGCTGTGTTAGGAGACCGGCGCAAACCGAGCCACCCTCGCCGCCCCACGGGCGGTCCGCCGAACGAGGTCCAACACAATGTCCCACCATGGCAGCGCTCGGCCGGCAACGGCCAGCAGATCGCCTGCGCTCAACGGCAGGGTCCGCATGCCCGGCGACAAGTCGATCTCGCATCGCTCCTTCATGTTCGGCGGCCTCGCCTCCGGCGAGACCCGCATCACCGGCCTGCTCGAGGGCGAGGACGTGATGCGCACCGGCGAGGCGATGAAGGCGATGGGCGCCGCGATCGAGAAGCGCGGCAACGAATGGATCATCCAGGGCACCGGCAATGGCTGCCTGCTCGAGCCGGCGGCGCCGCTCGACTTCGGCAATGCCGGCACCGGCTCGCGCCTGACCATGGGCCTGGTCGGCACCTACGACATGACCACAACCTTCATCGGCGATGCATCGCTGTCGAAGCGGCCGATGGGGCGCGTGCTCGACCCGCTGCGCGAGATGGGCGTGCAGGTGATCGACGCCGCCCCGGGCGACCGCATGCCGCTCACCCTGCGCGGCCCGCGCCAGGCGGCGCCGATCGCCTATCGCGTGCCGATGGCCTCGGCGCAGGTGAAGTCGGCGGTGCTGCTCGCCGGTCTCAACACGCCGGGCGTGACCACCGTGATCGAGCCGGTGATGACGCGCGACCATACCGAGAAGATGCTGAAGGGTTTTGGCGCCAGCCTGGAGGTCGAGACCGACCGCGACGGCGTGCGCCACATCCGCATCGAGGGCCAGGGCAAGCTTTCCGGCCAGGTGATCGCCGTGCCGGGCGATCCGTCCTCGGCCGGCTTCCCGCTGGTTGCGGCCCTGATCGTGCCGGGCTCGGATGTCATCATCGAGAACGTGCTGATGAACCCGACCCGCACCGGGCTGATCGCCACGCTGCTGGAGATGGGCGCCTCGATCGAGCTGGTGAACCCGCGCAACGCCGGCGGCGAGGACGTCGCCGACCTGCGCGTGCGCTCCTCCGAGCTGAAGGGCGTCACGGTGCCGGCCGAGCGCGCCCCATCGATGATCGACGAATATCCGGTGCTCGCCGTCGCAGCATCCTTCGCCGAGGGCGAGACCGTGATGCTCGGCCTCGAAGAGCTGCGCGTGAAGGAAAGCGACCGCCTCGCCGCGGTGGCGCGCGGGCTGGAGGCCAACGGCGTCGACTGTACCGAGGGCAAGGATACGCTTGCGGTCCGTGGCGTGCCGGGTGGCAAAAATCTCGGCGGCGGCACGGTGACGACGCATCTCGATCACCGCATCGCCATGAGCTTCCTGGTCATGGGCCTTGCCACCGAAAAGCCGGTGACGGTCGACGACCAGACCATGATCGCCACGAGCTTTCCGGAGTTCATGGGACTGATGACGGGATTGGGCGGCAAGATCGGCGAGGCGGACTGACGGTCGCCGTCACCGGCTCCTGGATCGTCGCCGTCCCGCCATCCTCATTCCGCTTTTCGTCGCCTCCCCCGCGACGCCAGGATCTCGTCCAGCGTCACCGGCCGGAAATCCCGGGCATCGACACCCACATCGTACTGGCGGGTGAGCGGTTTCAGCCGGCCGTGCGAATGGCCGTGCAGGTCGATCGACTTCCTGCCGATCTGGTTCCAGGTGCGGAAGGGATAGTGGCAGAGGATCAGGTGATGGCCGTCGATCCTGAGCTCGGCATAGTGCTGCACGCTCGCCCAGCCGGCCGCGCCGGTGGTCTCGGCGCCGTCATTGTTGCCGACGATCAGATGCTTGCGGCCGTTGAGCCGCGACAGCAGCGCATCGACGCGGCCTTTGCCGTCGAGGGCGAAGTCGCCGAGATGCCAGAGCTCGTCGTCCAGCCCCACCGTCTCGTTCCATAGCCCGACCAGCGCCTCGTCATGCGCGGCAAGCGAGGCGAACGGCCTGCGATCGATCCTGAGGATGCGCGGGTCGCCGAAATGCGTGTCGCTCGTGAAGAAGAGCATGTCTGCGCCTCATGGCTTATATTAGGAACAGGCGGATCGATTGAACGATCCGGGCAGGAGCCTGTTATCTAGAGGCACGGCTCAATTGGAAAGCAGGCCCATGGCGGAACCGATGGCAGCGAGACGGACCGAGGCGCGGGCGCAAGCCGGTCCGCCCGTCTTCGACAACAGCTATGCGCGGCTGCCGGACCGGTTCTTCGCCCGTCCCGCCGACAATCCGGTATCGGCGCCGAAGCTGATCCGCGTCAACCGGCCCCTGGCGGCGGAGCTCGGGCTCGATGCCGCCTGGCTGGAAAGCCCGGACGGAATCGGCATGCTGGCCGGCAACGGCTTCCCGGCGAGCGCCGAGCCGATCGCCCAGGCCTATGCCGGCCACCAGTTCGGCAATTTCGTGCCGCAGCTCGGCGACGGCCGGGCGCTGCTGATCGGCGAGGTCATCGACACGTCCGGCAAACGGCGCGACCTGCAGCTCAAGGGTTCCGGACGGACGCTTTTCTCGCGCGGCGGCGACGGGCGCGCCGCCGTGGGCCCGGTGCTGCGCGAATATGTCGTCAGCGAGGCGATGGCGGCGCTCGGCATCCCGACGACGCGCACGCTTGCCGCCGTGGCGACCGGCGATCCGGTCTATCGCGAGACGCCGCTGCCCGGCGCGGTGCTTGCGCGTGTCGCGGCGAGCCATATTCGCATCGGCACGTTCCAGTATTTCGCCGTGCGGCAGGACGTGGAGGCGATCAGGATTCTGGCCGACCACGCCATCGGCCGGCATTTCCCGGACCTGGCGGAACGCGAGCAGCCTTATCTCGCCCTGCTGGAGAAGGTGATCGCCATGCAAGCCGACCTGGTCGCTCGCTGGATGCTGGTCGGCTTCATCCACGGCGTGATGAACACCGACAACATGACGATCTCCGGCGAGACGATCGATTACGGCCCGTGCGCCTTCATGGACGAGTACCATCCCGGCATAGTGTTCAGCTCGATCGACATGCAGGGCCGCTATGCCTATGCCAACCAGCCGCGTATCGCCGCCTGGAACCTGACGCGCTTCGCCGAGACGCTGCTGCCGCTGCTCAACGACGACCAGGACGAGGCGGTCCGGATGGCCGAGGGCGCGCTGAAGACGTTCCAGCCGGCCTATGACGCGACCTTCCACCACGGCTGGCGGCTGAAGCTCGGACTGCTTGCCGACCAGGACGGCGACCTGCAACTCGTCAGCGATCTTCTGGCGATCATGGCGAGCAACCAGGCCGATTTCACGCTGACCTTCCGGGGACTGGCCGACGAGATCGACGGGTCTGCCGGCGAGGATTCCGTCGGACGCCTCTTCGCCGAGCCGAAGGAATTTCAGGACTGGGCCGAGGGCTGGCGGCAGCGGCTGGCGCAGGAACCGACGCAAACCGCCGAGCGCCGCAAGGTGATGCTGTCAACCAACCCGAAATACATCCCGCGCAACCACCGTGTCGAGGCGGTGATCAAGGCGGCCGTCGAGGGCGGCGACTTCCGGCCTTTCGAGGAACTGCTGGAAGTCATCATCCGGCCGTTCGACGAGCAGCCGGAACGCGCCGCCTACGCGCTGCCGCCGCAGCAGCACGAGCGGGTTTTGCAGACCTTCTGCGGAACCTGAGGATATCCGATACAAGAGCGTGATCACTGGCCGCCGGCTCGGCCGGTGAAGGGATGCACGCAACAGCCCGAACGGCATGCTCAACCGTGCCATCAGCCTTCCGGCCGCTTCAGCGACCTGAATGTCACGGAATAGCGCAGTGCCTCGCCGGCCGGGATGCTGTGCTCCCACACCGTACGTGCCTCGCCGCGCAGCAGGTAGGCCGAGCGCGGCTCCAGCAGGACGGCGGCGCGCTGCCACCTGGCGCCGGCACGCTGCCGGAGCCGGAAGCGGCATGGCGAGACGAAGGAGATGCCGATCACGTCGCCGAACACCGGCCGGTCCCTGTGCCATCCGATCGCGGCACCCGGCGCGTATTCTGTGACCAGCACATGCGGCAAGGCCGCCGGCGGAAGACCGGCGAAACCGGCGGCGCGCTCGCGCAGCGGCAGCAGGAAATCCGGGATGGGCGCGGTCTGTTGCAGCGCTCCCGCCTGGAAGTCGTAGCGCAGGCCGAAGGTGACGACGCGGCGGTTGCCGAGATAGCCTTGGAATTCGAACGGTTTCAGGTCGAGCCGGGCGAAGCCGGCGACGAGGTCGCCCTCCTCCGCCGCCGAAATCAGACCCGGCCGGTAGGCAAAGCCGTCAGGCAGGTCGTCGGCAAGAAAGCTCGGCTGGATGGCGCTCATTGCACGCCTTGACGTCACCGGCGCGGCTGCCGGGCGGCCCAGCGCCGCTTCGCCTCCGCCATACGCCGCTCGACCTGCGGCCAGGCATCGTTGACCTCGTCGAGCGTCAGCCCGGCGGCGACGGCGTCGGTCAGAAAGCGCCGTTGCAGGACATCCGCTTCCTCGGGATCCCGCGATGCATGGACGACATTCGCATCGATCCAGTTGTCGAGAAAGTTGCGGGTGCGCTCGTCCGGCAGGGCCGGCGGCGCATCGGCGAGCGCCGCAAGATGTTCGAGCTGCTGCTCCTTGTCCGGTGGGCGGGTCATGACTGGCGCCGGCGGAAGGCGAGCAGCTTGCCGGGCCGGCGGGGCGAACCCTCCGCCTCGGTCTTGGCGGCATGTGCGGCAGGGCGGCGGCGCTCATCGATCGCCACGACGTTGCCTGCCGTCTCGATTGCGTCGAGGCGCTCGAAGAACGTCCGAAGTTCAGGTCGAAGTCCTTCGCCCCTGTCCTGAGCGATCCTGTCCAATTCCGTAAAAGGCCCAAGCATCGTAATCACCAACCACATCTTCGGCGAAAGCAACCCCGCGATGGAACCATCCATCTCGATCCATTGCTTCCGCCGTTTCGGCCAATTTCTACTTTGCAACGGAGGGGAGGCTTACTTGTTCCACACACGGCAGATTGCGCTCCAGTCCGGAACAGATCGTCGAGAGGCAATTGGCTGGCAAGGGCCAGCGCAAGCAGGTCGAGGACGACGCCGAGGGTCAGTTCGTCCGTTCGCACAAGGGTCCGGGAACGACGGCATGAGCAGCGCCAATCCGCGCCCGCTGTCCGGCGACGAGCAAGGCGACGCGACCTTTCCGCTGAAGCGCAAAGAATGAGTGCTCCATGCCGCTCCGGCGGGGCGGCCGCAATGTAGGGGTGGCTGGACCTCTCCAGAAACCTCAGCTCGCCGGGCGGAACGGCTTTGCCAGAGATGCCGGAAAATGCTGGGCGAGCATCTGCCGGTTCTGCGAGATGATGACCAGCACGGCGATGGTGGCGAGGTAGGGCAGCGCCGACAGCAGCTCGGACGGCACCGCGATGCCGAGCGCCTGGCCCTGCAGCTGCAATATGGTCATGCCGCCGAAAAGCCAGGCGCCGAGCAGCACGCGCAGCGGCCGCCAGGTGGCGAACACCACCAGCGCCAGCGCGATCCAGCCTTTTCCGGCGGTCATGTTCTCGACCCAGAGCGGCGTGTAGGCGACCGACAGATAGGCGCCGCCGAGGCCGGCCATCAGCCCGCCGAACAGAACGGCGAGATAGCGGATGCGGATGACCGGGAAGCCGATGGCGTGCGCGGTCTCGGGCGACTCGCCGACGGTGCGCAGGATCAGCCCCGCCTTGGTGCGGTAGAGGAACCAGGTGATGACCAGGAAGCAGGCGATCGCGAAATAGACCATCGGGTCGAAGCGGAAGACCATCGGCCCGATCACCGGGATGTCGGAGAGGATGGGCACCTGGATGCGCTTCAGCGCGTCGATCGGCGCCGAGCCGAAATTGCGGCCGAGAAAGGCCGAGACGCCCGATCCGAAGATGGCGAGCGCCAGCCCGGCGGCATACTGATTGGTGAGGAAGGTGAGCGCCAGCACGCCGAACAGCAGCGAGGCGGCCGCACCCGCCAGGCCGCCGGCGAGGATGGCCACCGGCATCGGCAGGCCGGCGATGACGGCCCAGAAGGCGAAGGCCGCCCCCATCAGCATCATGCCTTCGACGCCGAGATTGAGCACGCCGGATTTCTCCACCACCAGCTCGCCGAGCGCGGCGAAGATCAGCGGCGTGGCGGCGATGACGGTGCCGGCGAAGATGGCGACGAACAGGTCCATCAGGCATGCTCCGGAAGCCGGCGCAGCCGGTAGAAGATGAAGAAGTCGGTGGCGAGCAGGAAGAACAGCAATATGCCCTGGAAGATGCGCGTCAGCGCCGAGGGCAGGCCGAGATTCATCTGGATGGCCTCGCCGCCGAGGAAGAGCAGCGACATCAGCAGGCCGCCGAGCACGATGCCGAAGGCGTTGAGCCGGCCAAGAAAGGCGACGATGATCGCGGCGAAGCCGTAGCCCGGCGAGATCTGCGGCGACAGCTGGCCGAGCGGGCCGGCGACCTCGGCCATGCCGGCGATGCCGGCCGCCGCACCGCCGGCGAGCAGGCCGATCCACACCGCCGAGGATTCGCGAAAGCCGGCATAGCGCGCGGCGAGCGGGGCGGCGCCGGAGACTGACATCTTGTAGCCCATGAAGCTGCGGTCGGCGAACAGCCACATCAGGAACACCGCGACCACGGTGAGGAAAATGGAGGGGTTCAGCCGGTAGGCGTAGTCGAAGGGCTCGAACATGGCAGCGGCCGGCAGCAGCGCCGTCTGCGGGTAGTTGAAGCCGGCCGGGTCGCGCCACGGCCCGTGCACCAGCCACGACAGCAGCAGTGTCGCCACATAGGTGAGCATCAGCGTGACGAGGATCTCGTTGGTGTTCATCCGCGCCCTGAGGAAGGCGGGGATGGCCGCCCAGGTCATGCCGGCCAAGGCGCCGGCCAGCACCATCAACGCCAGCAGTATCGGGCTTTCCGGGTTGGGATAGAACAGGCCGACGCCGCAGGCGGCTATGGCGCCGGCGATGAGCTGGCCTTCGGCGCCGATGTTCCACACATTGGCGCGGAAGCCGACGGCCAGGCCGCAGGCGATCAGGATCAGCGGCGAGGCTTTCAGCAGCCATTCTGACAGCCCGTTGACCGAGCTGAGCGGGGCGACGAAGAAGGCGTACAGCGTCGCGAGCGGATCGTAGCCGAGCGCGGCGAAAAGCGCCGAGCCGACCGCCAGCGTCAGCACCACCGCGATCACCGGCGCGGCCACCCGCATCATCGCGGACGGCTCGGGCCTCTGCTCAATCCTGAAGCGCAAGGTCTTTCCCTTTCGTTCCGCTGGCGCGGTTGGTCATGAGCAGACCGACCTCCTCGCGGTTGGTTTGGCGCCGCATCAGCGGCGGCGATACCTTGCCCTGGCAGATGACGAGCAGGCGGTCGCAGATCTCGAAGAGCTCGTCGAGTTCCTCCGAAACCACCAGCACCGCCGCGCCGGCACGGCTCAGATCGACCAGCGTCTGGCGGATGAAGGCGGCCGCGCCGACGTCGACGCCCCAGGTCGGTTGCGACACCAGGAACAGCTTCGGCGCGAGCGCGATCTCGCGCCCGACGATGAATTTCTGCAGGTTGCCGCCGGACAGGCTCTGCGCGCTGGCCTGCGGGCCGTTTGCCTTGACCTTGAAGCGGTCGATGACGCCCTTGGCGAAGGCGGCGGCCTTGCCGCGGTCGACCAGCCCGTTGCGGACGATGCCGGCGCGGTGGCCGGTCAGCACGGCGTTCTGCCACAGCGCATGCGGCGGCACGGCGCCGCGCCCCAGCCGCTCCTCCGGCACGAAGGCCATGCCGAGCCTGCGTCTCTGGCCGGCGCCGAGATGCGCCGAGGGCCTGCCGCCGATGCGGACCGCATCACGATCGGCATGCGTGCGCTCGCCGCTGATGAGCGCCACCAGCTCGGCCTGACCGTTGCCGGAGATGCCGGCGAGGCCGACGATCTCGCCGCCATGGACGGCGAAGGAGACACCTTCCAAAGCGACGCCGTAGCGGTCGCGCGGCGCGGCGGTCAGGTTGCGGACCTCCAGCACCGGCGTCTCGCCCGGCATTGCCGGGCTGACATGCATCTCGGGCAGCTGCGAGCCGACCATCATGCGGGCGAGCTCGAGCGAGGTGGTCTGCTTCGGCTTCGCCGTGCCGGTCACCCGGCCATTGCGCAGCACGGTGGCGGAATCGCAGAGCTCCTGGACCTCGTCGAGCTTGTGGCTGATGTAGACGATCGAGCAGCCCTCGGCGGCGAGCTGGCGCAGCGTCTCGAACAGTTTCACCACCGCCTGCGGGGTAAGAACGGAGGTCGGCTCGTCGAGGATGAGCAGCTTCGGCGAGCGCAGCAGGCACCGCACGATCTCGACGCGCTGGCGCTCGCCGACGGAGAGGTCGTGGACGCGCCGGCGCGGGTCGATCGGCATGCCGTAGCGCTGCGACAGGTCGGTAATCTGCGCGGCGAGCGCGTCGAGGTCGAAGCGGCCCGGCAGCGACAGCGCGATGTTCTCGACCACGGTGACGGATTCGAACAGCGCGAAATGCTGGTAGACCATCTCGATGCCGAGGGCGCGCGAGCTGGCCGGGTCGTGCGCCGCGATCAACCTGCCGTCGCAATAGATTTCACCGGAATCGGCCTGGGCGGCGCCATAGATGATCTTCATCAGCGTCGACTTGCCGGCGCCGTTCTCGCCGAGCACGGCATGGATCTCGCCTGGCATGATCGACAGCGAGATGTCGTCATTGGCGACGACGCCGGGATAGCTCTTGCAGATGTTGCGCAGTTCAAGGCGCGGGATCATCGGGGACCTACCTTGCGGGTGGGTGGGGCTTTGCCGCGGGCGCGGGGCTTGCCCTCCCCCTTGCGGGGAGGATCGGTGAGCGGTCGGAGCGAAGCGGAGAACCGCGAACCGGGGTGGGGTCGTTGCCGCAGTGCTCTCGACGGTCTCTTCGCGCCCCGCACTGCCTTGACCGACCCCCTCTGGCCGCTGCGCGGCCATCTCCCCCTCGAGGGGGGAGAGGGCGCAGGCGCTCACCCCAGCTTGCCGATCATGCCCTGGACGAACCAGTTCATGCCGCGGATGTCGGTGTCCGACAGCACCGAGCCGGCAGCCGCCTTGACGGTGCCGTCCTGATCCTTCAGCTCGCCCGCATAGGGATGGATCTTGCCGGCGCCGATATCCGCCTCGAGCTGCTTCAGCCTGGCCACCACGTCGGCGGGGATCGCCTCGTTGTAGGGTGCCATCTTGACCACGCCGGCGGCCAGCCCGTCCCAATGCACCTCCGGCTTCCACTCGCCGGCGGCCACCGCCCTGGCGGCGCGCAGATAGTCGCTCGCCCAGTCGAGGGTGAAGGCGGTGAGCTGCTTGCCGGAGCCGAACTTGGCCATGTCGCTGGCATAGCCGATGGACCAGGCGCCGCCCTCGCCGGCCACCTGCACGCCGGTGGCGGTGTCGGTCATCGAGCAGATGACGTCGCAGCCTTGCGACAGCAGCGTGTTGGCGGCCTCCTTCTCCTTGCCCGGATCGAACCAGGAATTGAGGAAGAGGGCGTTGCAGGTGATCTCCGGCTTGACGCTCTGGGCGCCGAGCAGCAGCGCGTTGGCCGGGCCGACGATGTCGGGGATCGGGAAGCCGCCGATGAAGCCGATCTTGCCGGATTTGCTCATGTGGCCGGCGGCCGCGCCGGCGACGAAGGTCCCTTCGTAATACTTGGCCTCGAAGGTGCCGAGGTTGGCGAGGTGGACGATGCCCGAGCAATGCTCGAAGGCGACCTTCGGGAAGCGCGGCGCCACCTTCTGCATCGGCGTGCCGTGCGAGAAGCTGGTGCCGAAGATGAGCTGGTTGCCGGAGGTGGCAAGCTCGCGAAACACGCGTTCGGCGTCCTGCGGCATGAAGATGTTGTCGAGCACGGTGATGGCGACCTTGTCGCCGAACTCCGCCTTGATGGCGTCGACGCCGAGGCTGTGCTGCTTGGTCCAGCCGATCTCGGCGATCGGCGAGACATAGACGACGCCGATCTTGAGCGGCTCCTGGGCGCTGGCGCTGCCGGCGAGCCCGCCGGTGGCGAGTGCGGCGCCGGCCGCTCCGGAATAGTGCAAAAACTGTCTTCTGGTTACGTTGGACATGGTGATAACCCTCTGTTGGTCATGCTGTCGGTGCCCGGCTTCGGCCGCCGGGTCTATCTGGACGCGTGGACGTGGCGATGCATCCCCGGTTCGTCCTTTTCTCCCGTCTTTATTTGCGTTTGCGATACGGATTTCGGTGCTTCGCCGGCCTTGCCGTCGAGATAGGGTTCCAGCGCGTCGCGCGGCGTGAGCTCCGGAAAGACCTGCCGGTCCATGATGTAGCCGCGCACCACGCTGCGGTGATGCGCGTCGATCAGATCCATCGCCGGCTTCAGCCGTCCCTTCTCGAGCAGATCGACGATGCGTGAATGGTCGTCGAGCAGATTGCAGTAATCGAAATCGGCGGTGATGAGCGAGCGCAGCAATGTGGTGCGGCGCACCAACTGCGCGTGGATCTCCTGCATCACCTTGTTGCGGCTGAGACGCACGAAGACGGTGTGGAATTCCTGGCCGAGCACGTCGGCCAGCGCGTCGTTGCCGGCGGCCACGGCCTGGCGCTGGCGCTCGACATGCTGGCGCAGCTCCGCCCAGCCGGCCGGGCCCAGCCGTTCGCTGAGCTGCGCGGCGACGCCCTGCTCGACCAGCGTCAGCGCGTCGTAGATCTCCATCGCCTCCTGCATGCTGGGGCGGGCGACGAAGGCGCCGCGATTGCGCTCGATCTGCGCCAGCCCGTCGTCGGCGAGGCGGATCAGCGCCTGGCGCACGACGATGCGGCTGACGCGGAATATTTCGGACAATTCCCGTTCGCCCAGCTTGCAACCGGGCACCAGCCGGTGATCAATGATCGCCCGGGTCAGGATGTCGGCAATCGCCTGCGAGCGGCTGCTCATGAACGGTTCCCCTCGCCGGACCGTCATCCGCCCGGCGGCATTGCCTCGGCCCCGCTGCGGCGTGAATGCCTTTGCTATCCGGAGCCTCGATCCAGCTTATGGGTATTCAATCAATCCAAGCTGTCAATCAAAAATCTTACTTTGACAGACAGAATCTCATTGATTGGTATCCAATTCTGTGGTTCCAATGAGACCATAACAGAGCTAGGTTCATGGGGAAGTGCTAGCCAGGAGGGTGCGATGAGCAACACCGCCCTTTGCAGCGACGACGTTCTTCTAAACGACTGGCATGTGGTGGCGGACCTGGCCAATCTGTCGGCCGAGGTGCCGTTCCGCACTCGCCTGCTGGGGATCGACCTCACCATCCAAGCGGGCCGTCGCCATGGCCGCGATGTCGTGCGCGACGACAGCGGGGAAGCCGTCGCGTCGGAAATCCGCTACGGCTTCCTGTGGGCCTGCCTGGGGACGCCGGATCGCTCGATCGTCGGCGTGCCGGAAGCGGGGGAGACCGACCGCCATCTCGTCACCGGCGGCTCGATCGCCGTAAAGGTGTCGGGCCTGCGGGCGGTCGAGAATTTTCTGGACATGGGCCACTTCCCGTTCGTGCATACGGGCTGGCTGGGCGACGAGCCGCACACCGAGGTGGCGCCCTACAAGGTCGAGGTCACGGAAGCGGACGAATTGCTGGCGACCGAATGCCGGTTCTACCAGCCGGTGGCCTCGCCGACCGCCAGCGAGGGCTTTGTCGTCGATTACGTCTACAAGGTGATCCGCCCGTACACGGTGGCGCTCTACAAGAGCAATCCGGTGCAGAAGGACCGCCTCGACGTCATCACGCTGTTCGTTCAGCCGGTCGACGAGGAGAACTGCGTCGCCCATCCCTTCCTCTGCTACCTGAAGGACGGCATCGACGCGGCGACCGTGCGCAGCTTCATGCAGCTCATCTTCGCCCAGGACAAGCCGATCCTGGAGAACCAGATGCCGAAGCGGCTGCCGCTCGACCCGCGCGCCGAGACGCCGATCCGCGCCGACGCGGTCTCGGTCTTCTACCGGCGCTGGCTGCGCGACCATGCGGTGTCCTATGGTGCCATACCGGCGCGAACCTGACGGATAAGGACAGCTTCATGGAACGAGGACGATGACCCAGCCAAAATGCCAGGATCCGGTGATCCTCAACCTGTGGCACCCGCTCGCCGCGGTGTCGGAGACGCCGGCGGGCGTCGTGGCCGAGACCGTGCTGCTGGAGGAGCGCATCGGCTATGCCGTGGACGGCGCAGGCATCGGGGCCGCCTGGCGGTCGCGCCGGGATCTGCCGGCGGGCAGCAGCATCGATGTCGCCGCCGTCGCTGACACGCTGCCCGCAAAGATCGCCTACGGCTATATCTGGACCTCGCTGGGAAACCCGCCGGACGACCTGTTCCCGATCCCCGAATATGCCGAAGCCGACCGGCGCCGGCTCAACGCGGCGACCATGGGCGTCAACGTCTCGGCGCCGCGCGCCATCGAGAACTTCCTGGACATGGGCCACTTCCCCTATGTCCATACCGACATCCTCGGCGCCGAGCCGCATACCGAGGTGAAGGAATACGACGTCGAGATCTCGGTCGACCGCGACGAGATCCTCGCCACCCGCTGCCGCTTCTTCCAGCCGATGGCCTCGACCGTTTCCACCGGCGGGGCGGATGTCGACTACATCTACCGCGTGCCGCACCCCTATTGCTCGGTGCTCTACAAATCGAGCCCGGCCGACGAGGCGCGCCTCGACGTCATCGCCATCTTCCTGCAGCCGGTCGACCAGGAGCATGTGCGCGCGCACATGATGCTGTGCGTGCTCGACGACGAGAACGAGGACAAGGTGATCAAGCGCTTCCAGCAGACCATCTTCGGCCAGGACAAGCCGATCCTGGAGAACCAGTTCCCGAAGCGGCTGCCGCTCGACCCGCGCGCCGAGACGCCGATCCGCGCCGACAAGTCGGCGATCGCCTACCGCCGCTGGCTGAGCCAGAAGGGCGTGACCTACGGCGTCATCCCGGCCGCCAGCTGACAGCAGCGCAGATATGGGAATCTCAGAAGCCTTGTCCTGCTTCGCACCCCCACCCCTCACGGGCGAGGGGGACTTTTCTGCCGCCACGCCACGCGAAACCGTTGGCGATTGTCGCCTGGCGGATACGCTAGCCGCTCCGCCTCCCCCTTGTGGGAAGGGGTACGGGGTGGGGGTAATTTCATATGCGATCGCCCTGCCCGAGAAAGAGTAGCCATGCTCGACACCGCCAAGACCAGATGGCATCCCATCGCCGCGTCCTCCGACCTGCCGTTCCGCCATGTCTTCCATGCCCAACTGCTCGGCCGGGAATTCGCCGTGTGGCGGGCCGACGACGGCTATGTCAACGCCTGGGAGAACCGCTGCCTGCACCGCGGCGTGCGGCTGTCGATCGGCATCAATGACGGCCGCGAGCTGAAGTGCCAGTATCACGGCTGGCGCTATTCCAACCGCACCGCCGGCTGCACCTACATCCCCGCGCATCCCGCCGACGCGCCGGCCCGCACCATCACCAACCGCACCTACCCGGCGGTCGAGCGCTACGGCCTGGTGTGGTCGGCCGAGGAGCCGGTGGACGAGGTGCCCGCCGTCTCCGGCCTCGCCGAGGGCGACCTGCTGGTGCTGCGCGGCATCCCGCTCAACGCGCCCGCCGATCTCGTCGCCGACAGGCTGAAAGCCTATCGCTTCCAGCCGAGCGGCCGCCTCGACGGCACGGAGGCCGATGTAACGGTCGAGGCCGCGGGCGCCTTCTCCGCCGCCCTGCGTTCGCGCGACGGCGGTGCCGCGACGCTCGCCGTGTTCTTCGTGCAGCCGGTCGATTCCGGCCGCTCGGTCATCCGCGGCGTGCTCGATTCCAGGCTGGAGGGGGCCGAGCGCCTCGCGGTGCTGCGCCATCACAACGAGCTTCTGTCAAAACTGCGCGATACGCTGGAGCGCGATGCCGCGCAAATGCCGGCGCCGGCGCCGATCGAGCCGGTGATAGAGCGCGTGTCGCCGGAGCTGGCCGAGATGCCGGAAGCGACGCCGCATGGCCGCAAGGCGGCCATCCGGGTGCAGGTAGCGCGGAAATGGGCGGCGGCCGACGGTATCGCCGGCTTCGAGCTCAGGCCGATCAAGGGTCTGCTGCCGACCTTCCAGCCCGGCGCCCATATCGACGTGCACATGCCGAACGGGCTGATCCGCCAGTATTCGATCGTCAACGGGCCGGGCGAGAGCGACAGTTTTGGGATCGGCGTCAAGCTGGAGCGGGATTCGGCCGGCGGCTCGTCCTGCATGCACGAGACGGTGCGCGAGGGCGACGTGCTGGCGATCTCGGAGCCGCGCAACAATTTCCCGCTGCGCCGCGATGCAGTGAAGACCATCTTCGTCGCCGGCGGCATCGGCATCACGCCGCTGATCGCCATGGCGCAGGCGCTGAAGAACCAGGATCTCGCCTTCGACCTGCATTATTTCGCGCAAAACCGGGCGCAGCTCGCCTTTCCCGAGCGCACGGGCACGCTCGGCGAGGCGCTGAAGCCGCATCTCGGGCTGTCACCGGAGCAGACCGAGGCGAAGCTGCGCGAGATTCTCAGCGGCTACAGGCCTGATACGCATCTCTATCTCTGCGGCCCTGGGCCGATGCTGGAGGCGGCGCGAACGATCGCCGCCGAGCTCGGCTGGCCGGAGACGGCCGTGCATTTCGAGTATTTCAAGAACACGAAGGTCATCGACGACAGCTCGAGCTTCGAGGTGGCGCTGGCGCGCTCCTGCATGACGCTGACGGTGCCGGCCGGCAGGACCATCCTCGACGTGGTGCGCGAGGCGGGCGTCGACATGCCGTCGTCGTGCGAGCAGGGCGCCTGCGGCACCTGCCTGGCGACGGTGATCGAGGGCGAGCCGGACCACCAGGACGTTTATCTCAACGATGCCGAGAAGCGGTCGGGCACCAAGATCATGACCTGCGTGTCGCGTGCCAGGTCTGCGCGGCTGGTGCTGGATCTTTAGGAGGTTCGCATGCGCATCACGGCCTGTGCTGCATTGCCGGATACCCCTACCCCTAACCCCTCCCCACAAGGCGGAGGGGGACATTGCGGCCGCTATGCCGAGCGAAACCGCCACCGACTGGCGTCTAGCAGAGGCGCAGCAAGTTTCCCCTCCCCCTTGTGGGGAGGGGTTAGGGGTGGGGGTATCTCGCCCGCGCAGACCTCCGCAACCGAAGCCGGAGACACCCGCGCATGATCACGCTCTACGACTACGAACTCTCCGGCAACTGCTACAAGCTGCGGCTGCTGATGAGCATGCTCGGCATCGAGTGGAAGACCGTGCCGGTCGATTTCTATCCCGGCCGCGAGCACAAGTCGGACTGGTTTTTGAAGCTCAACCCGCTCGGGCAGCTGCCGGTGATCGACGACGACGGTTTTGTGCTGCGCGACGCGCAGGCGATCTTGGTCTACCTCGCCTCGAAATACGACCCCGCCGGCACCTGGTATCCGCGCGAGGAACCAAAGCTGCTCGGCGAGATCGGCCAGTGGCTGGCTTTCGCCGACGGCATCACCGGCACGGCCTCGGCCGCGCGCCTGCATGACGGCCTGTTCTACGACTTCGACGTCGAGGCGGCGCGGGCCGGCGCGCACCGCCTGTTCCGAATCCTCGACGAGCATCTGTGGTTCGGCGAGCAGGAGGGGCGCGGCTGGATCTGCGCGGCCGCCCACCCGACCATCGCCGACATCGCCTGCTTCCCATACATCATGCTGTCGGAGGAAGGCGGCATCCCCCGCCAGGATTATCCCGCCATCCGCCGCTGGTGCGACCGGCTCAAGCGCATCAAGGGTTTTGTCGTGATGTCCGGCGTTTTCCCGGCGGGGCCCGCGCGGGCGGCTTGATCGAAGGGCCTTTGCCCTCGCATATGGAATTACCCCCACCCCTAACCCCTCCCCTCAAGGGGGAGGGGAAACTTGCGACGGTTCCGCTAGCCTTCGCATGGCGTGGCGGCCGCAAAGTCCCTCCCCTTGAGGGGTAGGGTGGGGGTGACGGACCAAAGTGCCAGAGACTACAGCGGTTGCGCTCGTCCGGCATGGCCGCTATGCCGGCCGGAAAACTCGACAGGAAGGGCAGGTCCGATGAAGGTCGTTTCCGTTTCCAAGGCGCATGACGGCATCCAGGGCGTCTATACGCATGCGTCCGACGCCTGCGCCTGCGACATGACCTTCGCCGTGTTCGCGCCGCCGCAGGCCAAGGACGGCCGCGTGCCGGTGCTGTGGTATCTCTCCGGCCTCACCTGCACCCATGCCAACGTCATGGACAAGGGCGAGTACCGGCGCATGGCGGCCGAGCTCGGCCTGATGATCGTCTGCCCGGACACCAGCCCGCGCGGCGAAGGCGTGCCGGACGAGAAGGACAACTGGCAGTTCGGTTGCGGCGCCGGCTTCTATCTCGACGCCACGCAGCAGCCTTTCGCCAGGAACTACCGCATGTACAGCTACCTGACCGAGGAACTGCCGAGGCTGGTCGCCGAGAATTTCCCGGCGGATATGGCGCGCCAGTCGATCTTCGGCCATTCGATGGGCGGGCATGGCGCGCTGACCATCGCGCTCAGGGATCCCGAGCGGTTCAAAAGCTGCTCGGCGTTCGCGCCGATCGCGCAGCCGATGACGGCCGGCTGGTCGCGTCCGGCGCTGGAAAAATATCTCGGCCCGGACGAGGCGGCGTGGCGCGCCTATGACGCGACGGCGCTGATCGAGGACGGCCGGCGGTTTCCGGAATTCCTGGTCGACCAGGGCACGGCCGATGGTTTCCTGCAGGACGGGCTGAGGCCGTGGCTGCTGGAGGATGCGTGCGGGAAGGCCGGCATCGCGCTGACGCTGCGCATGCAGGACGGCTACGACCATTCCTACAACTTCATCTCCACCTTCATGGACGACCACCTCAGGTGGCACGCGGCACGGCTGGCCGCCTGATACGCAGCGGGCCGGTAGGAGGCGAGGGGATGCTCCAGGCCGGGGTGGCGCCAGGCCTCGCATGTAAGAAACGCAATTCATTTATTACGGCAAGCGCGGGCGGCGTCCTGTACGCCGGCAGTCGACGGCGCCGGATCGGCCGATCCGGATTCTTGGCTGTTGCGCGGTATTTCCGATCGGGTTATGCACAGCCTCAGGTTGCCCCCGCTCGACGTCCGCAGGCGCGCGAGTCAAATCGCCAGACAGCGCCGGACGATGCCCGCAACCTTGACCTCGATCTTCCTGCTGCACCGCCGGTCGCTGATCTGGAGCGTGCTGCGCATCGTGCGCGATCCGCATATCGCCGAGGACGTGGCGCAGGAGGCCTATCTGCGGACGCGCAAGGCGATCGAGCGCCAGCCGATCGAGCACGTCGAGGCGTTCCTGCACCAGACCGCGCGCAATTTGGCGCTCGACCACCAGCGCCGCAAAAGGACGCGCGGCGAGGTCGAGGCGGACGGTTTTGGCGAGCGCGAGATTGACGACATACCCGCCGATCTGCCGTCGCAGGAAGACACCGTCATCGAGCGCCAGCGGCTCCAACTGTTCCAGGAGGCGCTCGCCGGCCTGCCCGAGCGGGCCCGCACCGTGATCGTGCTGAGCCGCATCGAGGAGTGGCCGAACCGCAAGATCGCCGCGTTTCTCGGCGTGTCGGAACGGACAGTGTTCAACGACCTGAAGCTGGCGATGGCGCATTGCCGGGCCGCGCTCGCCCGGCCCGACCGGTCCTGAGCGACGGGCAGCCGCGGCGCCGGCACATCGCCGAACCACGGCAGCAGGCAACATCGTTCGCCATGATCCCATTTTGCCGGATTTCGGTGCGTGGAACGTCTCAGCTATAAGACCCCGGACGAGTGGCAGCGGATGGCTGGCGTGGCAGACGACGAACGAGCGGACCAGCAGCAGCCGGCACATGACGATCGCGTCGTCGACGAGGCGCTGGACTGGTTCGCGCGGCTGCGCAACGCCGCGCCGGATCGGGAGACGCAGGCCGATTTCGACGCCTGGCTCGCCCGCAGCCCGCGACATGCCGAGGAATTCCGCGCCATCGAAGCGATCTGGGGTTCGGCGGCGTTCGGCAAGGCGGTCGCCGGCCTCGGGACACCCACGCGGCCGACGCGGACAGTGGCGGCGCCCCGCCGCCGACCGCGCTGGACCGGCGGGCTGACGGCCGCCGCCGTCCTGCTTGTCGCGCTGGGTCTGTGGCAATATCCGGCGATCATGCTGCGCTGGCAGGCGGATTACCTGACCGCGGTCGGCCAGCAGTTCACGGTCACGCTGCCTGACGGCTCGACCATGATGCTGGACACGACCTCGGCGGCAGCGATCGATTTCGAGGACGGACGCCGCAACGTGCGGCTTCTGGATGGCCAGGCCTTCTTCGACGTGCAAAGCGATCCCGCCCGGCCGTTCCGCGTCACCGGGCGCTTCGGCGCTGTCGAAGTCACGGGCACCGCCTTCTCGGTCCGCTCCGATGCCGGGCAGGATCGCGCCGTGCTCGAACGCGGCCGGGTCGAGGTCAGCCGCCTGTCGGGCGGCACCGAGCGCGTCGCGCTCGAACCGGGACAGATGGCGGTGGCGACGGCCGCGGCACTGTCGACGGCCATGCCGGTGGATGCCACCGAGGCGCTGGCCTGGCGCGAGGGCCGCGTCATCTTCGACGACCAGCCGCTGGCGCGGGTGCTGGACGAGCTGCGGCGTTATCACGGCGGGCCGGTCATCGTCGCCAACGCGGAACTGGGCCGCGTGCACGTCACCGGCAACTACCGCCTCGACGATATCGAAGGCGCCATCCGCACGCTGGCCGACGCCGCCGGGGCGTCGATGACCCGCCTTCCCGGCGGCATCATAATCCTTCGTTAAAAACTCAACTATTTTTTCCGACTCCGCCCTGCCGGAACGTCCTGTGTGGGAGGGGCGCGTTGCGGCACCGTGCCGGCGGCCCCTTGGTACGGGACAAGCGGGGCTTATCGGACATGGCAAGACGGGTCGGGGTGGCGTGCGTTCGGGTCGGCGCGTGCAGGACGGGCAATCGACATCGGCGCGTCCTGTCGGCGCTGCTGGCATCCAGCGTGCTGGGCTGGACGGCCGTCGCGGCTATCCCTGCCGCCCGCGCCCAGCAGGCTGCGCCTACTACCAGCCGGACCGTCGACTTTTCGATCCCGGCGCAGCCCCTGCCATCGGCCATCAATGCCTTCATCCGAGCCACGGGCTGGCAGATCAGCTATTCGTCGGCGCTGGCGCGCGGCAAGACATCGAGCGCCGTCTCGGGCACGATGAGCCCGGCCGAGGCGTTGCGGCGGCTGGTCGCCGGCACGGGCGTGCAGGTGCGGATCGGCGCACCGGGATCGGCCGCGCTGGTGGAGGCCGGCGGGCCGGCGCTTCCCACTCCGGCAAGCGACGGATCGCTGGTGCTGGACCCCATCACCATCGCCGGGGGCAGCGGCAACGCGGCGGATGTTCCTTTCGAGACGCCCGGTTCCTCCAGCCATATCAGCGCCGAGCAGCTGGAGCGCGTGCCGCCCACCTCGCTCGGCGACGTCTTCCGCTCGGCGCCGGGCGTGATCGCCTCCGGAAACCGGGTCGGCGCGTCGGTCGACCTGAACATACGCGGCCTGCAGGGGCAGAACCGCGTCAACGTCATGGTGGACGGCACCCGCCAGACCGCCCACACCTATCGCGGCTATCGCGGCAGCCGCAACGAGGTCTATGTCGATCCCGACTTCCTGGGCGGCATCGACATCTCGAAAGGGCCTTCCGGCGGGGCGGGCGGCGTCGGCGCCATGGGCGGCGTCGTCAACATGCGGGTGATCGACGCGCACGACATCGTCAAGGACGGGCAGACCTACGGCTTCCGGGTGAAGGGCGGCCTCGGCTCCAACACCGAAAGCCCACAGTCCGCGGGCACAACCGCCATCCGCGACGGCGGGCCCGAATTCTTCAACGGCGACAGCTGGTACGGCAGCGCCGTCGCGGCGACGATCACCGACGACTACGAGTTCGTGGCGGGCGTGTCGCGGCGCAAGGCGGGCAACTACTTCACCGGCAAGAACGGCAAGTCGACCTTCCTGGACGACCGGGTGGCCTACGCGACGCCGGTCGAGAAGCCGCTGTCGCCCTTCGCTCCCGGCGAGGAGGTCTTCAACACCTCGCAGGACATGACCTCGGCGCTGGCCAAGGGCAAGGTCACGTGGGGCGACGGCCATTCGCTCGGCCTGAGCTACATCTACTACGGCAACACCTATGGCGAGATGGACGAGACGCTGCTGTCGTTCGCGATGCCCGGCGGTTTCTTCATCCCGGCCGAACAGCACGAACTCAGCAAGACGACCACCCACACGCTGAAGACCAGCTACGCCTACGATCCCGAGGAAAACGACCTCATCGACTTCACCTCGAACCTGTGGATGTCCGACATCCGCAGCAAGAGCACGGTCATGCGCACGGCCGAGCCCGGCAGGGAGATCGAGGCGCATGTCACCACCTATGGCGGCGACCTCGCCAATATTTCGATCGCCGAGACTCCGCTCGGCCTGCTGACCACCCAGAACGGCGGCGAGTTCGTGTTCGAGCAGGCGCGCGAGAACGCCGGCTTCGTAACCTATCCGTGGGCCCCAGACGATCCGGACTATCTTGGCCGCAACCCAACCGGCGACAGGACGCTCGCCAGCCTATTCAACCGGTCGAGCCTCGAATTCACCGACTGGCTGACGGTATCGGCGGCGCTGCGCTACGACCATTACTGGAGCGAAGGCAAAGGCCCGGCCACGGACCGCTATCCGCCCCTGGACGAGGGCCGGCTGCTTCCGTCCGCCAGCGTCACGCTGACGCCCTTCGACGGCATCCAGGTCTACGGCAGCTACACGGAAGGATGGCGGCCGCCGAGCCTGCGCGAAACCGCGGCGAGCCAGACGCAGTACCTCGTTCCCAATCCCGACCTGAAGCCGGAACTGTCGCGCAACTGGGAGATCGGGGTGAACGTGCTGCGCGACGACGTCCTGCTCGACGGCGACAAGCTGCGGGTGAAGGCGGGCTGGTTCCACAACACCTATGATGAATACATCATCCGGACACGCGGCGATCTGTACTATACCTGGGCCAATATCGACGAGGCGCGCTTCACCGGCTTCGAGGCCTCGGTCCAGTACGACACCGGGACCTTCTTCCTTGAAGGCGCCTTCACCAAATACACCGACGTAACCATGTGCGACGAACCGGTCTTGTACCGGCCGGAACGCTGCACGCTGAATGTGGGCGGCTCCGACTACGGCCTGATGAACATCCCGCCCGAATATTCGGGCAGCGTCACCGCCGGCATGCGCCTGTTCGACCAGCGGCTGACGCTCGGCGGGCGCGCCTATTTCTTCAGCGAACGCTACGGCGGCTACAAGCAGATCGGCGGCGCCGTCAACGTCGCGTCGGTCTACCATGCCGCCACGATCTTCGATGCCTTCGGCAGCTACAAGTTCAACGACACCGCCACGCTTGACTTCAGCGTCGAGAACATCGGCGACCGCTACTACATCGATCCGCTGTCGACCGGCGTGGTGCCATCGCCGGGGCGCACGATCCGCATGGGCTTCACGACGCAGTTCTAGAGCGGAATCCGGTCAAGATGGACCGGAATTCCACTCTATCTGTTTGTTTTGTCGCATGATCTTTGTCCAAAAAGTCTGCAACTTTTCGGGATCATGCTCTAGAGCCGGAACGGCCGAATCGTACGGGATGATGCGATCCGTTGAGCCTGGTGCAGCAGCCCGGCCCGGGCCGCGGTTTCTACGCCTCGCTGGCGCAAGCTTTTGCCGGCCGGTTCGCTTCCCGCTTGCCTTTCCACGAAAACTTGTGTGGAAAGGTCATCTATTTTGCCGGATCGGCATGGCCGAAACGTCATAGACAGGAGTGCGCCCTCCCGCAGGGCGTTTCCGTTTCGCAATACCGAACCGCGGGGCAGCGCGCTCCGGCGCTGGAGTCCAGACATGACGACGATCGACATCGAAAAGCCCCTCGACCTTGCCCGTGCCAAGCGGCTGAAGGCGGCGACGCACGACACGCATGAGCGGCTGGACAAGTCGATCATGGCGGGCGAGCCCTTCGGCAGCCGCGAGCGCTACGGCCTGTTCGTGAAGGTGCAGCATCAGTTCCACCGCGACATCGACGCGCTCTACGTCAATCCGGTTTTCGACCGGCTGCTTCCCGACCTCGCCGGACGGCGCCGGCTCGGGCTGATCGAGCAGGATCTGGCCGATCTCGGCATCGCGGCGCCGGCCGCCGGCACGGTACCGGCTTTCGGTGCGGACGCCGACATTCCGGCGGCGCTCGGCTGGCTCTACGTGGCGGAGGGGTCGAACCTCGGCGCCGCCTTCCTGCTCAAGGCGGCCGAGAAGCTGGGGCTTTCGGAGACATTCGGGGCCAGGCATCTGGCCGGCGCGCCGGAGGGGCGGGGGCTGCATTGGCGGACCTTCACGGCGGCACTCGACGCGCTCGAACTCGACGAAGTGCAGGAGGCGGCCGTGATCGGTGGCGCGGAAGCCGCCTTCCGGCGCGTACACGGTCTCGTCGCCGAAATGTTCGGATGATCGGAACCAGGCGCCGGTGGCCCGGCGCGCGCTGCCGTCGCAAGACCGGGCGCCGCCAAGCGGTCGGAGACCGGCAACGACGATTGTGCAAGCGGGATTGGCGCGGCAGCAATCCTCCGGCACACTGCGGAAGCCTATGATTTGGGGGGACCGCATGCTGCCAGACGAAATCATCAAGACCTTCCGCATCAAGAAGGGCAAGAAATTCCAGTTCGCCGACATCGAGCCCGGCGATACCTGCGGGCTGGACATGGAGAAGGACGAGGCCAAGGATCTTCTCGCCACCGGAGTGAAGCGGCTGCGCGACCTGCAGGAGCGGCTCTATGCCGAAGGCCGCTGGTCGGTGCTGATCGTGCTGCAGGCGATGGATGCCGCCGGCAAGGACGGCGCCATCGAGCACGTCATGTCGGGGATCAACCCGCAGGGCTGCGACGTGACCTCCTTCAAGGTGCCGGGACCGGTGGAGCTGCGCCACGATTTCCTCTGGCGCACGGTGGCCAAGCTGCCCGAGCGCGGTCGGATCGGCATCTTCAACCGCTCCTACTACGAGGAAGTCCTCGTCGTGCGCGTGCATCCCGACATCCTGGCCGGTCAGAACCTGCCGCCGGAACTGGTCACAGACGATATCTGGAAGGAGCGTTTCGAGGACATCAACACCTTCGAGAAGCATCTGGAGCGCAGCGGCACGATCGTCATCAAATTCTTCCTGCACGTCTCGAAGGACGAGCAGAAGCGGCGCTTCCTGGAGCGGGCGGACGACCCCGAAAAGCACTGGAAGTTCTCGGCCAAGGACGTGGACGAGCGCGGCTACTGGGACGACTACATGGCGGCCTATGAGGACATGATCCGCCACACGGCCACCAAGAGCGCGCCGTGGCATGTCGTGCCGGCCGACAACAAATGGTTCACCCGGCTGGTCATCGCCGCAACGCTCGTCGAGCGCCTGGAGCGGCTCGATCCGCAGTTTCCCAAGGTCGGCGAGGAAGACCTGCGGGACATGGAAGCGGCGCGCGCGAAACTGCTTTCCGAGGATGCCGCCGCACCGAAGAAGGCGAAGCCGGCGAGATAGTCAGGCGCCACGACCGGCAGGGGCGGTCCGTCCTTCCCCGGCCTTGCGCGGATTCCGCTTGACGCGCAAATCGGGATGGACTTTGTGGCGGCGGCCTTGAAGGGCGACGGAAAACGGCGGACGCCGTGTGCCGGATGAGCGGAGCGCCCGGACGGCGATGAAGAAACAGATCATCTGCATCAACTGGGGGACCAAATACGGTCCGCCCTACATAAACCGCCTGTACGCGATGGTGGCGCGCAACATCACGCCGCCCTTCACCTTCACCTGCTTCACCGACAGCAGCGAGGGCGTTCGCCCCGAGGTCCGCTGCGAGCCGCTGCCGCCGCTCGATGCACCTCTGCCGGCGAAATCGCCGGGGATCTGGAACAAGGCGCGGCTGTGGAGCGCCGAACTGGCCGACCTGACGGGTCCGGTGCTGTTTCTCGATCTCGACCTGCTCGTCACCGGATCGCTCGACGGCTTCTTCGAGCATGGCGAGGAGGACGACGTTATCCTCGCCGTCAATCCCGTGCGCCCGCTCGAGCGGCTGGGCCAGACCTCCATCTACCGGTTTCCCGTCGGCAAGCTGCTGCCGCTCAAGCAGGCCTTCGAAGCCGACCCGGAAGGCATCGCCGGGCGCTTCCGCTACGAGCAGCGCTTCGTGACGCGCACCGCGCCGGGCGGCATCAAGTTCTGGCCGCGCCGCTGGGTGCTGCTGTTCCGGCACGACCTGATTCCCGTATTTCCGATCAACTTCTTCAGGCCGCCGCGCCTGCCGAAGGACGCCCGGGTCGTGCTGTTCGCCGGCCATCTCAATCCGCCGGAGGCGATCGAGGGACGCTGGAAGTCGGGGCGGGCGACCAAGACGCCGCTGCAGCACTTCGCCGCGCTCTTCACCGGCAAGCGCCGCGGGGGCATCCGCCAGCATCTCAGCCACTACTATCTGCCGGCTGACTGGGTCGCCGAGCACTGGCGGGAGTGAGCGGCAGGCTCCGACACATCTGCCGCAACAGCGGCGGCAGCTGCCGCCGCTGTTGGCGTTGTGATCAGAGCAGGCCGGCGTTGATCGCCTCCTCGCGCAAATTCTGGCGCGGGCGCGGCCCGATCTGCTGGATGACCAGGCCGGCCGCCAGCGAGCCGAGATCGCCGCAGTCCTGCAGGCTGCGGCCCTTGGTGTAGCCGTAGAGGAAGCCCGCCGCGTAGAGGTCGCCGGCGCCGGTCGTGTCGACGATCTCGCCGACGGCGGTCGGCTTGACCGTCACCGTCTCGTCGCCGCGCACGATCACCGAGCCCTTTTCGGAGCGGGTCACCGCCGCGATCCGGCAATCCTTGCGGATCATGTCGAGCGCCGTCTCAAAGGAGCTCGTCTGGTAGAGCGACTTGATCTCGTGGCTGTTGGCGAAGACGATGTCGACCATCCCCGACCGCATCAGGTCGAGGAACTCGTCGCGGTAGCGGTCGACGCAGAAGGAATCGGACAGGGTCATGGAAACCTGCCGGCCGGCTTCGTGCGCGAGACGGGCCGTGAGCCGGATCGCATCCTTGGCGCGCGGCGGGTCCCACAGATAGCCTTCGAAATAGGTGACCAGCGCGCCCTGCGCCTTTTCCGGCTCGACGTCCTCGGGACCGAGCTCGACGCAGGCGCCGAGATAGGTGTTCATCGAGCGTTCGCCGTCGGGGGTGACGAAGATCATCGAGCGCGCCGTCGGCGGCGGCCCCTTCAGCGGCTGGGTGTCGAAGGCGACGCCGTGGGCGCGGATGTCGTGGTAGTAGATGTCGCCGAGCGTATCCTCGGCGACCTTGCCGAAGAAGGCGGCGCGCCCGCCGAAGCTGGCTATGCCAGCCGCCGTGTTGCCGGCGCTGCCGCCGGAGGCCTCGATCGCCGGCCCCATGCGCTCGTAGAGCAGGTTGGCGCGATCCGCGTCGATGAGGTTCATCGCCGCCTTGATGATGCCGTTCTCCACCAGGAACGCCTCGTCGGCCTGGGCGATGATGTCGACGATCGCGTTGCCGATGCACAGCACATCGAATTGGCTCATGAACAAACTCCGATGGACAAATCCCCGTCTTCTTGCACGTCCGACACGAAATGGTCCAGAGACCATGTGGCGCCGCACAAAAATCTTGCCGGGCCGCCCGATAGTCCCCATGTGCTTGGCGAACCGCAACCGGAGGGAGCCCGGCATGATCCTCGACGCCGCGCGCGCCGCGGCCGGCCATCTGTTCAGCCGGCCTTTCCGCGGCGTCTTCTTCAAGACGCTCGGGCTGACCCTGCTCGCCCTGGTGGCGGCGTGGTTCGGGCTGAAGGAAGCCGTCGAATGGCTCGCCTTGCCCTGGCTCGAGGCGCTGCTGCCCGGGCTGCCGGGATGGGCCGGCTGGCTCGGCCTGTTGGCCGCGATCGCCGCCGGGCTCGGCCTCGCCTTCGTCCTGGCGCTGCTGATCGCGCCGGTGACGGCGATCGTCGCCGGCCTCTTCCTGGATGACGTCGCCGAATTGGTCGAGCGATCCGACTACCCGGCCGACCCGCCTGGCCGGGCGCTGCCGGTGCTGGCCAGCCTGGTGCTGTCGCTGAAGTTCTTCGGCATCGTCGTGCTCGGCAACCTGCTCGCGCTGGCGCTGCTGCTCGTGCCCGGCGTCAACATCGGCGCCTTCTTCGTCGTCAACGGCTATCTGATCGGCCGCGAGTTCTTCGAATTCGCGGCGATGCGCTTCCGGCCGGAAGCCGAGGCCAAGGATCTGCGGCGGCGCAATGCCGGCACGGTCTTCCTGGCCGGACTGGTCATCGCCGGCTTCATGGCCGTGCCGCTGCTCAACCTTCTGTCGCCGCTGTTCGCCTGCGCCATGATGGTGCATCTCCACAAGGCGGTGGCCGCCCGGGACAATGCCGCCACGACCGGCGGAGCCGCACGACGGCAGACCGGCGCCGCGCCCTGATGTCGCGGCACCGATCCGCCGGCGACGCGCAAGGCTATTTCTTCTTTTCCTTGAGCTTCAAGGCCGGCACTGGCGGCGCCTGTATCGCGCCGGCGGTCCCTGCCTTCTTGGCATCCTTCTTCGGCTTTCGGGTTTCCTTGCCCGGTCGCATCTGACCTTTTGCCATGACCGATCCTCTTGTTGAGACTGCCGGAGTGAATCAGGAGTCCGGCCGTCGCGCAAGATGCCGCGCAACGGCAAGGGCGGGCATCAGTCGCGGTCGTCGACAACCCTGAGCCGCAACTGGCCGGTCTTGCTCTCGGCGCCGCGCGCTGGCTGCGCCTCGGCGGCCGCCTGCGACGCATCTCCGAACTCCAGCGCCTCGATCTTCTGGCCGCGCTTGGCGACCTTCGAGGCCGAGATCAGGATGTCATCGATGTCCTTGCTGGCCTGGCCGAAATGCACCTGCAGCTTTCGCACGCGCTCGTCCATGCGGGAGAGGTCCTCCATCAGCCTGACCACCTCCCCCTGGATCAGATGCGCCTGCTCGCGCATCGAGGCGTCCTTGAGGATCGACTGGATCACCTGGATCGACAGCATCAGCAGCGACGGCGACACGATGACGACGCGGGCCCGATGCGCCCGCTGGATCACCGGCTCGAAATTCTCGTGGATCTCGGCGAAGATCGATTCCGACGGCACGAACATGAAGGCGGTGTCGTGGGTCTCGCCGGCAAGCAGATATTTTTCGGATATCGCCCGGATATGGACGTCGAGGTCGCGGCGGAAGGCCTGCTGCGCCCCGCGCTGCGCCTCGCCGGTCTGGTCGGCTTCGGCGGCCGCGCGGATGGCGTTCCAGGCCTCCAGCGGGAATTTCGCGTCGATGACCAGCGGCGGGGCGCCGTTCGGCATCTTCACCACGCAGTCCGGCCGGCTGCCGTTCGACAGCGTTTCCTGGAAGGTGTAGCCGCCCATCGGCAGCCCGTCGGCGACGATCGCCTCCATGCGCGCCTGGCCGAAGGCGCCGCGCGTCTGCTTGTTCGACAGGATCGCCTGAAGCTGGACGACCTGGCCGGCCAGCGAACGGATGTTGTTCTGGGCCGTATCGATGACGGCGAGCCGCTCCTGCAGCCGCGCCAGGTTCTCGTGGGTGGAGCGCGTCTGCTCGGCCATGGTCTGGCCGATGCGCCCGGTGAGGGAATCGAGGCGCTGGCCGATCGTCTGGTTCAGTTCCGCCTGGCGGGCGCCGAGCGTGTCGGCGACGGCGCTCATGCGCCCCTGCATCTCGGCCTGCGCCTGGAGGATGCCGGCCATGCGCGCCTCGGTCTCGCGCGCATGCTCGGCCGCCTCGCCGGCGGCGAGCGCGCGGGCCGAGGCCGACCGCCAAAGCGACACGACGAGCGCCACCAGCAACAGCAGCAGCAAAAAGGCAAGCCCGGCGAGCGCCTGGCCCAGGGTAAAAACGGTCGCGCCGATCCGGGCGATCGGTTCGGCGAGGATGGTTGCGAGATCGCTCATGGCGGCGACCATAACCGATTCGCGCGACCCGCGCAGATCAAAACAGGAACAGGCGCGGCGATCCCGTTGACGCCCCCCGCGCCAGCCATTACCTGATGCGCATGTCGATCAAGCCGCTGATTATCCTTCCCGATCCCATACTGCGCCTGGTTTCCAAGCCGATCGAGCGCATCGACGAGCCCGTGAGGAAGCTCGCCGCCGACATGCTCGACACCATGTACGACGCGCCGGGCATCGGGCTGGCGGCGATCCAGGTGGGCGAGCCCCTGCGCATGCTGGTCATCGACCTCGCCAAGGAGGACGAGCCCAAGGCACCGCAGGTCTTCATCAACCCGGAGATCGTCGAGCGCTCGGACGAGAGATCGGTCTACGAGGAAGGCTGCCTGTCGATCCCGGACTACTATGCCGAGGTGGAGCGGCCGGCCACCGTGCGGGTCAACTATCTCGATCTGGAGGGCAACGCCCGCGAAGCGGTCGCCGACGGCCTGCTGGCGACGTGCCTCCAGCACGAAATCGACCATCTCGACGGAGTGCTGTTCATCGACCACATCTCACGGCTGAAGCGCGACATCATCGTGCGCAAGTTCCGCAAGCTGGCGAAGGACAAGCCGCCGACCCGCATGGCCGGCTGAGCGCGCCGGATGGCAGGAAGATGTCGAAGCTTGACCGTTCCGGTGCCGGGAGGGCTGACAATTCGCCCGAACAGCACCATATTGCACAAACGTTATGCTTGGCGCCGGTGATCACAGCGCCCAAATTATAGCGGAAGGCGGGGTCTGCATCCGGTGTAGGCGATTTCCCCCGCGTCGACGACAGGCCGCGTGAGCGAAGGTGGCATTGCGCGGCCGCCATAAATTCGTGGCTTTCGGCACGTTCTTCGCGATCAGCCCAAATAGCGGTCCGGCATTGCGGCTAGGGCGGATCGCGGAATTCGAGACAGGTAACTGAATGTTGGCACGTTCGACAGATACGCCCGAGGCAGCGCCGCCGCACGTGCCTGGCCGGTCCGGGACCGATCGCCTCGCGATGTTCCGCACGGCGGCCCGCCATTCCCGCAACGTCCGCGCCCTGAAGATCGCGCTGCCGGCGCTGGCCCTGGTCATGGCGGCGCTGTTCCTGTTCCAGTCCTATCGCTCCAGTCCGGGCAGCGTCGAGATCGTCGCCGAGACCTCCGCCGTTTCGGAAGGCAAGCTGGTGATGGCCAATCCCAAGCTGGAAGGCTTCACCGAGGACAACCGGCCCTATTCGGTCAGCGCCCTGCGGGCGGTCCAGGACATCGCCAACGAGGCGATCGTCGAACTGCAGGGCATCGCCGCGACGCTGCCGCTCAACGACGAGATGTCGGCGACGATCGACGCCGCGCGCGGTGTGTTCGATCGCAACATGAACACTCTCGACGTGAACAGCGAGATCAATATAACGACGTCGGACGGTTCGCAGGCAAAGCTCGGATCGGCGCTCATCGATATCGCGGGCGGGCGGATGACGACCGACAAGCCGGTCGAGATCCGCTTCAAGAACGGTTCGATCAACTCCGATGCCCTTTCCGTCGAACAGAACGGCAAGCTTGTGGTATTCGATAAGCGCGTGCGCGTGAACATCGTGCCGCCAAAGGCCGAGACGGCCAGTCAATAGGGGTGGGACGCCGATGAGCGGGAACAGGTTCAGTCTAGCTGCCGGCATCGCGCTCCTCGCGCTGGCGCCGGCGATCGGGCAATTGCACGCGCAGGAGAGCGCGACCAGCCGTCTGCAAGGGCTGAGCATCTCGAGCGGCCTGCCGATCCAGATCGAGAGCGACCGCCTCGAGGTCGTCGACGGCGAGAGCAAGGCGGTGTTCGTCGGCAACGTCAACGTCACGCAGGGCCCGACCATGCTGAAGGCCGGCAAGATGACGGTCTTCTACGCCACCGGCAGCACGGGTTCGGCGGCCACCGGATCGGCCAACATCGACAGGCTGGAGGTCGAGGGCAAGGTCTACATCAAGTCGGACACGCAGGTGGCGACCGGCGACCGCGGCACCTTCGACATGACCAGCGAGGTGCTGACGCTCTCCGGCAGCGAAGTGGTGCTGTCGGAAGGCAAGAACGTGCTGGTCGGCTGCAAGCTCACCGTCAACATGAAATCCGGACGCGCCCAGGTCGACGGCTGCAAGTCGGAGACCAACAAGAGCGGCCGCGTCATCGTGTCGATCCAGCCCGGGTCGCAGAATCGTTGATGGCTTCTGACGTGTCGTTCCTGTCCCGCCTGTCGGGTCGCGCGCGCGCGACCCCCGCCGCCCCGGCGCTCAGCAAGCGCGCGGCGGAGCTGAAGGGCACGCTGATCGCGACGGGCCTCGCCAAGAGCTACCGTGGCCGCCAGGTGGTCAACGGCGTCTCGCTCGGCGTGCGCGCCGGCGAGGCGGTCGGCCTGCTGGGACCCAACGGCGCCGGCAAGACCACCTGCTTCTACATGGTCACCGGCCTGGTGCCGGTCGACCGCGGCCGGATCGAGATCGACGGCTTCGACATCACCTCGATGCCGATGTACCGCCGCGCCCGTCTCGGCATCGGCTATCTGCCGCAGGAAGCCTCGATCTTCCGCGGCCTGAGCGTGGAGAACAACATCCGCGCCGTGCTCGAAGTGGTGGAGAAGAGCCGCAAGGAGCGGGAAAAATCGCTCGACGCGCTGCTCGAGGAATTTCACATCGCGCATCTCCGGAAGTCGCCGTCGATGGCGCTCTCGGGCGGCGAGCGGCGGCGGCTGGAGATCGCCCGCGCGCTGGCGAGCCGCCCGCACTACATGCTGCTCGACGAGCCGTTCGCCGGCATCGACCCGATCGCGGTCGCCGACATCCAGCAATTGGTGCGTCACCTGACCACCCGCGGCATCGGCGTGCTGGTCACCGACCACAATGTCCGCGAGACGCTGAAGCTGATCGACCGCGCCTATATCATCCACAATGGCGAGATCCTGAAGCATGGGACGGCCGACGCGATCATCGCCGACCCGAATGTGCGGCGCCTCTACCTCGGCGAGGGTTTCACGCTCTGAGCCGGGCTCGAAGGATGGCGGTTTTCGGCTGAGAGTCCTGCGCGGAAACGAGCTGGAAAGGATGGCCGGTTCCATTCTCATCGGTCCTGCCCCGGCACCTGCCGACGTCATTTTTCCTCTCCCGTAACGATCTTCGGCCAAATCCGCCCGCGCAAGCACCGGTAACGGCCAATTCATGCCGCTTTGCCTTGACAAGCAAAAGCCGGGCCAGTTTCATTGCGGCTGTGCCCGGCCGCTGGTAAGTGCCGGCGGGCAATGTGTGGGGAGTACGCAACCGATCATGGCGCTGTCAGCCAAACTGCAGCTGCGACAGTCTCAGTCGCTGGTCATGACGCCGCAGCTGATGCAGTCGATCAAGCTGCTGCAACTCACCCATGTCGAACTTGAGCGCTTCGTCGACGAGGAAATCGAGCGCAATCCGCTGCTGGAGCGCGTCGATCCGCAGGAGGACGCGGCGACGGACCAGGTCCACAAGAGCCGCGAGGAGGAAATCCGGACCGACGACTGGTACCAGCCCGACGGGTCGGCCACGTCGGAGACCATGTCGACCCAGCTCGACACCTCGCTCGAGAACGTCTTTCCGGACGATCCCGGTGCCGCTCCGCGGCTAGGCCCCGACCTGGCGGCGCAGTGGAAATCGGCCGGATCGGGCGGGGGCGGCGATTCCGACGGCTTCGACCTCGAGGACATAGCCGCGGCGCGCCTTACGCTGCGCGACCATGTCGGCGAGCAGATCGCCTTCGCCTTCGCCGATGCGGCGTCGAGGCTGATCGCCCATGAGCTGGCGGACGGACTCGACGACGCCGGCTATTTCCGTGGCGACGGCGCCGACATCGTCGAGCGGCTGGGAGCGCAGCCGCGGGAGGTCGAGGCCGTGCTCGCCACCTGCCGGACCTTCGATCCGCCCGGGCTGTTCGCCCGCGACCTCGCCGACTGCCTTGGCCTGCAGCTGGCGCGGGCGAACCGGCTCGATCCGGCGATGCGAACGCTGCTCGCCCATCTGGAGCTGCTGGCGCGCCGCGATTTCCAGGCGTTGAAGCGGCTGTGCGGCGTCGACGAGGAGGATCTCCTCGACATGCTGGCCGAGATCCGCACGCTCGACCCGCGGCCGGGCACTGCATTTTCCGTGGGCGCGGTCGACACGATCGTCGCCGATGTCGAGGTGAAACCGGCCGGCGACGGCAGCTGGGCGGTCGAGCTCAACCCGGAAACGCTGCCGCGCGTCCTGGTGGACCAGATCTATTTCGCCCAGGTGTCGAGCCAGACGAAGAACGCCGGCGAGCGCGACTTCCTCGCCGAATGCCTGCAGAATGCCAACTGGCTCACCCGCAGCCTCGACCAGCGCGCCAAGACCATCCTGAAGGTCGCATCCGAGATCGTGCGCCAGCAGGACGCCTTCCTGCTCCATGGCGTCAGGCACCTGCGCCCGCTCAACCTGCGCACGGTGGCCGATGCGATCGGCATGCACGAATCGACGGTGAGCCGGGTCACCAGCAACAAGTACATGCTCACCCCGCGCGGGGTGTTCGAGCTGCGCTATTTCTTCACCGCGTCGATCGCTTCCGCGGCGGGTGGCGATGCCCACTCGTCGGAAGCCGTGCGCGACCGCATTCGCCAGATGATAGAGGAGGAGGCATCCGAGGACGTGCTTTCGGACGATGCGATCGTCGATCGGCTGAAGGAGGAAGGGGTCGACATCGCCCGCCGCACCGTGGCCAAGTACCGGGAAGGCATGAACATTCCCTCCTCGGTGCAGCGGCGGCGCGAGAAGCGCGCCATGAGCAGTGTCGGCAGCCGCTAAGAGCAGCAGCGCCCGCGATCTGTCCACAGCCGGCCCCCAAGCTTCCGCAAGGGCCGCCGGCCGTTGATTGACAAGGCATTGCGAACTCACTAGAAGCCCGCGCCCATGGGCAGGGGCGGTGTCGGATCGAACGCCCCGTCGGGAGACGGCACGTGAAAACCTGAAAACCTGGGAAGGGCCGTCGCAAAGCACCGTCACGCTTGTGTGCTCCCGCAACGGGTATAAACTCACTCCGGTTGGAAGTCTGAACAGGAAGGCCGACGTTCTCATGAGCCTGCGCATCTCGGGAAAGCACATGGATATCGGCGATGCGTTCCGTACGCGCATCGAGGCCCGCATCGGCGACACGATCGACAAATATTTCGACGGGGGATTCGCCGGTCATGTCACCGTGGCCAAATCGGGCTCCCGCTTCACCGCCGACTGCATGATCCATCTGGACAGCGGCGCCGCACTTCAGGCCACCAGCGACGCCCAGGACCCGATCATCGCCTTCGACGGCGCCGCCGAAAGGCTGGAGAAGCGGCTGCGCCGCTACAAGCGGCGGCTGCGATCCAGGAGCTTCGGCAACGGCAGCGCCACCGACGTCGCCTATACGGTGATGGCGGCGATCGCCGAGGACGACGAGGACGAGGTGCCGGATGACTATTCGCCGGCGATCGTGGCGGAATCGACAATGGCGCTGAAGACAATGACCGTCGCATCCGCCGTCGTCGAACTCGACACCAAGGAAAGCCCCGTCTTCGTCTTCCGCAATGCCGGAAACGACCACGTCAACATCGTCTACCGCCGGGCGGACGGCAATATCGGCTGGATCGATCCGTCGACCCCGAAAGCCACGCAAGGTTGAGCGGTAATCCCGGCCCGAGAGCGCTCACGCGTCCGGGTTGGGCCAGAAGAGGATTTTGGCATGGATCTCAGTGATCTCGTTCAGGCACCGGCCATCCTGCCGGTCCTGAGGGCGAATTCCAAGAAGCAGCTGCTGCAGTTGCTTGCCGAGAAGGCCGCCGCCGTCACCGGCATCCCGGAGCGCGAGATTTTCGATACCATCCTGCAGCGCGAGCGGCTGGGCTCCACCGGCGTCGGCAACGGCATCGCCATCCCGCATGGCAAGCTGGCCGGGGTCAAGCAGATCACCGGCGTATTCGCCCGGCTGGAGCAGCCGGTCGACTTCGAGGCGCTCGACGACCAGCCGGTCGACCTCGTCTTCCTGCTGCTCGCCCCGGAAGGCGCTGGCGCCGACCATCTGAAGGCGCTGTCGCGCATCGCCCGCGTGCTGCGCGACAGCGATACCGTCGCCAAGGTGCGCGGCACGCGCGACGCGGCGGCGATCCACGCTTTGCTGGCGTCGGCACCAGCCTCGCACGCCGCCTGAGACGGCAATTTCAAGTCGGGAATCTCGGGACGACGGTGGCCGCCCGAGGCGATTCGATCAATGCAGGGCGACCGGCACCAGGTCGTTGGCCAATGCGCCCGCCAGCGCGCGGTCGCGTTCGTCGGAGAGCAGGATAGGGCGGCCGTCGGCAGCGAAGAGTGCCCAAAGCCGCAGGCCTGGCTCGATGTCCGGCAGGCCGGGGAACTTGCCCTTCAGCTCGTCCGAGCCCATTTCGCGCAGATAAGCGACTGTTCCCTCACCGAGATGGGCAAGGTCGGCCTTCGTCACGACAGGTCTGGTGTCAACGTTCGTCATATCAGCCTCCTTTGCGCGGGGCGTCGTCATGACCAACCCGCCCGAGAGCTTTCGGTTCCGGCGATCTCCAAGCGGCAGATCAGTCTTTCACCGAAATGTTTATTTTCCGTACCAGCCGTTCCGGCTGCGGGCGATCGAGGTCGATCGAGAGCAGTCCGTTCTTCAGTTCCGCCGCGATCACCCGCATGCCGTCGGCCAGCACGAAGGTGCGCTGGAACTGGCGTGCCGCGATGCCGCGGTGGATATAGTCCCGCTCGGCGTCGTCGCGTTGCTTGCCGCGCACGACGAGCTGGCTTTCCTCGGTCAGCACCTCTAGATCCTCGTCGCAGAAGCCGGCGACGGCGAGCGTGATGCGCAGCCGTTCGGCGCCCGTTTCGGAGGCATGGATCCGCTCGATGTTGTAGGGCGGGTAGCTGTCGCCGGACTTGGCGAGACGTTCGATCGTCTTTTCCATGGCATCGAACCCCAGAAGAAGCGGGCTCGAAAACGGCGGCATCCGGCTCATGTTACACTGTCCTCATCGAGCGACATCGCCAGGAAAAATCCAGATGGCATTTCTCCTGTCGATCTACGATATGGTTTAAGCTGCGGCCGACTTCAAGCCTCACGCAAGCCTTCAGAACAGGACTGGAAATGCCCGACAAGCGGAAAATCATCATCGATACGGATCCCGGCCAGGACGACGCATTGGCCATCCTGCTGGCGCTGGGAAGCCCGGAGCTCGAGGTGCTGGGACTGACCGCCGTGGCGGGCAACGTGCCGCTCCACCTGACCGAGAAGAACGCGCTCAAGATCTGCGAATTGGCCGGCCGGCCGCAGACGCGGGTGTTTTCGGGCGCCCCGCGTCCGCTGATGCGGCGGCTGGTGACCGCCGAGCACGTGCATGGCCGCACCGGCCTGAACGGCCCCGACCTGCCCGAGCCGCGCATGGCGCTGCAGGAACAGCACGCGGTCGACTTCATCGTCGAGACGCTGATGACGGAGGAACCGGGCACAGTGACGCTCTGCCCGCTAGGGCCGCTCACCAACATCGCCCTGGCGCTGTCGCGCGAACCCAGGATCGCGCCGCGCATCCAGGAGATCGTGCTGATGGGCGGCGGCTTCTTTGAAGGCGGCAACACGACGCCGGCGGCCGAGTTCAACATCTATGTCGACCCCCAGGCCGCCGATATCGTGCTCAACTGCGGGGCGCCGACGGTCATGATGTCGCTCGACGTCACCCACAAGGCGCTGACGACGCGCCAGCGCATCGCCGCCATCCGCGCGATCGGCACGCGGGTCGGCATCGCCACGGCCGTGCTGCTGGAGTTCTTCGAGCGCTTCGACGAGGAGAAATACGGGACGGACGGCGGACCGCTGCACGATCCCTGTGTGATCGCCTACCTGCTCAGGCCCGAGCTGTTCAAGGGCCGGCTCATCAACGTCTCGGTCGAGACCGCGTCCGAGCTGACCATGGGCATGACCGTCGCCGACTGGTGGGGCGTCACCAAGCGCGAGCGGAACGTGACGTTCATGCGCGACATCGACGCCGACGGCTTCTTCGCGCTGCTGACGGAGCGCCTGGCGCGGCTCGACTAGGCTCGCCCCACCCGCCGTTCGGCGATCTTTCGATCGAGAGGGGAGGGAGTGGCGCCAAGCTCGCCCCCCTCCGAGGCTTGCCCGATAGACAGTTTCCTCCCACGCGAAAGCGGCTCTTGCCCTGCGGCGCGCCTTCCGCCATAAGCGCGCTTCCGCAAAATTTCGCCGCGCGCGAAACGGCCCTCCACAAGCCAAGAGGAACGTTCATGTCCGCCTTCAAGCCGCTCGTCTTCTCGGGCGTCCAGCCAACCGGCAATCTGCATCTCGGCAACTATCTCGGCGCCATCAAGAAGTTCGTCGCCCTGCAGGAGACATCCGACTGCATCTATTGCGTCGTCGACCTGCATTCGCTGACCGCCCAGCTCGTCCATGCCGACCTGCAGGACCAGACGCGCTCGATCACCGCCGCGTTCCTCGCCTCCGGCATCGACCCGAAGAAGCACATCGTCTTCAACCAGAGCCGCGTCATGCAGCACGCCGAGCTCGCCTGGATCTTCAACTGCGTCGCCCGCATCGGCTGGATGAACCGCATGACGCAGTTCAAGGACAAGGCCGGCAAGGACCGCGAGAACGCCTCGCTCGGCCTGCTCGCCTATCCCAGCCTGATGGCGGCCGACATCCTGCTCTACCGCGCCACCCATGTGCCGGTGGGCGAGGACCAGAAACAGCACCTGGAGCTCACCCGCGACATCGCCCAGAAGTTCAACAACGACTTCTCCGCCCGCATCGCCGAGCTCGGCGTCGGCGTCGAGATGCAGGTCGGCGAGGAGACGGTGAACGGCTTCTTCCCGATGACCGAGCCGTTGATCGGCGGCCCGGCGGCGCGCATCATGAGCCTGCGCGACGGGTCGAAGAAGATGTCGAAGTCGGACCCGTCCGACCTGTCGCGCATCAACCTGACCGACGACGCCGACACCATCTCCAAGAAGATCAAGAAGGCCAAGACCGATCCCGACGCGCTGCCGAGCGAGGTCGACGGGCTGGCGGGCCGGCCCGAGGCCGAAAACCTCGTCGGCATCTATGCCGGCCTCGCCGACATCGGCAAGGAGGCGGTGCTCGGGCAATTCGGCGGCCAGCAGTTTTCCGTCTTCAAGCCGGCGCTCGCCGACCTGGCGGTGGACAAGTTGGCGCCGGTCGCGGCCGAGATGCGCCGCATATCGGCCGACCACGCCTATGTCGACGGCGTGCTGCGCGATGGCGGCGAGCGGGCCGGCAACCTTGCCGAGACGACGATGAAGACGGTGCGCGACATCGTCGGGCTGCTGCAGGGCTGAACGTCGGACCGCTGGCGCGAAAGCCTCGCTTGCCGCGCCACGGCGGCAGTGGCAGATTGCGCCCGTTCGGCCGGACACCGGTGACAGGATAGCCCATGGTATCGAGACGTCTCAGCCGGGAAGCCGGCCATCGCCGCAAGTTCCTGGCGATCATCGACGAAACGCCGGAGTGCGAGCGCGCCGTCGCCTACGCCTCGATGCGCGCGAAATCCACCGGCGGCGTGGTGGTGCTGCTCTACGTCATCGAGCCGAGCGACTTCCAGCACTGGCTCGGCGTGGAGAAGATCATGCGCGAGGAGGCGCAGGCGACAGCCCGCGCGGCCCTCGACGTGCATGCCGCCAAGGTGCGCGCCACGCTCGGCATCGAGCCGGAACTGGTGGTGCTCGAGGGCAAGCCGACCGAGCAGATCCATCAACTGATCGAGGACGACCAGGACATCGCAATCCTGGTGCTCGCCGCCGGCGCCGCCAAGGAAGGGCCGGGGCCGCTGGTCGCCTCCATCGCCGGCAAGGGTGCCGCCTTCCCGATCCCGGTGACGGTGGTGCCGCAGAACCTGTCGGACGAGGAGATCGCCAGCCTGGCGTAGGCGGTGAATGGTGAAGAAGCTGCGGGCGAAGCCGCGTCAAGCCGCTGCACTTGATGACTTCGTCGCCATTCACCATTTCACCAGTCACCATTCACCGCTTGTAGCGGCCGATGAATAGGCCTATTTAGAATTATTCCAAACAAAGACGCGCGGAGATGCGGCGATGTTCATCCAGACCGAGGCGACCCCCAATCCCGCCACGCTCAAGTTCCTGCCCGGCCGCGAGGTGCTGGCCGAGGGCACAGCCGATTTCCGCGACGCCGAGGCGGCGCGCGAGGCATCGCCGTTCGCCGGCCGGCTGTTCGACATCCACGGCGTCACCGGCGTGTTCTTCGGCTACGACTTCATCACCATCACCAAGGGCGACGGCCCGGACTGGCAGCATCTGAAGCCGGCGATCCTCGGCGCCATCATGGAGCAGTTCATGTCCGGCGCGCCGGTGATGACCCACGCCGCCCAGGCGCGTGGCGACGCCGCCGAGTCCGGTGACGAATTCTACGACAAGGCCGACGAGGAGATCGTCATTACGATCAAGGAACTGCTGGAGACGCGCGTGCGCCCGGCGGTGGCGCAGGACGGCGGCGACATCACCTTCCGCGGCTACGAGAACGGCACCGTGTTCCTCAACATGAAGGGCGCCTGCGCCGGCTGCCCGTCCTCGACGGCGACGCTCAAGCACGGCATCCAGAACCTGCTGCGCCACTTCGTGCCGGAAGTGCAGCAGGTCGAGCAGGTGGTCTGAGCGGCGTCGCGGCCGCGCCGCCTGCCGGCTCCCCGACAGGACGCCACAAACAAAAAACCGGGCGAAAGCCCGGTTTTCTGCTTTGCGGTCGTCCGTGTTGCCGAGACGGTTCGCGAAATCCTACTTGACGATGACCTTGGCGCCGACCTGGGCGCGGTTGTAGAGGTCGATGATGTCCTGGTTGAGCAGCCGCACGCAGCCCGACGACATCGCCTTGCCGATCGACCACCATTCCGGCGTGCCGTGCAGGCGGTAGCCGGTATCGCCCTTGTTGAACAGGTAGAGCGCCCGCGCGCCCAGCGCGTTGGTCGGGCCGGGCGGCTGGCCGTTGCGCCATTTGGCGAGCTGCGGCTGGCGCCGGATCATCTCCGGCGGCGGCGTCCACACCGGCCATTCGCGTTTGGCGCCGACCCGCGCCGTGCCGCTCCATTCGAAACCCTCGCGGCCGACGCCGATGCCGTAGCGCACCGCGCGTCCTTCCGGCAGCACGAAATAGAGGAACTTTGCCCCGGTATCGACGATGATCGTGCCCGGCGCCTCGTCGGTCCGGTAGCTGACGATCTGGCGGTGGTACTGGCGGGGAACCTTGGTGATCGGGATCGGCGGGATGCGATAGCCGGCGTCGGTGCGGGAACCGTAGTCCGCGGTGAATATCTGGAACGAGCCGAGACCGACCGACGTGCAGCCCGACAGGGCGGTCGCCACGGCCAGACCGGCCACCACTGTGAGTGCCTTCAGCCGCATTGCCTGATCCGCTACCCCTTTCGAACGATTGCGGCCTGATTCGGGCCGCTTTTTCGCCATCATCACTAGGGAGCTTTGCCGCGGGCTGCCAAGCGGGGAGTGATGCTTTTCGCCGCCGCCGTGCATGTAAGCGCGCAGCTATTGCATTTTCGCAACATTCGTTCACGCAAGCGTGAATTTCCGCCAGATTCCGTGATCTTTCAGGCGCAATGGGCGATGATCTTGCGCCTTCTTCCACCATAAGCCCTTGCAGCTTCGTTCCGGTTTTGTACTATTGGCGTCATGCCGATCGTGTCGCCGCTCCCCGCCAATCCGCTCGTCGACGGACGCCAGTCCGAACGGGCGATGATCGTGCGCCGCGGCGTGCAGCGGCTGCTGACGCAGATGGGCGCGCATGTGCTGCCGGAACTGTCGCTGGCCACCGGCCGCCGCGCCGACCTGGTGGCGCTGACCAGGCAGGGCGACATCTGGATCATCGAGATCAAATCCTCGCTCGAGGATTTCCGCGTCGACCGCAAATGGCCGCAATACCGGCTGCATTCCGACCGTTTCTTCTTCGCCACCCACCCGGAGGTGCCGGCCGCGATCTTCCCGCAGGACTGCGGCTTCATCCTGTCGGACGGGTATGGCGCCGAAATTTTGCGCGAGGCGCCGGAGCACCGGCTGGCGGCGGCTACCCGCAAGGCGCTGATGCTGCGCATCGCGCGCGCCGGTGCCGCGCGGCTGCTGGCGGCGGAGATGGCCGGCGTCGCAGTGCCGGCGCTCGACGGCGAAAGCGAGTAGCAGAAAACGAGAGGGCGCTCGGGCGACGATCGGGCGGCTTTACGCCACCTGCCGCGCCAGCGCGCATTGCGACCACAGGTCCGACAGCGAATGCACGAGATGGTCGATGTCGGCGTCGGTGTGCAGCGGCGACGGCGTGATGCGCAGCCGTTCGGTCTTGCGCGCCACCGTCGGGTAGTTGATCGGCTGCACGTAGATGCCGTAGCGGTCGAGCAGGATGTCGCTGATCCACTTGCACTTGGCGGCGTCGCCCACCTTCACCGGCACGATGTGGCTGGGGTTCTGCATGTAGGGGATGCCGATGCGGTCGAGGCCGGCGCGCACCTTCCTCACCCGGTCCTGGTGGCGGACGCGCTCGATCTGGCTGGTCTTGAGGTGCCGGATCGAGGTCAGCGCGCCGGCCGCCACATGCGGCGGCAGCGCCGTGGTGAAGATGAAGCCCGAGCCGAAGGAGCGGACGAAGTCGATCAGCTTCGCGGACGCCGTGATGTAGCCGCCGACCACGCCGAAAGCCTTGCCCAGCGTGCCCTCGATAACGGTGATGCGGTCCATCAGGCCGTCGCGCTCGGCGACGCCGCCGCCGCGCGGACCGTACATGCCGACCGCATGCACCTCGTCGAGATATGTCATGGCGCCGTGCTTCTCGGCCACCTCGACGATCTCGCGGATCGGCGCGATGTCGCCGTCCATCGAATAGACGCTCTCGAAGGCGACAATCTTCGGCACGTCGGCGCCGTATTCGGACAGGATGCGGTCGAGATCGGCCGGATCGTTGTGCTTGAAGATGCGCTTTTCGGCCTTGGAATGGCGGATGCCCTCGATCATCGAGGCATGGTTGCCCTCGTCGGAGAAGATGACGCAGCCGGGGACGTTGGCGCCGAGCGTCGACAGCGTCGTCCAGTTGGAAACATAGCCCGACGTGAACAGCAGCGCCGCTTCCTTGCCGTGCAGGTCGGCCAACTCGCGCTCCAGCAGCACGTGGTAGTGGTTGGTGCCGGAGATGTTGCGCGTGCCGCCGGCGCCGGCGCCGCATTTGTCCAGCGCCTCGTGCATGGCGGCGATCACGGCCGGGTGCTGGCCCATGCCGAGATAGTCGTTGGAGCACCAGACGGTGACCTCGCGGGCATCGTCGCCGGAATAGCGCAGCGCCCGCGGGAACAGGCCGGCACGTCGCTCCAGGTCGGCGAAAATGCGGTAGCGGCCTTCCTTGTGCAGGCCGTCCAGCTTGTCCGCGAAGAAAGTCTCGAAATCCATCAGTCCAGGCTCCCTGGGGATCGTCCCTCGGTACGTGGGCGCGACCGGTATCGCGCGGCCCTGCCTCTATTTCAACAATCCAGGCGGCCGGGCGTCGAAATGCCGCAAAGCGGCGCTTCCGACCGTCTTCAAGCCGCCCGTGTTGCGGCATCCTCCTCCACTATTCGCGTATACGTATCAGAGCGGCGTTTCCATCCGCAGTCGCAAAGATTTGAAACCGTATCAAAAAACTGGGGCTTCGTCGTCCCCCGGCAAGGTCACGCCGCATTCTTCCATTTGATCGAGCAGCCGATGGAGGCGATCTGGTCGCGCGGGCCGTTGCCCGTGCGGGCGACCTCGACCATCGCCCCGTAGAGATCACGGCGCAGGTCCGGCGGGCCGACCTCGCGGCGCGACGCATCGAGGCGGCCGCGATACTGCAATTCGAGATCGCGATTGAAACCGAAGAAATCCGGCGTGCAGGCCGCATCGTAGGCGCGCGCCAGCGACTGGTCGGCATCGTGCAGATAGGGAAAGCCGAAACGGTGCGCCTCGGCGAAACGCACCATGTTATCGAAGGAATCCTGCGGATAGGCGTCCGAATCGTTGGAATTCACCGCGACGAAGCCGACGCCGTGCGGCTTGAGATCGACGGCGTCGCGGACGATGCGGTCGATGACGGCCCGCACATAGGGGCAATGGTTGCAGATGAAGGCGACGACGAGACCGTTCGGCCCGGCAAGGTCGAACAGCCGGTGCCGCTTGCCGTCGGTGCCGGCAAGCTCGGCGTCGACGGCCTTCCAGCCGAAATCGCAGACGGGCGGGTGCGCGGCCATGACGGTCTCCTCATGCTGTTCCGGGACGCTTCTATCCCGTTCGACGGCCGGGTTGAAGCCGGCGGGTCAGGCCGCGGCGCGCGCCTCGGCAGCGATGGCACGGCGCGCCACCTGCCAGCCGAGCGCCCCGCCGAGCAGCAGGACGGCGGCGGCGATGAGGAACGACAGGCCGGGCATGGGCTCGAAGGAGACGGGCTGCACCGTCGCCGCATAGACGGCGCCGAAGAACAGCGGCGAGGCGACGCCGGCGATCGAGCCAAGGCTCATGGTGGCGCCCTGCAACTGGCCCTGCTCCGACTCCGAGACCAGCCGCGTCATCAGCGACTGCAGGGTCGGCATGGCGAGGCCCCAGAAGGCGTTCGGCACCATGGCGGCGGCGAACAGCCAGCCGGTGGGCGCCAGTCCCATGCAGGCAAGGCCGATGCCGCCGCCGACCAGGCCCATGACCATCACCTTGCGGTCGCCCAGGCGCTTGACCAGCGGGCCGACCAGCAGGCCCTGCACGGCCATGTCGAGCGCGCCGACGAAGGCCAGCACCAGCCCGACCTGCCACGGACCCCAGCCGTAGCGATCGCCGGCGTAGAGCACGAAGACTGCGGAGAAGACGTGGTGCGAGAAGTGCAGCAGGAAGTTGACTGACGCGAGCCCGAACAGCTCGGTATGCGAGCGCAGGAGCTGCAGCGCGCCGAAAGGATTCGCCCGCTTCCACGAGAAAGCCATGCGCTTTTCCGGGGCGAGCGATTCCGGCAGGACGAACAGGCCGTAGAGGAAGGCTATGCCCGACATGGCGGCGGCGAACCAGAACGGTGCGCGCGGCGAGATCTCGCCGAGGAAGCCGCCCAGCACCGGCCCGAGCACGAAGCCGCCGCTGAAGGCGGCGCCGATCAGCCCGTAGGCGCGCGCCCGGCCCTCGGGCGGCGTGATGTCGGCCATGTAGGCGAACACCGTGGTGAAGCTCGACGAGGTCAGGCCGGCGACGATGCGGCCGACCGCCAGCCACCACAGGTCGGGCGCCAGCGCCATCAGCACGTAATCGGCGGAAAGCCCGGCAGCCGACAGCAGGATGACCGGCCGGCGGCCGTAGCGGTCGGAGATCGAGCCGACGATCGGCGAGCAGACGAACTGCACGCCGGCCCACAGCGCCACGAACACGCCGTTGATCCAGCCCGCCTGGGCGTTCGATCCCGCGAATTCCTCGATCAGCGGCGGCAGCACCGGGATGACGATGCCCATGGCGACAATGTCGAGCACCGCGGTGACGAAGATGAAGGCAAGCGCCGCCTGTCGGCGACGACCGGTGATGGCGAGCATGGCGGGTCGATCCTTCGGGAGCGGCCTTATAGGCCGATCCGCCGGTCAAGGCCATTGGGCCAGTCGTTGCTGCTGACAGCGGAGGGGAACGGCGCCGGCGTTCGAACGCAGGCGCCGTCCTCTATCCGGGTGTTTTTCCCATAAAAAGGCGACAAGCACCGGCCTACCGGCTCCCGGGCGAAAGCCGCGAGAAGTCGAGGTTGGTGGGGCCGGCAAGATAGGCGCCGCCGCCCCCGGTCGCGGCGACGTCCTCGCCGACCTCGACCAGCGTGACGTTGCGGAGCCAGGTTCGGCCGGTGCCGCGCAGATAGAAACCGAAATGGATGCTTTCGGCATCGTCGGGAACGTCGAGCACGATCTGACGCGGTGTCCAGCCGGTGGTTCCGGCGAGAACGCCCTGGTCCGACCGGCTCTCCATATTGTCGAAGCGGGCCGTCTGGCCGGGCGCGCGGTCGATGCGCATCCAGATCGTCCCCGCTCCCGAGACCTCCTCGGTCCTCAGTTCGGCATTCAGGCGAAGCCGCTTGCCGAGATAGCCTGCGGCGGCGACGCTCTGCATCAGCGTGCCGAAGCCTTTCTCGGCCGACAGATAGGCCGGATCGTCCGCATCATACTTGCAGCGGATGAGTGCCGGCGATCCCGGCATGCCGGAATCGACCCCCATCTCGTAGTGCTCCGGCTTGGAGCCGCCGGCGATCCAGCCTTCGGGCAGGCGCAGCGTCGCCTGCGGCGTGCCGCCGTCGGAAATCCGTGCCGCCAGGATGTTCCAGTCCTGAAAGCCGAACTGGCGGGCGACCAGTTCCAGGCAGTCGCTATGGGTGAGGGCGATGCCGCGTTCGTTCAGGCCCTGGCGGAGCGCCTTGGCCATAGTCTTTGCGTCACGGAAGGTGCGCATGATCCGATCCTCTGCCGGGCGAACCGCAAAGTCAGTGCTCGCATTGCTGACGGGCTCGCCCTTGCACGGGGTCGGAACCGGATCGTCGTGCATTCACCATCCCAGGCGGGAGCGAGCGGCGGGCTGCACTGGCCGATTCGCAGGAAACCGAAAGCGACGATTGCTGTCAATCCGGGTGATTGTGAGGGAATCGCTGACGCTCGCTTTTGCGCCGCGGACGGCCGCGATGACCCCACCCGGCCGCTTCGCGGCCACCCTCCCCTCAAGGGGGAGGGAAGGCCCTCGCTACTCCGCCGCCGCCCCCGCTGCCGCCGCCTG
>NZ_JCACER010000045.1:0-4622 GCF_059502445.1 Kumtagia sp.
TCCTTGCCGAACATCTCGAAATCGACGCCCAGCGCCGCCCAGCGCATGCCGAAATCCGGCTTCCACTGCATCTTCACCCGGCCGCCGGTCACCGGCAGTGTCGTCTCCGTGCCGTCCTCGTCGTCGAAGGTGATGGTGCCGTTCCTGGCGTCGACATGCTTCATCGGCACGTAGAGCACGCGGCCGCTCTTCGGCGAGATCGGCAGGAACGGGCTGTAGGTCGCCTGCCGCTCCGCGCCCAGCGTCGGCAGCATCACCTTCATGATGGCGTCGTAGCGCTCGACCGCCTTCAGCAGCACCGCGTCGAAGCGTCCGGACTTGTAATATTCGGTTGCGCTGGCGAACTCGTAGTCGAAGCCGAACGTGTCGAGGAAGCGCCGCAGCATCGCGTTGTTGTGATGGCCGAAGCTTTCGTAGCCGCCGCCGAAGGGATTCGGCACGACGGTGAGCGGCATCTGCAAATACGGCTCGAGGAAGGCGCGGTCGGGGACGTTGTCCGGAATCTTGCGCATGCCGTCCATGTCGTCGGAGAAGCACAGCAGCTTGGTCTTGACCTTGTCCTGCGTGAGCACGTGGAAGGCGTGCCGCACCATGGTGGTGCGCGCCACCTCGCCGAAGGTGCCGATATGCGGCAGGCCGGACGGGCCGTAGCCGGTCTCGAACAGGACCGTGTCGGGAAAGCCCGTTTTCCTGTAGCGCTCGATGATCTTGCGTGCTTCCTCGAACGGCCACGCCTTGCTGTCGGCCGCTGCCGCAAGCACTTCGGGGCTGAGATCGATCACGTTGGATCCCGACATTTTTCCGCTGGTCCTGGTATCTGAATAAGCCGGCGCCCGCCGGAGATGCGCCTTCCCTATTCGGCAGGGCGGGCAGCGTCAACTTTTTGGGCGATTCCGCTTGTGGCCGATCGCGGCGGTGCCTAGGGTCCGCGTCGCCGACAAGCGGAGAGACGGGATGGCCAGGCCGAGCACGCATGAAGCGCTGATCTATCTGATGGTGGTCACCTCGGCCTCCGATCGCGACATGACCGATGTCGAACTGGCGCGCATCGGCGCCGTCATCCGCACCTGGCCGATCTTCGAGGATTTCGACGAGGAGCGGCTGATCCCGGTCGCGCAGGCGTGCCAGCGGCTGCTGCACGAGGAGGGCGGGCTGGAGCGCGTTATCCACCTGGCCGTGACGGTCATACCCGTGCACCTGCACGACACCGCCTATGCCGCGGCCTTCGAGGTGGCGACGGCGGACCTGGAAATGCGCATGGAGGAGAGGCGCATCCTGCAGATGCTGCGGCAGAACCTTGCCGTCGAGGATGCCACCTCCGCGGCGATCGAGCGCGCCACGAAAGCGCGGCACCGCACGCTGACGTAGAGAACCGCGCGGAGCGGGCCGCCAGTGTCTGGCGCCCTCGTGGTTAGACAAGATACCGCCCTCAGTAAAAACCGACGGGAAAATAGCGGAGGTAAAGCTCCGCGAAGACACCCTTCGCCGAGATCTGCTGGAGTGCGGCGTCGAACGCCGCGGCCAGGTCCTCGTTGGCCGGCATGACTGCGATCGCCAGCCCGCCGCCGAGATAGTCGGGGGCCAGATAGGGACCGCCGGCGAAACGGCAGCAATCGGCGGCGTCGGGTGCGGCGAGCCAAGCGGCGAACCGCATGCCGTCGCCGAAGGCCGCGTCGATCTTCGCCGTCTTCATGTCGGCGAGCAGCGCGTCCGGCGTGTCGTAGGCCGCGACCTGGACGCCGGCGAAGGCATCGCGCAGCAGTTGCTCATGCGCCGATCCGGCGACCACGCCGACGCGCCGGCCCTGCAGCTTGCGGGCGAGCGGCTCGGTCAAGACCCTGTCCTTCGCCATGATGAAACGGGCGGGCAGCCGCAGATAGGGCCGCGAGAAGGCGTATTTGGCGCGTGTCTGCGGCGTGACCGCGAGGCCGGCGATGATCGCCTCGCCGTCGCCCCTGGCCAGCGCCGTTTCGAGTTCGCCCCAGGGCAGCGCCTGGATTTGGCATTTTTCGGCGATCGCCAGCTCCGCGCATATCGCTCTCGCCAGATCGACATGCAGGCCCGACAGCCGGCCGGACGCATCGAGATAGTTGAACGGCGGAAAATCGGTCGCGGTGAGGAAGCGCAGCCTTTGCAAGGTCGAAAGGTCGGGCTTGGCCAGCCGCTCCCTGGCATCCCAGAAGACAGGCGGTTCGGCCGTCCATGCCGGCCGATGGAGGCCGGCCAGCAGGACGACTGCCGCAAGCGCGACCTTGGCAAGCAGAGCCCAGAATTTCATCGGACCGGTGGCTCCCAACTCGAGTGAACGGCTCCGAAGCGGCAGCAATGACGTGCAGGCTACCGCCCTTGTCTTCCGCGAAAACCAGGTCGACTGCACCCCCTGTTCCTATCCGGGCGTCTTGTACAGTCCGGTATGAGAAATTCCGACAAATCCGCTGGAAATGCAAATTCCGCGCGCATAGGATTGCCGCGGGGCCGGCAACCTGGGGACGTTGCCATGGGGGATATCCGATCGCACATCGGAAGCGGCAGGATTGATCGCGTTCGGCGCCGGGCCGGCCGGGACCGCGCCGGTCTCGCCGGCTCGCGCGAGCTCGAAAGACCGTCGGCCAAGCCGGCGGGGACCGCCTGACATGGACGGCGAAATCACGGGTTCGCGGCGGGCAGGGGACGCTGCCGGTAGCGCGCCTCGGCCCAAAGAAACGAAGCCGGCCGGCCCGGACCCGAGCGACGAGCTGATCGGGTACTTCTTTCCCGAGTTCGAAATCTGGCGCCCCATCCTCGCAAGGCTGCGGATCGCGCCCGGCATGGTGCTGAAGCTGGCGAGCCGGGCCACGGCCAACGGCACCGACTTCCAGTCCGAGCTGCTGGCGTCCGATCTGGTTTCCGAGCGCGACCTGTTTGCCACGATAGCCGACGAATTCGCGGTGGGCTTCCTCGAGGAGATCGATCCCGATCGGCTGATCATGAAGCCGGAGGACCGCGCTCTCTTCCTGCGCTCGCGCAGCAAGCATCTGCACGCCTGGGTGATGGGACGCAACGGCGTCACGCATCCGGTGATCGCGCCGTCGGGCATGCGCCTGACGGAACTCGGCAAGCTGCTGCGCTCCAATCGGCTGAAGCCGATCCTGTATCTGACGTCGCCCTCCGCCCTGCGCCGCGCCATCCTGGCGCGCGCCTCCATGGCGCTGGTGAAGAAGGCGAGGAACGGGTTGCACGAGCGGTTTCCCGCCCTTTCCGCCAAGGACGTCATCAGCCCCTGGCAGGCCGCGATGCTGGCCGTGCTGCTGGTCACCGTGCCGCTGTCGCTGGTCGTTGCGACCTGGGAGGCATTGCTGGCGCTGCATGTGCTGTCGTCGCTGTTCTTCCTCGCCTGCGTCGGTCTGCGCTTCGCCGCCGCCACCGCGCAGCCGGCCAGCACACCGTCCGGGCTGGAGCGGATTCCCGCCGACACGCTGCCGTTCTACTCGGTTCTCGTGGCGTTGCATCGCGAATCGGAGGTGGTGTCCCAGCTTGTCGGGGCGTTGGAGCGCCTCGAATGGCCGAGAAGCAAGCTGGAAATCAAGCTGGTCTGCGAGGCCGACGATTTCGAGACGCTGGCGGCGCTCTCCGCCTTGCGCCTGCCGCATCATGTCGAGGTGGTGCGCGTCCCGCCGAGCCTGCCGCGCACCAAGCCCAAGGCGCTGGACTACGCGCTACCGCTCGTCAAGGGCGACTTCGTCGTGCTCTACGACGCGGAAGACCGGCCGCACCGGCTGCAACTGCGCGAGGCATGGCACCGGTTCGCGAGCGCGGGCGACGAGCTCGCCTGCCTGCAGGCGCCGCTCCAGATATCCAATGGGGGCCAGGGAGTCATCCCGCTGCTTTTCGCCTTCGAATATACCGCGCTTTTCCGCGGACTGCTGCCGTGGCTGTCGGGCCGGCGCACGCCGTTGCCGCTCGGCGGCACGTCCAACCATTTTCGCGTGGTGGCGCTGGAGGCGGTGGGCGGCTGGGATCCCTACAACGTCACCGAGGATGCCGATCTGGGGCTGCGGCTGGCCCGCTTCGGCTACCGCTGCGAGACGATAAGCCTGCCCACCCTGGAGGACGCGCCGGTCGCCTGGTCGGTGTGGTTGCCGCAGCGCACCCGCTGGTTCAAGGGCTGGCTACAGACCTGGCTCGTCCACATGCGCGACCCCGTCGCCCTCCACCGCGATCTCGGCGTGCGATCGTTCTGCATCGCGCAGATCCTCTATGCCGGGCTGGCGCTCTCGGTGCTGATCCATCCCCTGCTGATCGTCGCGGCGATCTATCTGACGGGGCTCCTGCTGCTTGCGGAGCCAGTGTCCGGATGGCCGGTGCTGCTGTTGACCATGGACGCGCTCAACATCGTCTGCGGCTACCTGTCCTTCCTGCTGCTCGGCTGGCACAGCCTGGGGAAACGGGATCGGCGCGGCTTCTGGAGGATCCTGCTGTTCACGCCGCCCTACTGGATGATGATGTCGTGGGCCGCCTGGCGGGCGGTCTGGCAGCTCTGGCGGCGCCCGCATCACTGCGGCCTTATGTAGCAAGAGCACCAACATAGCCGCTACCGCGCCCTAGCGGGTTCCCATAAAATCCGGGAATGCCGATCCAAGCTT
>NZ_JCACER010000046.1:0-4545 GCF_059502445.1 Kumtagia sp.
CCAAGCGGGGCCGTCCATACATGACGATCATCATCGGCATATGCGATTGCCCTGCCTTGAGGAGAGGGGTTAGGGGTGGGTAACTCCATAGGCAATTGCCCTGCCCAAGGGAGGGTCTGGGAGCTTGGGCGACGAGATGCGCCGTCGCTTGTGACTGGCGGCGAGAGGGCGGGCGGCGGGCAGCCCCGCCTCTGCCAGCGCCGCGAGACTACGCGCCCCCCTGCGTATGCGCCTCGAGGAACCACAGCGACTTGTCGAGGGCGCGCGAATAGGCGGTGAAGATGTCGGCGGTGTCGGCATCGCCTGCCTCGTCCGCCTCCTCGATCGCGGCGCGGGCGTTCTTGGCGCAGTCGGCATAGCGGTCGATCAGCGCCGCCAGATGGTCGGCGATCTTGTGGATGTCGGTCGGATAGGCGGCCAGCGGCGAGTCCTTTGCGACCACCTGAGAAGTGCCGAGCGCGGTCCCGCCGAGCTGCACGGCGCGCTCGGCGATGGTGTCGACATGCCCGTCGAGCTCCTTGCGGAAGCCGTCCAGCATCTCATGGACGGCGACGAACTGCGGTCCCTTCACGTTCCAGTGCGCCTGCTTGGTGATCAGCGCCAGGTCGATCGCCTCGGCCAGCCGCGCGTTGAGCAGCTCGATCGATGTCCTTCTGACGTTGGATTTCAGGTCGTTGCGCGTCGAGATCATGAAAGTCTCTCCAAGGTTGGAACGGGACGGGCGCGAGGCCGCATCTGCGGATGTCTACACGGCCGGCAACGCACCGTCGTGACGCAAGTTCAATCGCCATGCCGATCTTTGCAAGGGCCGTCGGGGAGCAGGAAGTGGCCCAGGCGGCCGTCCGGCAAGTCTTCCGGACCGCGAAAACGTCATTGTGGCGGAACTTTGTTCCTTTCCGTCTGTTTGGCCTGCACTGCAGCACGCAGCAGGAGGCTATCATGCACGGCATCATCTATCTTGTCGGCCTTATCGTCATCGTCCTCGCGATCCTGTCGCTGTTCGGGCTCCGCTGAGCATCCGCCAGCCGGGACCAGGCACAACCAGTCGGAGGAACGATCATGGCACTCGCCGAAAATCCCCAAGTCACACCCGCGGCCCTCGTCACCGACGACCGCAGCTACGTCGACTGGCCCGCCATCCTGGCCGGTACGTTTCTCGCCACGGCCGTATCCTTCGTCCTGTTGACGTTCGGGTCGGCGCTCGGTCTGTCGCTCACTTCGGCCTATGAAGGCGAGGGCATCTCGCTTACGGGCTTTGCCATCGCCGCGGCGCTGTGGCTGCTGTGGGTGCAGATTTCCAGCTTCTTTGCCGGCGGCTATCTCGCGGGCCGGCTACGCCGCCGCTTCGGCGACGCCAGCGAGCAGGAATCGGACCTGCGCGACGGCGCCCACGGCCTCACCGTCTGGGCGCTGGGCGTGCTGATCAGCGCCTTCATCGCCTATTCCGGCATCAGCGGCGCGGCCTCCACCGCGGCATCGGCAGTGTCCGCCGCGGGCGGCGCGGCGGCAACCGCAGTCTCGGGCGTGGCCGGAGCGGCGGGCGAGGCGCTCGACCAGAACGAGCTCCTGCTCGACCGGCTGCTGCGCCCGGGTACTGCCGCGCCGGCCGAGGGCGCCGCCGCTCCCGCTGCGCCTGCTCCCGCTACGCCGGCTCCGGATACCGCGGCCCCGGCTCCCGGTGCGGCCAGTCCCGCTCCAGCTCCGGATGCCGCGGCGCGCGACACGACCGGCGATCGCGGCGAGTTCACCCGCATCCTGCTGTCGACCATCGCCGATGGCCAGATGGACGATGCCGACCGGCAATATCTGGTGTCGACCGTTGCCCAGCGCGCCGGCATTCCGCCCGAGGAGGCGCAGCAGCGCGTCGATCAGCTCGCCCAGCAGGCGGCCGAGCTGGAGGCGCAGGCACGGGCCGCCGCCGACCGCGCCCGCCGCCTCACCATGCTGGCCGCCTTCATCACCGCCGCGTCGCTGTTCGTGAGCGCCGTCGCCGCCTATTATGCGGCGACGCTGGGCGGCAACCACCGCGACAAGCAGACCTTCTTCGCCGACTGGGCGCGACCCTGGTAGGTAAGTCGGCCAACGCAACGAGGTAGCCCGCATCCCGCGATTGGGATGCGGGCTATTTTCCCGCCAGAATATCCTTGATCAGCCGCTGGCAGCGCTCGGCCATGAAGTCGAGCAGCAGCCGTACCTTCGGATCCTGCAGCTTCTTGTGCGGATAGACGGCGGCGAGCTGGATCGGCGGCGGCGGCGTGTCGGCGAGGATCACCTTCAGCCGGCGGTCGCGGATGAACGGCTCGACCTCGAAGCGCGGCTTGTTGATGATGCCGCGGCCGGCCAGCGCCCAGCCGGTGATGACGTCGCCGTCGTCGGAATCGAACGGCCCCCTCACCTCGATCTTCATCGGGCCCGACGGCGTCGCCAGCGTCCAGAAATATTCGCGCACGCCGGGGAAGCGCAGCAGCAGGCAATCGTGGCCGTCGTCGACCAGCTGCTGCGGCGCGGTCGGCTCGCCGCGCGCCTCCAGATATTTCGGCGAGGCGACCAGCACCCGCTCGCACTCCATGACGCCGCGCATGCGCAGGCTGGAATCCTCGAGCAGGCCGAGCCGGAAGGCGACGTCGATGCCCTCCTTCATGATGTCGACATTGTGGTCGGAGAGCCTCAGCCGCACCTCGATCTGGGGATAGCGGTCGCGGAATTCCGGAATGCCCGAGGCGATCAGCCGGCGCCCCATGCCGAGCGGCGCGGTCACCCGGATGGTGCCGCGCGGCTGGCCCGAAAGCGCGCTGACCGCGGCTTCCGCCTCGGCGATGGCGTCGAGCACCCGCTTGGCACCGTCATAGAACACCGTGCCCTGCTCGGTCGGCATCAGCTGCCGCGTCGTGCGGTTGAACAGCCTGACGCCAAGATGCTTCTCCAACTCCTTGATGCGGTTGGACGCCACAGCCGGCGAGACGCGCAGGTCGCGTCCGGCGGCCGACAGATTGCCGAGCTCCACCACGCGCACGAACACGGTGAGATTGTCGAGATAGGCCATCCAGCCTCCGGTTCCCCGGCCGACGCGTCGCGACCCCGGCCGGCGCCATTATTTTCCAGTTTTTTTTGAAAGTCATCGTGCATCTTTGCCCTTTCCAGCGGGGCCGGATGCCGCGACAATCGGACGGACAGGGTGAGGTGCCGTAATGCTGGATATCGCGATCCTCTGGGACTGGCTGAGTTTCGCCGTCCGCTGGCTGCACGTCATCACCGGCATCGCCTGGATCGGCTCGTCCTTCTATTTCGTGGCGCTCGACCTCGGCCTTCGCCGGCGTCCCGGCCTGCCCGCCGGCGCCCATGGCGAGGAGTGGCAGGTGCACGGCGGCGGCTTCTACCACATCCAGAAATACCTGGTTGCGCCGGCCGAGATGCCGGAGCACCTCACCTGGTTCAAATGGGAATCCTACGCCACCTGGCTGTCGGGCTTCGCCTTGCTCGCCATCGTCTATTACGCCGGCGCCGACCTCTTCCTGATCGACCGCAACGTGCTCGACGTCTCGGCGCCGGTGGCGATCCTGATCTCGCTCGCCTCGCTGGCGCTGGGCTGGCTGGTCTACGACCTGTTGTGCAAGTCGCCGCTCGGCAGGAACGACACGCTGCTGATGCTGGTCCTCTACGCCATCGTCGTCTTCATGGCCTGGGGTTATACGCAGCTCTTCTCCGGCCGCGCCGCCTTCCTGCATCTCGGCGCCGTCACCGCCACGATCATGTCGGCCAACGTCTTCATGATCATCATCCCCAACCAGAAGATCGTGGTCGCCGACCTCATCGCCGGCCGCACGCCCGACCCGAAATACGGCAAGATCGCCAAGACACGCTCGACCCACAACAACTACCTGACGCTGCCCGTCCTGTTCCTGATGCTGTCGAACCACTATCCGCTGGCGTTCGGCACCGAGTTCAACTGGATCATCGCCTCGCTGGTGTTCATGATCGGCGTGCTGATCCGCCACTATTTCAACACGCGGCATGCCCGCAAGGGCAACCCGACCTGGACATGGCTCGCCGCGGCGATCCTGTTCGTCGTCATCATCTGGCTGTCGACCGTGCCGAAGGTGCTGACCGGCGAGCCGCAGGCGGCCGCTGCCGACCCGACGCTGGTCGCCTCCACGCATTTCCCGGCCGTGCGCGACACCGTGCTCGGCCGCTGCGCCATGTGCCATGCCGCCGAGCCCTCCTACGAGGGCATCTATTTCGCCCCCAAGGGCGTCGTGCTGGAGAGCGACGCTGCCATCGCCGGCCATGCCCGCGAGATCTACCTGCAGGCCGGCCGCAGCCACGCCATGCCGCCCGGCAACGTCACCCAGATGACGCCGCAGGAGCGGGCGCTGCTGGTGGCGTGGTTCGAGGAGGCGCGATGATGCGTCGGACACCCCCTCCACCGCCGGAGCCTGTCCTCGGGCCGGCCTTCGGCCGGACCCGGGGGGCGGTCCCCCTCCCCCGTAAACGGGCAGGGCAATCGCATATGCCGATGTTGATCGTCATTCCGGGGCCGCGCAGCGG
>NZ_JCACER010000047.1:0-55499 GCF_059502445.1 Kumtagia sp.
AGCCGTCCGGCGAGATCATCGAGACGCCGATCATCTCGAACTTCAAGGAAGGCCTCACCGTGCTCGAGTACTTCAACTCGACCCACGGCGCCCGCAAGGGTCTGGCCGACACCGCTCTGAAGACGGCGAACTCGGGCTATCTCACCCGCCGCCTGGTCGACGTGGCGCAGGACTGCATCGTCAACGCCATAGACTGCGGCACCGACAAGGGCCTGACCATGCAGCCGATCGTCGATGCCGGCCAGGTCGTCGCGACGCTTGGCCAACGCATCCTCGGCCGCACCGCGCTCGATGACATCAACCATCCGGTTTCCGGCGATCTGATCGTCAAGGCTGGCACGCTGATGGACGAGCGCGACATCGAGCTGGTCGAGAAGGCCGGCATCCAGTCGGTACGCATCCGCTCGGCACTGACCTGCGAGGTCAAGGTCGGCGTCTGCGCAGTCTGCTACGGTCGCGATCTGGCCCGCGGCACGCCCGTCAACCAGGGCGAGGCCGTCGGCGTCATCGCGGCGCAGTCGATCGGCGAGCCGGGCACGCAGCTCACCATGCGTACCTTCCACATGGGCGGCACCGCCCAGGTGGTTGACTCGTCCTTCATCGAGGCCTCCTACGAGGGCACGGTGACGGTCCGCAACCGCAACGTGGTGCGCAACTCCGACGGCCAGTTGATGGCGATGGGCCGCAACATGGCGGTGCTGATCCTCGACGAGGGCGGCAAGGAGCGGGCGACCCACCGCATCACCTACGGCTCGCGTCTGTTCGTGGACGAGGGCGACAAGGTGAAGCGCGGCCAGCGCGTCGCCGAGTGGGATCCCTACACCCGGCCTGTGCTGACTGAAATCGAGGGCAGGGTGCAGTACGAGGATCTGGTCGACGGCATTTCCGTGCAGGAAACGGCCGACGAATCGACCGGCATCACCAAGCGCGAGGTCATCGACTGGCGTTCAACGCCGCGCGGTTCGGATTTGAAGCCGGCGATCAGCATCCTCGACCCCAAGGGCAAGGTCGGCAAGCTGTCGAAGGGCGGCGACGCCCGCTTCCTGCTCTCGGTCGAGGCCATCCTCTCGGTCGAGCCGGGTTCGATGGTTCGCCCTGGCGACGTGCTGGCGCGTATCCCAATGGAGTCGGCCAAGACCAAGGACATCACCGGCGGTCTGCCGCGGGTGGCAGAATTGTTCGAGGCGCGTCGTCCGAAGGACCATGCCATCATCGCCGAGATCGACGGCACGATCCGCTTCGGACGCGACTACAAGAACAAGCGCCGGATCATCATCGAGCCGCATGATTCGACGCTGGAGCCGGTCGAGTACCTGATCCCGAAGGGCAAGCCGTTCCATCTGCAGGACGGCGACGCCATCGAGAAGGGCGACTACGTGATGGACGGCAACCCCGCGCCGCACGACATCCTGGCGATCAAGGGCGTGGAGGCGCTGGCCTCCTACCTCGTCAACGAGATCCAGGAGGTCTATCGTCTGCAGGGCGTGTCGATCAACGACAAGCACATCGAGGTGATCGTCCGCCAGATGCTGCAGAAGGTCGAGATCACGGTGCAGGGCGATTCGACCTACATCCCCGGTGACCACGTCGACGCGATCGAGCTTGAGGAGGTCAACGACCGCCTGGTCGAGGAAGGCAAGAAGCCTGCGGAAGGCCAGCCGGTGCTGCTCGGCATCACCAAGGCCTCGCTGCAGACGCCGTCCTTCATCTCGGCGGCCTCCTTCCAGGAGACCACCCGCGTGCTGACCGAGGCGGCGGTTGCCGGCAAGGTCGATACGCTGCAGGGCCTGAAGGAGAACGTCATTGTCGGCCGGCTGATCCCGGCCGGCACCGGGGGCCAGATGAGCGCCATCCGGCGCATCGCCACCTCGCGCGACGAACTCATCCTCGACGAGCGCCGCAAGGCGACCGGCGCGGAGACGGCGACGCCGATGCTCACCGAGATGGTCGACGCCGCGCAGTAGGGCGATCGGCAGAAAAGACAGAATGGGCCGCCGGGCGAGAGTCCGGCGGCCCATTCTGTTTGGGCCATCTTCCCGGGGCGGCTGCAGCGCCGCTGCTGGACGACGAGAGATCGGAGCGTCCGGCTCGTGAAGCATGAGCGCGGTGGAACCCTGTCGACAAATCTGTCAGGAGCACTGGTGGACGTCGGTTGAAGCCCCGCCGGGCTGCCTTATCTCAGACACGGGTGCACCAGTCGGTGACGCTGGAGCGCGGCTGAGAAGCTTGGGATCGTCGAGGAGAGCATGGCGGTGGATGCGCGGGTGAGCGATGTCGGAGTTGGCCCTGCTCACCTTGGGTGTGATTACGCAGGATGGCATCATATTGGCGCTTGGACGTCGAATTCGCTGAGTAGCTCTTCATCGAGCTCGATGTGGCGATTGTGGAATTCCGGGCCAAGAATATGGCCATGACTCAGGGAAAAACCATATAACGTCAGCATCTTGGGATTGGCGGCGCGCAATGCCAAAGCCGCCTGAATTCCTGTAGAGGGAACATGTCGTCCTAATGCCTCAGGCGAAAAGGGAATGCCGCTGCACAGGGATAGGAAGAGATTTCGCTCTTCCCGACCGACTACAATTCTGCTCTTGCAGTTTAGACGAATCGTCGAGCCGATGTCGATGGGATCGATGATAACAGCCAGTCCGCACGATATCGCATCGATGGCTGGTTTCTTAAGGAAGCGGAGCTCTTTGTTCTTTCCTCCAAGTCTCATGGAATAACTATTTAGGAATAGTATATCGACTTCTTTGAGGCCAAATCCAACATGGCTGGCATTCACGCTAGCAATCAGGTCATGGTTATGCCTGAATTCGAACCTCCCGGGGGCGCTTCCTAAAAGGGCGATAGACTTACCCTCGACATATGCTTTGAGGGTATGAAACATCTTCTCGACGCTTTCTAGTTTGTCCACCCTGGCACCTTTCAAGTTTCGACGCATAGAGGCCCATGTTCGGCGTAATGTCGGGGCGAGGTCAGAAGCAATCTCTACGTCCACTTCTACTACCTGGAATAGGCTAGTAGCTCATCAATCTTGATAACAAACTTCACTTGAGTTTGGGCGCGCTCCGGGCCCGCCTTCCGCTTGCCTCAGGGTAGCCTCATCAACCCGCAGGACAAGGGGCGACCGATGAAGGACGTCGACCGAACGAACTCCACAAGGCTATCGCCGGCATCCCGGACAGCTTTCCGTTTCCGCTGCTTCGGCAACCGCCTTGCGTCGGGCTCCGACATCGGCGCCGCGACCACCGCCGGAACGAATAGCGATTCCGGTGCCGGCGCCTCAGCCAAAGGCTGACGGGCGGCCCGACGCCAAGGAACAACTGCTGCGGGACAAGGCGTACCGCGCTCACGGTCTCGCCGGCATCGTGAGCTCTGCAATCGTCATGTGTCGAAGCCCTCAAAGGCTGGAACATCGCTCCTCATATCCACTCGCGAAAGGTGCCCCTGGAACAGCGCTTACGCTTCACCGGCGGCAACCCTAGGAAAATCCATCACTTGCCGCGCGACGCGGAGTTTCTGATCGAGTCGCCGGAAAGCGTGCAGGTGCTGAGGATTCTGACCGGCCATGGAAGGGCGGGGTAGCGAAAGCTTTCCGAGCTGCCGCGATCAGGGATCGCCTACTGCCCGTAACGCTCGGTCCGGATGCGCTGCGGCTCGATGCCTGCCGCGATGAGTGCATCGGCGGCGGCCTCAACGAAGCGGTTGGCGCCGCAGACAAAGGCGAGCCGCGGGCGCTCCGGCAATGCCGCCAGCACGGCCGCCACCATCGGCGGATCGACGCGGCGCGAAAAATCCTCGCTGCGTCGCGCCGGCTCGCGCGTCAGCGCGAAGCTGAGCGACAACCCGTCCTGCCGCCGATCCAGCTCGAGCAGCTCGTCGCGAAAGATCACCTCGTCCCAGGCGCGCACCGAATAGAGCAGGGCAACCGGCACATGCGACGCCTGGGCGGAGCGGTGGCGCAGCATGCTCATCAGCGGCACGACCCCCGAGCCGCCGCCGATCAGCAGCAGCGGGCCCCTTTCGGCGACATCCCACACGAAATGGCCGCCGAGCGGGCCCTTGATCTCGATCTCGTCGCCGACGGCCGCGACATCGTGAAAGAACGAGGAGACCTCGCCGTCCTCCAGCCGCTCGACGGCAAGCTCGACTTCGGGCCCGGCCTCCGGCGCGCCGGCGATCGAATAGCTGCGCTGCGCGGTGTAGCCGTCCGGGGCGGTGAGCCGGACGTCGGCATGCTGCCCGGCCCGCCAGACAAAAGGCGTCCTCGGCAACAGGAAGAAGCTGGTGACGCGGGGTGTTTGTCGCACGATCCGCGTGATGGTGGAGGGCTGCCAGCACGCCGGGCGGACCGTGCCCGGCCCCGCTACGCCATCAGTCATCGGTGTAGCGCTGTTCGCGCCATGGGTCGCCGTAGATGTGATAACCGCGCAGTTCCCAGAAGCCGGCGGCATCCTGGTCTATGAGCTGCAGGCCGTCGATCCACTTCGCCGACTTCCAGAAGTAGAGATGCGGCACCAGCAGCCGCGCGGGGCCGCCGTGGTCGGACGAAATCGACTCGCCTTCGAAACGGATCGCCACCATCGCCTTGCCGCCGACGAGGTCGGCGGTCGGCACATTGGTGGTGTAGCCGTCGAAGCAATGCGCCAGCGCATAAGGCTTCGGCGCTTCGATGCCGGCCTCGGCAAGGATGTCGTCGACCAGCACGCCCTCCCAGCTGGTGTCGAATTTCGACCAGGCGGTGACGCAATGGATGTCGCGGGTCATGCGGCTGATCGGCAGGCGATTGAACGCCTCCCAGTCCCATTCGGCCACCGGCTTCGGTCCGACTTTGAGCGTGAAACTCCAGTCTTCGAGGCGCATCTGCGGCGTCGGGCCGGCCGACAGCACCGGAAAATCCTCGGTAAGGTATTGCCCGGGCGGCAGGCGCTCCGCCTGTTCGCGCGGCGGTCGCCGTCCTCCGAAGCCGCGTGTCACCATCTCTGCCGCTCCTGTCGCTGCTGTCGGACGATCCTATCCATGCCGCCTCGGGGCGGCAACAAGACCGGAGCCGTCGAGGCACCTGCCCATGCCCTGTCGCTCAATCCTCCAGATGCTCCGGCGGGTGCGCGTTGCGGCCCTTGCCGAAGGTGTAGCCGGTCTCTACCGCCGTGCGGCCGAACTTGTCGCGCAGCCGGTCGATGGCGCCCTCCGCCATGGCGCGCTTGCGTGCCTGCTCATCGACCAGATCGGGCGGATCGGCGCGGCCGTCGTCGGAGAGATCGCTGACGCCGATGCCGAGCAGGCGGTAGCGCGTCCCGTCGGCTTCCCTGGCCAGCAACTGCAGGCCGACCTGGAAGATGCGGTCGGCGAGCTGCGTCGGGTCGGCGAGTTGGCGGTTGCGCGTGCGGATCTTGAAATCCTGCGATTTCAGCTTGAGCACGACGGTGCGGCCGGCGATGTCGGCCTTTTTCAGTCGGGCCGACACTTTTTCGGACAGCGCCCGCAGCACCGGCACCAGATCGGCCATCGCGGCGAGGTCGGCGTCGAAAGTGGTTTCGGCCGAGACGCTCTTGGCCTCGCCGTCGGGGTGGACCCGGCGGTCGTCCTGGCCGCGCGACAGGCGAAAGAGCCGGTCGCCCATGACGCCGTAGCGGCGCATGAGGTCGCCGCGCTCCATCGCCTGCAACTGGCCGATCATGCGGATGCCGTCCCGCTCCAGCGCCGCGGCGAAGGCTTTGCCGACGCCCCAGATCAGCGTCACCGGCTGGCCAGCCAGGAAGGGCACTGCCTCCCCTTCGCCGATCACGGCGAAGCCGCGCGGCTTCCTCAGGTCCGAGGCGATCTTGGCCAGGAATTTGCAGTAGGACAGGCCGACCGAGACAGTGATGCCGATCTCCTTCTCCACGCGGCGCGAGAAATCGGCGAGCACCAGCGCCGGCGGCCGGCCGTGCAGCCGCTCGGTACCGCCGAGATCGAGGAACGCCTCGTCGATCGACAGCGGCTCGACCAGCGGCGTCAGCGCCTGCATCATGGCGCGCACCTCGCGGCCGACGCGTACATATTTCTCCATGTCGGGCGAAATCACGAACGCCTGCGGGCAGGCCTCAAGTGCCTTGAACATGGGCATGGCCGAGCGCACGCCGTTGATGCGGGCGATGTAGCAGGCGGTGGAGACGACGCCGCGCTTTCCCCCGCCGATGATCACCGGCTTGTCGCGCAGCTCCGGCCTGTCGCGCTTTTCCACCGCCGCGTAGAAGGCGTCGCAATCTATATGCGCGAGCGGCAGCCGGTAGAGCTCGGCATGGCGGGCGAGTCGCGGGCTGCCGCAACCGGCACAGCGCATTGTTCGCCCGGACTGGGGCGTCAGGCAATCGCGGCAGAAGCCATGCTCCGGGTCGTTGACAGGCATCGCCACCAATGCGAACATAAAGAGAACAGGCGGGATGATAGATCAGCGCGACGGCGCCCGCAAGGCGCGGTAAGGAGGAGTCGTGTCCGAAGTCATCAAACCGCTGACGCCCGAGCTGTGGCCGGCCTTTGAGGATCTCTTCGGCAAGCAGGGCGCATGCTACGGCTGCTGGTGCACGCATTTCCGCCTCCGGCCGGCGGTGCGCCGCGAGAACGACCGGCAGCGCAACAAGGACCACATCCGCGCCCGCATCGAGGCCGGGCCGCCACCGGGCCTGCTTGCCTTCGACGGCGATGCCGCAGTCGGCTGGATGCAGATCGGCCCCCGCGCCGACGTGCCGGAGTGGAACAATGCCGGCCGCGTCTCGGCGCCGCTGGCGACGGAAGACGCCGACGACAACGGCGTGTGGGCGATCTCCTGCTTCTTCACCCGCAATTCGGCCCGTGGCAGGGGCCTGTCGCACCGGCTGGTGGCGGCCGGCATCGGTTTCGCGCGGGAGAACGGCGCGCGTCTGCTGGAAGCCTGCCCGATCGACTATTCCCGCGATTCGCGCTCGGTCGGGCTGTTCGTCGGTTCGACGCGGGTGTTCGAGAAGGCCGGGTTCGTCCGCGTCGCCGAACGCAAGGCTGGCCGGCCGCTGATGCGGATGGAACTGGTCTAGAGGCCCGGTAGGCGCGTACCGGCTGCCGCAGGCCGACGATCCGAAATACGACAGATGCCGTATTTCGGGGCGGATCATCGCGATGTAACCCCTTGCTTTTCAGTGTCCAGAGACCTGGATCAACTTGCGGTGCCGATTGGAGCTTCCAACCGGGCGCGAACCACTGTCGGACGCTGCTGTCACATAACGGAGAAGCGCATGCCGATCGACAACATCCAGGAAACGCTGGTCATCCGCAACCTCATGGGTCTCAACGGAGTGTTTCCCGATGACGGCTCCGCCGGCCTGTCGACGCTCGGCATGATCCGTTCCTTTGCTGGAAACTACCAGCCGTATGAGACGCCGGCACCGTCGGGCTACTCACTTTATTCTGTACACCAATACAGCGCCCTCCACGCCGTCGTCGGAACCACCTATGGCGGTGACGGCGTCAACACGTTCTCGCTACCCGATCTCGGCATGCGCATCGCGACCGGTGCGGGTTCGGGAACTGGTCTGACGCCGCGCTTTAACGGCGAGATCTACGGAGCCAACGAGGTTTGGCTGACAGGGTCGACGCTTCCGGGATCGTCCGGCGGCTGGGGCACGCCGACCGACAACGCCCAGCCATCCCTTGCAGTCACCTATCTTATCCGGACGGATGACACGAACAACCTGCTCGGAGAGGTGGTCCGCTACGCCGGCGACCGCGTCCCGGGCGGCTATCTGAAGGCTGAAGGTCAGGTGATGTCGATTGCCGGCAACGAGGCGCTGTTCGAGGTGCTCGGCAACCGCTATGGCGGCGACGGCTTGACCACATTCGCCTTGCCGGACCTGCGCGGCCGCAGCGTCGTCGGCGCCTCGGACACGCTGGCGCCCGGAAGCCGGGTCGGTTCCGAATACCATTGGCTTTCGACCGAAAACATGCCGGTGGAGATGGGCGGCAGCGGCCAGCCGCTCGACAACAGGGCACCGGGGCTCGCGCTCAACTACATCATCTGCATCGATGGCTACTATCCCTCGAGAGACGGCAGCGGCTATGCACCGGGGGACGGCTACTTCATCGGCGAGATCGTGGCGTTCGCGGGCACTCAGGTGCCGTCGGGCTGGATGCTCTGCACCGGACAGATCTTGCCGATCAGCTCAAATCAGACCCTTTTTTCAGTTCTCGGCACGACCTATGGCGGCAACGGCGTCAACCAATTCCAGCTGCCCGACCTGCGCGGCCGGGTCACTGCGGGTGCGGATCCGTCGCATCCGGTCGGCACGGTGGTGGGCTCCAATACCGTCGACATCCCGATCTCCGAGATTCCGCCGATCGTCACTACGGGAACGTCCGGCGACGATACCTATTACGGCGGCAACCACGCCGACCGTCTCTCCGGGGGCGACGGCAACGACACGTTGACCGGCAATGGCGGAAACGACGTGCTCGACGGCGGCGCCGGCGTCGACACGATGAAGGGCGGGCTCGGCGACGACCTCTACATCGTCCGCCATGCCGGCGACGTCATCATCGAGGCGTCCGGCGAGGGCAGCGACCGCGTCGACGCCTGGGTCGACTACAAGCTGGCGGCCGGGGTGTCGGTCGAGGTTTTGCAGACCGCCGATGCGAACGGCACCGACCCTATCAGGCTGACCGGCAACGACTTCTCGCAGACCATCATCGGCAATGCCGGCAACAACTGGCTGCACAGCGGCGGTTACGGCAATCCGGACACGCTGATCGGCGGCGCCGGCGACGACATCTACTCCGTCTACAACGCCAACGACGTCGTCGTGGAGAATCCGGGCGGGGGGTTCGACCAGGTGGCGGCCGGGGTGAGCTACAGGCTCGCCGCCGGCGTCGAGGTGGAGAAGCTGACCACGACCGCCGCCAGCGGCACCAAGCCGATCGACCTCACCGGCAATACCTTCGGCCAGACCATCATCGGCAACGATGGCAGGAACGTGCTGCATGACGGTGGGGTCGATCCCGTCACCAAGCAGAGCGGCGCCGATACGCTGATCGGCCGCGACGGCAACGACACCTATATTCTCTACAACAGCAGCACCGTCATCATCGAACTCGCGGGGCAGGGAACCGACCGGGTGGCGGCCGGCGTCGACTACAGGCTCGGCGAGGGCGTCCATGTCGAACTGCTCAACACCACCTCGTTGCGCGCCACCTATGCGGTCAATCTCACCGGCAACGAGTTCGTACAGAAGATCCGTGGCAATGACGGCGTCAACCGCCTCGACGGCGGCGGTGGCTCGGACACGCTGATCGGCGAGGGCGGCGCCGACACATTCGTGTTCTCGACGACGCTCGGCCCGGACGATATCGACACCATCGTCGACTTCACGCCGGGCGAGGACAGGATCGAGCTTGCCGGCTCGATCTTCCAGGGGCTGTCGGCGGGCGTTCTGGAAGCCTCGGCTTTCCACGTCGGCGGCGAGGCGATCGAAGCGGACCACCGCGTCCTCTACGATCCGACCACCGGCGCGCTGAGCTACGATGCCGACGGGGACGGCGACGGCGTGGCGATCCACTTCGCCACCGTCACCGTGGGTATATCGCTGACCAACACCGACCTCTTCGTGGTCTGAGAAGGGCTGAACCCGGTCGCGCGGTGCCGGCCGCCGACCGGCGTCAGGCCAGGGCGCTGAGACAGGCGAAGATCACCGCCGCGAGCGACGCCGATATTGGCACCGTGACCACCCAGGCGGCGACGATGGTGCGCACATGCGCGCGTCGCACCAGCCGGCGGCGCGCGATCTCGGTCTGCGCCGTGCGCTTGCCCGCCTTGGCCTTGCCGGGCGCGTCATCCGGCTGAGCGAGGGATTGATCGGACGCGCCGGCGCGCTCGGCCGCCCGGCGCTGCAGATAGCGGCGCCGCTGCACCGAATTGGCCAGATACCATTCGCGGAAGAAGCCGACGCCGAACACGGCGCCGACGGCAATGTGCGTCGAACTGACCGGCAGCCCGAACCAGGAGGCGACGATCACGGTGAGAGCCGCCGACAGCGCGATGCAGAAGGCGCGCATCGGGTTGAGTTTTGTGATCTCCTGGCCGACCATTCGCACCAGACGCGGCCCGAACAGCAGCAGGCCGAACGAAATGCCGAGCGCGCCGATGGTCATGACCCAGAGCGGTGTCGCCGCGGCCGGGCCGCCGCCACCCGCTGCCCGGGCGATCGCCGCCAGCGGGCCAACGGCGTTGGCCACGTCGTTGGCGCCATGGGCGAAGGAGAGCAGGGCGGCGGAGATGATCAGCGGCACCGTGAAGAGCGTCTTGAGCGACTGCCGGCGGTTTTCCATGCCTTCCGACAGGCGGCGGACATGGAAATGCGCAGCCGCCCACGCCAGCATGAAGGCGGCGAGGCCGATCAGCGCCGTGGTGCGGCCGGAGACGTGGGCGCTATTGCCGATCAGCGTCAGATAAACGGCGAAGGCGCCGGCCATGACGGCAATCAGCAGCGGCACCCAGAACCGCGCCGCGGCGATCTTGTCGTCTCGGTAGATGACCGCCGTCTTGACGAAGGCGAGGAACGCAGCGGCGATGACGCCGCCGAGGATCGGCGAGGTTATCCAGCTCGCCGTGATTGCCGCCATGGCATGCCAACTGACGGAGCCGAGGCCCGCTGCGGCCCAGCCGGCGCCGACGACGGCGCCGACGATCGAATGAGTGGTCGAGACGGGCGCGCCGATCCAGGTGGCGAGATTGATCCAGGACGCGGCCGACAGCAGCGCCGCCAGCATCAGAAGCACCAGCGTCGACGGATCGACGCTGTCCGGCGGGATGATGCCGCTGGAGATCGTGTCGACGACCTCCCTGCCGGCAATTAGCGCGCCCGCCGTCTCGAAGACGGCGGCGATCGCCAGCGCGCCGCCCATGGTGAGTACTTTGGCGCCGACCGCCGGTCCGACATTGTTGGCAACGTCGTTGGCGCCGATGTTGAGCGCCATGTAGGCGGCGAGCGTCGCCGCGGCGATGATGACCAGGGTGCGCATCTCGCCGCCGGTGATCAGTGACGTGGCGAAGGCCGCCAGCGCCATGAACAGCAGCGCCAGCCCGGGCGCGACAAGGCGCCTGGAGACGAAGGTTGTAGCCTCGCCTAGCTCGCCGAGCCTGGCCAGGTCTTTGTCCAACGTCGTCTTGCGCTCGGCCGCGCGGCTATCCGTCATCGTCTCTCATTCCCGGCCGTCGGCCATCGCCGCACTGGCGGCGCAAACACCTTCACCTAGGCTGGATGACCGGTCAGGACAATGCTTGCGCCTGCGCCGGCAGATGCGGCGGGATTCGATGGCAGCTTCAGGCTGCCGACTTCCGCGGATTTTGGCAGAAGCGGGCGATCAGGTCGGCAAGGTCGGGCTCGCGCACGCTGCTGGCGGCTGCGTCCGGCGAGAACCATTGGCGCCGTCGCGACTTGCGCTCGGGCCAGCTGTCCTTCACCCGGTCGATCTCCATGGGAAAGACATGCACCTCGCAGCGCTTCGCCTGTCCGGAGGGCATGGCCTTGGCGTAGTAGTAGCGGCCGAGCTCGGCGGGGGCGACCGCGCCCTCGATCCCGGCCTCCTCGCCGGCCTCGCGGGCCGCCGCGTCCCAGAGCTTCTCGTTGCCTTCCGGCCAGCCCTTCGGCAGCACCCAGCGCCCGGTGTCGCGGCTGGTGATCAGCATGACCTCGACGCCGTCCGGCCCTTTGCGCCATGGCAGCGCTGCGACCTGGACACGGCAAGGCGCGCCGCCGAGGAGCCGCCGTATCCTGTCTGCGAAGTAGCTTCGCGCGCTATGGCCTATGAACATCTCCAAGAGTGCCGCCTGCCCGGGAATCGTTTGCCGTCTCAACAATAGTAGAGTTAATCATCCGTAATAAAAGTAAAAATTGCGCAAAGACATGACGCAAATGTGGTATTGGCCTCGTTCCGCGTCAAGGTTCAGCCGACGTGATCGTCGGCGATCGGCTTCTGATAGGTAAAGCCCATGTCCCAGGGAAAGTAGATCCAGGTGTCCTGCGACACCTCTGTGACGAAGGTGTCGACCAGCGGACGCCCTTTGGGCTTGGCATAGACCGTGGCGAAATGCGCCTTGGGCATCATTGCGCGCACGATCCCGGCCGTCTTGCCGGTATCGGTGAGATCGTCGACGATCAGCACGCCTTCGCCGTCCTTCTCGAGCAGGGAAGGCGTCACGTCCTTGAGAACGGCGAGTTCACCTTGCGAGGTGTAGTCGTGATAGGAGGCGACGGAAACGGTCTCTATGACGCGGATGCCGAGTTCGCGCGAGATGATGGCCGCCGGCACCAGCCCGCCGCGGGTGATGCAGACGATCGCCCGCCACTGCGTGCCGGCGCCCGCCAGCCGCCATGCGAGCGCCCGGGCATCGCGATGGAACTGATCCCACGAGACGGGAAAGGCCTTTTCTGGAAGGGACATGGCAAGCGCACTCCGCTGGACGCGCCGCGCGCGTCGAAGATTGGAATGCAGCCTGCATTAGCGGCGAATGCAGCCGTTTGGCAAGCGCCGCCATGTCTGGGCGCTACCGCGACATCAGGCAGGCGACCGGCATCGACTGCAGCACGGTGCGGGTGATGCCGCCGAACAGCAGCTGCCGCAGCCAGGAATGGCTGTAGGCGCCGAGCACCAGAAGGTCGGCGCCGGTCGCGGCGGCGCGGTCGCGGATCACCTCCTCGATGTGGCGGCCGCGCGACTGGTCGGTCGCCACAGTCACCTCGGCGCCGTGGCGCGACAGCGCCGCGGCGAGGGCCGAGGCGCTTGCCGCCAGGTCGTCGCCCTCGGCCGGCGGGTCCACGACGAAAATCTCGGTCGCCTCCGCCTCCTCGATCAGCGGCAGCGCGTCGAAGGCGGCGCGCGCCGCCTCGCGGCTGCCGTTCCAGGCGATCAGCACGCGCGAGAAGCTCGTGGTCAACGCCCCGGAATGCGGCACGATGAGCACCGGCCGACCGGCCTCGTAGAGCACGCTCTCGATTCCGGTCGTGTCGTCGGAAGCCCAGTCCGGATTGTGCTGGGCTGCGATCACCAGGTCGGCCGCCCGCGCGATCGCCGCGCAGGCATAGCCGCTGTCGCCGGAGAAGCTGCGCGCGCCGTGCCAGTCGTGGCTCTGGCCGTCGGCCTTCATGCGGCTGGTGAACAGGCCTTCCACCTGCCTGGTCCGCTCTTCCGCGGCCTGCGTGGCGGTCTCGATCACGGCGACGTCGGGAAAGCCGACCGCCGCGCTGTAGGCGACCGGAATGGGTTCCGCGTGGATGCCGACGATATGCGCGCCCCATGCTTGCGCGAGCGGGACGGCGCAATCGAGCACGCGCTGGGCGTCCTCCTTGCCCTGGAGGATGACGGCGATGGTCTTGTAGATCATGGCGCGCTCCCTGCGTCCTTTACCAAGAAACACGTTGCGGCCGCGCCTGGTTCCGGCGGTCTCCGCGTCACGCGGCGGGCGTCAGGCTCTTCACCATCGCCTCCACCGCGGCGCGGGCAGCCTCCAGCGCCTCCGCCGAACGGGAGCGTACAACGAGTTCGGTCCAGAAGGAACCGTCGCGATATTTCGGATAGGAGCCGATGATCGTGTCCGGATGCGCCTTCTGGATCTCGCCGAGCGGGCCGCCGATGACGCCCTCGCCGAATGGGCAGTGGACGGTGGCCGACAGAAGCTTCTGACCGGTCTTCAGCGTCGGCAGCACGTTGTCGAGCATGGCCTGGAAGATCGCAGGCACGCCTGCCATCACATGTACGTTGCCGATGCGAAAGCCCGGTGCGACAGAGATCGGATTATCGATATGGACGGCGCCGCGCGGCATGCGCGCCATGCGCCTGCGCGCCTCGGTGAACTCCATGTCGCGCGTCGCATAGTGCGCCCCGAGCAGCGCCAGCGCCCCTGCGTCGTGTTCGCAGGGCACGCCGAACGCCTTCGCCACCGAATCCGCCGTGATATCGTCATGCGTCGGCCCGATGCCGCCGGTAGTGAACAGGTAGGTATAGCGCCCGCGCAGCGCATTCACCGCGTCGGCGATGTCGTCCTCGTCGTCGGCGACGATGCGCACTTCCTTAAGATCGATGCCGATCGCCGTCATGATGTCGGCGAGATGGCCGATGTTGCGGTCCTTGGTGCGGCCGGAAAGAATCTCGTCGCCGATGACGAGCATCGCTGCGCTGACGGTGTCGGTCATGGGCGCCCCGTGGGTTTGGCACCCGGAAATACAGCGGGGAGGGCGCGGCGGCAATGGTTCGCGATCGGTGAACGGTCCGTCGGCGGATGGGGTGCTTTCAATGAACGCCGGATGGCTCCATCTTTGCCACGGTGCAACGTCGCAGTCGAAACCGAACGCGTTGAAGGAGAAGATCATGGCCAAGGTGCTGGTGCTTTATTATTCGAGCTGGGGTCACATGGAGCAGATGGCGAAATCCGCCGCCGAGGGCGCGCGCGAGGCCGGTGCCGCCGTGACGATCAAGCGGGTTCCCGAGTTGGTCCCGGACGAGGTCGCCAAGGCCGCCTACTACAAGCTCGATCAGGACGCGCCGATCGCCGATCCGCTGGAACTCGCGGACTACGACGCCATCATTCTCGGCGCATCGACGCGCTACGGCTCGATGGCCGCGCAGCTCAAGAATTTCCTCGACCAGACCGGTCCGCTATGGGCGAAGGGTGCGCTGATCAACAAGGTCGGCTCGGTGATGGTCTCGACCGCGACGCAGCACGGCGGCGCCGAGCTTGCGCTGATCAATGCCCAGGTTTTCATGCAGCACCAGGGCATGATCATCGTGCCGCTGTCCTATGCCTATCAGGGTCAGTCGGGCAACGACGTGGTGCGCGGCGGCGCGCCCTACGGCATGACCACCACCTCCGACACCGATGGTTCGCGCCAGCCTTCCGCACAGGAGCTGGAAGGCGCGAAATTCCAAGGCAAGCGCGTCGCCGAAATCGCGGCCAGGCTGCACAGGTGAGCGTCGTCGCCGGCGGCTTGCTCGTTTGCCAAAACCAATCTTCGGCGCCGGGGCTGGCGGCGAGGCCGGGCGCCGCCTTCGTCCCCCTCGTTGCGGGGGAGACAGCGATTTTCGACATCCTGACCGAGCGCCGATCCCGCGAGGCGAGGAGAAAAGCGCGGTTAAGTGCTGGAAATCGCAGGAGAGGGGCTTTGCCGAGCGCAAATCCGCAATAGTGTCGCCTCGGTGCATGCGCGCGAGGCGACACGATGACCGACCTCCTGGGCTGGCTTGCCGGTGCCTTGTTCCTGACGGCATTCCTGGCCGTCGGCTATTTTGTGCTGGCGACGCGCCGGCTGGCTGCGGAGGCCGAGCGCCGCATTCCGCCGAGCGGCGGCTTCGTCCAGGCCGGCCACAATCGCATCCACTATGTCGAGGCGGGGCAGGGGTGGCCGATCCTGTTCTTGCACGGGCTCGGCGGCCAGCTCCACCATTTTCGCCACACGCTGTTCGACCGGCTGTCCGGCGACTTCCGCGTCGTGGCGCTGGACCGTCCGGGCTCTGGCTATTCCGTGCGCGCGTCCGGCGCCGACGGCCGGCTCAGCCAGCAGGCTGAAGCGGTGGCCGGCTTCATCGATGCTCTGGAGCTCGATCAGCCGCTGGTCGTCGGCCATTCGCTCGGCGGCGCGGTCGCGCTGGCGCTCGCCCTCGACCATCCCGAAAAGGTCGGCGGGCTGGCGCTGCTGTCGCCGCTCACCCATCAGGCCGACAGCGTGCCGGCCGAATTCGCGGCGCTTTCGATCCGTTCGCCGCTGCGACGCAGGCTGCTCGCCCACACAGTCGCGATTCCGATGGCGCTGAAGCGCGCGCCGCAGACGCTCGCCTTCGTGTTCGGGCCGCAGGCGACGCCGAAGGACTACATCGTCGCCGGCGGCGGGCTTCTCGGGCTGCGGCCGGCGCATTTCGAGGCGACGGTGGCCGATTTCGTCGCGCTGGAGCGCGAACTCGGCCGCTACGAGGCGCGGCTCGGCGAGATCGGGCAGCCGGTCGGCGTGCTGTTCGGCACGGCCGACAAGGTCATCCGCCACGAAGAGCACGCGCTGCCGCTCGCCGGCCGGATCAAGGACTTCGAGCTGGAGTTGCTCGACGGCATAGGCCACATGCCGCAGTTCGTGGCGCCCGACCGCGTCGAGGCCTTCATCCGCCGCATCGCCGAACGGGCTTTCGCCCGATAGGAGGAGCGCCCTTGGAAAGCTCGACGGTCCGGACAGGGTTGCGTTTGCCGGCCGGTGCTATACCACTGGCGCGCAAGCGGGCGTGGCGGAACCGGTAGACGCAAGGGACTTAAAATCCCTCGGGCTTGCCCGTGCGGGTTCGATCCCCGCCGCCCGCACCAGGATCACGCCTCCTCCTCGACGAACACTTCGTCGCGCTTCTTGCGCACCGACGGAAGCAGCACGACCACCAGCACGGCGACGGCGATGGCGAGCAGCGCGGCGCTCAGCGGCCGCGTGATGAAGGTCGTCGGGTCGCCGCGCGACAGGATCATGGCGCGGCGCAGGTTTTCCTCCAGCAGCGGCCCCAGCACGAAGCCGAGCAGCAGCGGCGCCGGCTCGCAGCGCAGTTTTGTCAGGATGTAGCCGAGCAGGCCGAACAGGGCCACGGCATAGAGGTCGAAGACGTTGGAGTTCACCGAATAGACGCCGATCGAGCAGAACGCCATGATGATCGGGAACAGCACGTAGTAGGGCACCGTCAGCAGCTTCACCCACAGGCCGATCAGCGGCAGGTTGAGCACGATCAGCATAAGATTGCCGATCCACATCGAGGCGATGATGCCCCAGAACAGCGCCGGCTGCTCGCTCGCCACGTTGGGACCGGGCACGATGCCCTGGATGATCATGGCGCCGATCATCAGCGCCATCACCGGATTCGCCGGGATGCCCAGCGTCAGCATCGGGATGAAGGAGGTCTGCGCCCCGGCATTGTTGGCCGATTCCGGACCGGCGACGCCGGCGACGGCGCCCTTGCCGAACTCCTCGGGGTTTTTCGAGACACGCTTCTCCACAGTGTAGGAAGCGAAGGCGGCCAGGATGGCGCCGCCACCCGGCAGGATGCCGAGGATCGATCCGATCGCCGTTCCGCGCACGATCGGCGCGGCCATGGCGCGAAAATCCTCGCGGGTGGGAAGCAAGCCGGAGACTTTCGCCATCAGCACCTCGCGCGTGCGTTCGTTCTCCAGGTTGCGGAGGATCTCGGCGACGCCGAAGACCCCGACGGCGACTGCGACGAAGTTGAGCCCGTCGGCATATTCGCGGATGCCCAGCGTGAAGCGCGGCGAGCCGGAAATCACGTCGGTGCCGACGAGGCCGAGCAGCAGCCCGAGCACGACCATGGCCAGCGCCTTGACGACCGAGCCATGCGCGAGCGCGATGGCAGAGACGAGGCCGACGATCATCAGCGAGAAATATTCGGCCGCGCCGAATTCCAGCGCGATCGCCGTCAGCGGCGGCGCGAAGATGGCGACCAGGAAGGTCGAGACCGTGCCGGCGAAGAAGGAGCCTATGGCCGCGATGGCGAGGGCCGCGCCGGCGCGGCCCTTGCGAGCCATCTGGTAGCCGTCGATCGCCGTGACGGCGGATGAGGATTCGCCCGGCATGTTGATGAGGATCGCCGTGGTCGAACCGCCATACTGCGCGCCGTAATAGATGCCGGCGAGCATGATCAGCGAGGATACCGGGTCGCCGATCTGGAAGGTGAGCGGCAGCAGCATGGCGATGGTCGCGGTGGCGCCGATGCCCGGCAGCACGCCGATGAGGGTGCCGAGCAGCACCCCGATCAGGCAGAAGCCGAGGTTCCAGATGGTCGAGGCGGTCGAGAAGCCGAGCGCGAGATTGTCGAGCAGATCCATGGCGAGCCTCAGAAACCGATCCAGGGGCCGAAGCGGCGGAAGGGCAGGCCGAGCGCGTAGCTGAACACGGCGACCGAGAAGATGGTCACCGCGGCAGCCAGGATGAGGGCCGCGGCGGGCTTCATGCGGTGGCTGGCGAAGGCGGCGATCAGGCAGGTGAGGAACAGGGCGGGGACGAAACCCAGGCCGCGCACGGTGAGCCCGAAGAAGATCGGCGCCGGCAGGATGAACAGCGCGCCACGCCAGGCGATGGCGCCGATCGGCTCGCCGGCGACGCGTGTCGCCTGGATGACGATGACGACGCCGAGCACGATCAGGATACCGGCCAGCACCAGCGGGAAATATCCCGGCCCCATGCGGAAGGTCGTGCCGATGTCGAGGCCGAACGACTGGATGGCGAAGAACGCGCCGAAGGCGATGAAGATCGCTCCGCAGGCGCCGTTGGTGGGATCAATCTTGAGCGAGTTCATGGCCTCCCCCTCGTGTTCGAGGCGTGGTTCCCGGTTGCCTTCCGGCAGGACATTTCCGGCATTGCCGCCGAAGAGCGTCTTGGACCGTCCGTCCGCCCCGGTGGATGCGCGCGGCGCGTTCGTGGCCGCCCTCTGCCTTTCCTTCGGCCGCGGGTGCGGAAAAGATCCCGCGGCCGCGGCCGTTGCGCAAGCCGAAAGGGCTCAGTCCAGCGAGACGCCCGCCTCCTTGACGATCGGCGCCCACTTGGCGGTCTCGGCCTTGACGTGCTCGGCGAGCTTTTCGGGGCTCGACCCGACGATCTCCGCGCTGAAATCGCCCATGCGCTGCACGACGGTCGGATCGGCGAGCGCCGCCAGCGCCGCCTTGTTGAGCCGCGCCACCACGTCCGGCGGCGTCGCCGCCGGGGCGAACAGGGCGTTCCACGTATAGGTCTCGTAGCCCGGCACCGTCTCGGCCACCGTCGGCATGTCAGGGAAGGAGGCGGCGCGCTTGGCCGTGGTCACCCCCAGCCCTTTCAGCGTGCCGGACTTGATGTGTCCGGACGACGACGGAAGGTTGTCGAACATGATCGGCACCTGGTTGGCAATCACGTCGTTCAGCGCCGGCCCTGCGCCCTTGTAGGGCACGTGCTGCATCTCGACCCCGGCCATGCTCTTGAACAGTTCGCCCGACAGGTGCAGCGGCGTGCCGTTGCCGGACGAGGCATAGGCATACTGGTCCGGATTGGCTTTCAGCAGGTCGATCAGTTCCTGCACCGTGTTGACCGGAAGCTGCGGGTTGACCACCAGCACGTTCGGCACCACGACCAGCAGCGAGATCGGCGAAAAATCCTTCTCCGGATCGTAGGGCTTGGTCTTCAGCATCAGCGGGTTGAGCGCATGGGTGGCGACGGTGCCCATCAGGATGGTGTAGCCGTCCGCCTCGGCCCGCGCCACCCGGTCGGCACCGAGGTTGCCGCCGGCGCCCGCCACGTTCTCCACGATCACCTGCTGGCCGAGGTCCTTGGACATGCTCGCCGCAATCAGGCGCGCCACCAGGTCGGTCGAGCCGCCGGCCGCGAAGGGCACGACCAATGTGACCGGCCGGTCCGGAAAGCCTTGCGCCGAAGCCGGGCCTGCCCAGGCCAGGCCGGCGCCCAGCGCAAGGCCGAGCGCGGTTCTTCTGGTGATTTCCATGGTTTTTCCTCCTTGGGTCGATATCGATCCGGGCGACGCGCCTTGCAGCCTGTCCCTGAGCCAGACAGTCTCCCGCGTCGTGTCGGCCTGCAATGGCCGTCCAGCGCGAAACCGCCCGGCGGAAGGCGTCCGCCAGGTGGTTCCGGCGTTGCGTCAGTCAGCGTACTGGCCGGCAGCCTCGATGATCGGCTTCCAGCGGGCGATCTCGCTCTCCAGCTTGGCCTTCAGCGCGGCCGGTGTGGCGTCGGCCTCCGATGAGGGCGCGGTGCCGAGTTCGGCGAAGCGGGCGACCACGTTGGAATCCTTCAGCGCCACCTGCAGCGACTTCGACAGGCGCTCGGTGACCTCCGCCGGCGTGCCCTTCGGCGCGTAGATGCCGTGCCAGATGCCGACCTGCATGCCGGGCAGGCCGGCTTCGTCGGTGGTGGGCAGGTCGGGCAGCGCCTCCAGCCGCTTGGGGGTGGTCACCGCATAGGCCTTGATGGTTCCGCCGGTGATCTGCTTGGCGGTGTTGGTGGTCTGGTCGCACATGATGTCGACCTGGCCGCCGAGCAGGTCGGTCATGGCCGGCCCGGTGCCCTTGTAGGGAACCGTCACCAAGGGCGTCTGGATGGCGCTCATGAAGAGCATGCCGCACAGATGCGAGGCCGCGCCGATGCCCGCATTGGCAACGGTGACGGTGTCCTTGTTGGCCTTGGCGTATTCGACCAGGCCCTTGAGATCCGTCGGCTCCAGGTCCTTGCGCGCCACGATGGTCATCGGCACCTCGGTGACGAGGCCCACATACTCGAAAGCGCCCAGCGTGTCGTAGGCGAGCTTGCGGTAGAGCGTGGCCGATGTCGCCATGCCGATGTGGTGGAGCAGCAGCGTGTATCCGTCGGGATCGGCGCTCGCCACCCGTCCGGCGCCGAGCGTGCCGCCGGCCCCGCCGACATTCTCGACCACGATCTGCTGCCCGAGGTCCTTCGACATGGCCTCCGCCACCAGGCGGGTCACGGTATCGGTCGGACCGCCGGCCGCGAACGGCACCACGACGGTGATAGTGCGGTCGGGATAGGTCTGGGCGACGGCGGCATTGGTCGCCATCGCAAACGACGCGGCCACGGCAAGGCTCGCGAGCAGCTTCTTCATCGGGCATCCTCCCTGGACTTTCGGAACACACGCCGGATCGGCCAGCAAAAAACCTCCCTGCGGCCGGCGGCGGATGAGCCATTGCAATGCGCCGAGCCTACAGGAATGCAATCACGCTGGCGAATTTTTGCCGGCTTGCCGCGACACAGGCCGAAGTGGCGGGTGGAAACCGGAACATCGGGCCCAAAAATGGGTGGAATTCCACCCATTGCTCGGGCTGTACCTAGGCCGGCCTTTCCTCGGCGGCGTGGTCGCGACGGTCGAGACCGTATTTCTGCATCTTTTCGTAGAGCGTCTTTCGGCCGATTCCGAGGCTCTCATAGACGGGCTTCAGGCTGCCGCCATGAGCGGCAAGCGCACTCTCGATCAGCTTGCGCTCATAGGCGGAAACGCGCTCGGCCAGCGTTCCTCCGCCTTCGTTGTCCGGCTCACCCTGCGGCTGAAGGCCGAGGCCGAGCACGAAGCGGTCGGCTGCGTTGCGCAGCTCGCGCACATTGCCCGGCCAGTCGCGGCGCGCCACTTCCGCGATCACCGCGGGCGGGGCGTCGACCGGTTCGCGCCGATAGCGCGCCGCCGCCTCGTTGACCAGATGCAGGAACAGCAGCGGCACGTCCTCGCGCCGCTGCGTCAGCGACGGTACCCGCAGTGTGACGACGTTCAGCCGGTAGAACAGGTCGGCGCGGAAGCGGCCCGCCGCCACCTCGACCTCAAGGTCGGCCTTGCTGGTGGCGATGAAGCGGATGTCGAGCGGCACCTGCTCGTTAGAGCCTAGCCGGGTGATGGCACGATCCTGGATGACGCGCAGCAGCCGCGCTTGCAGTTCGAGTGGCATCGAGCCGATCTCGTCGAGCAGCACGGTGCCGCCGCGCGCATGCTCGAACTTCCCGTAGCGGGCGCGCAGCGCGCCGGGGAAAGCACCGGCCTCGTGGCCGAACAATTCGCTTTCGATGAGGGCGCCGGGCAGGGCGGCGCAGTTGATGATCAGGAATGGCTTCGTCGCCCGCTGGCTGATGTCGTGCAGCAGGCGCGCCGCGACCTCCTTGCCGGCGCCGGTGTCGCCGATGATCAGCACGTCGGCGTCCGTCGCTCCCACGGCACGGATGCGGTAGCGCAGGTCGACCATGGCGGCGGTGCGGCCGGGCAGCCGCGCCTCGACGTCGTCGCGTTTGCCGGCGACGGCGCGCAACTCGCGGTTCTCCAGCACCAGCCGCCGTCGGTCCATGGCACGGCCGGCCATATCCGCCAGATGCTGCGGCGTGAACGGTTTTTCGATGAAGTCGTAGGCGCCCTCGCGCATGGCGCGCACCGCGAGCTGCACGTCGCCATGGCCGGTGGTCAGGATCACCGGTATCTCGGGATCGATGTCGCGGATGCGCCCCATCAGCGTCATGCCGTCCATGCCGGGCATGCGGATGTCGGTGATGACGACACCGTTGAATCCCTGGCTGACGAAGTCGAGGACGCGCTCGGCTGACGGGAAGTCGCGCACGGCGAGGCCGGAAAGGTCGAGCGACTGCGCGGCCGAACGCCTGAGTTCGTCCTCGTCGTCGACGAGCAGGACGGTCGCGGCCTTCATTCGGCGGCTACCGCTGCGGCCGACCCGGCCGCGTCGAGTTCGATCGTGAACACCGCGCCGCCCTCGGGATGGTTTTCGGCCGACAAGCTGCCGCCGAAATCCTTGACGATGTTGTAGGAGATGGAGAGGCCGAGCCCGAGCCCCTTGCCAACGCCCTTGGTGCTGAAGAAGGGATCGAAGATGCGCTCGGTGATTTGCGGGGCTATCCCAGGCCCGCGGTCGCGGATGGCGATCGTCACCTTGCCGCCCTGCTGCCGCGCGGTCAGCGTTATCGTCCGGTCGTCCAATCCCTGCACGGCGTCGGCGGCATTGGAGACGATGTTCACCAGCACCTGCTGCAGGCGCACGGTGCCGGCGATCACCACCGGCGGCACCGCGTCCAGATCAACCTCGAGCGTGGCGCCGGCGCTCTCCAGCCGCCGCCCGATGATCTCCAACGTATCGTCGACCACCTCGGCGAGCGGGACGGGCCCGAGCCTCTGGTTGGGCTTGCGCGCGAAGTTGCGCAGATGGCGGCTGATCGTCGCCATGCGGTCGGCGAGGCTGGATATGCGCGAGACGTTGTCGCGGGCTTCAGGCACGCGCGCGCGGTCGATCAGCACGGCCGCGTTGTCGGCATAGGCTTTCACCGCAGCCAACGGTTGGTTGAATTCGTGGCTAAGCGCCGCTGACATCTGGCCGAGCGCCGCCAGCTTGCCGGCCTGCACCAGGTCCGATTGGGTCTGCCGCAGCCGCTGCTCGGTCGTCCGGCGTTCCGCCACTTCCAGCTCCAGCTGGGCGTTGACGGTGGCGAGGTCGGCGGTGCGCTCCTCGACCCGGCGCTCCAGCTCCTCGCGCGCCTGCTTCTGCATGAGCATGCGCTCGGCCTGGCGAGCCCGTCGCTGCAGGATGATGGCGCCGATCAGCGTCGCCAGGCCGAACAGCAGCACCGCCGCCGTCGCGCTGGTCAGCGCCTGGGCGCGTGCCGACGCAGTGTCCATCAGCACGCTCACCGTCCAGCCGGCATCCGCCATGTTCTCGGAGACCTGCAGGAACTCGCGCGTGGCGCCGCCGTCCCTGATGGTTACGAACTCGTGGCCGTCTTCGGGGGCGCCGCGCGTGATCGGCAGCTCGCGCAGCACGGCGTCGGCGTAGCGGCGCGACTGTCTCGTGCGGGCGACGCGCTCCGGCGTCAGCGGCAGCAGGCCGGCATAGAGCCATTGCTCGCGGCCGGCCATGAAGATGATACCTTCCGGGTCGGCGACGATGATCTCGTTTTCGCCGCCCCGCCAGGACGCCTCGACCGCATCGATCTCCACCTTGAACACGACGACGCCGCGAATTTCGTCATCAACCAGGACCGGCGACGAGAAGAAGTAGCCGCGCCGGAGCGACGTCGTGCCGATGGCGAAGAACCGGCCGCGCCTCCCGGCTGCCGCCTCCTGGAAATAGGGACGGTAGATGAAGTTCTCGCCGACAAAGGTCAGCGGCAGGTCGTAATTGCTGGCCGCGATGGTGTCGCCGTTCGGGATCATCACATAGATGTCGGACGATTGGAGCAGCGTATTGATTTCCTTGAGGTATTCATTGGCCTGAGCGCGCCGGACCGGGTCGTCCGGATGGCTGACGAGATCCTTGATGTCGTCGTGGTCGGCGATGAGCGCCGGCAGCGGCTCGAAGCGGCTGATGTGGCCGCGCAGTGCCGCCACCGCGAGCCGCAGCGTCGTCTGCCCGCGCGATGCCGCCTCGTCGAAGGCGGCGCGGGTGGCGATCCGGTGGCCGAGCACGGCGATCGCCACGGCCGCTGCGGTGAGTGCCAGCGCGATCCAGAATTTTCGCAGGCGCAGGACCCGGAGGGCCATCGAACATCCTCATACGCGACTTGCCTATTAGATGGCGGGCGGTCACGAACGCAATGGCCGCGTCGAGGCGGTGCGCATTGGCTTTGCGCCGCGAACCGGGAGCGGTATGGTCGAAAACTCCGAAAGGGAATGGGAAATGCCATGAGAGCCGTCGTCTACGAGCAGTTTGGCGCGCCGCCGGCGGTGAAGACCGTTCCCGATCCCGAGCCGACGCCCGACGGCGTGGTCGTCAAGGTCGAGGCGACGGGGCTCTGCCGCAGTGACTGGCACGGCTGGATGGGACACGATCCCGACATCGTGCTGCCGCATGTGCCGGGCCACGAGCTCGCCGGCACCATCGCGGCAGTGGGCAGCCGGGTCACCGGCTGGCGCGTCGGCGATCGCGTCACGGCGCCCTTCGTCTGCGGCTGCGGCCGCTGCTTCGAATGCCATTCCGGCAATCATCAGGTCTGTGAGAAGCAGTCGCAGCCGGGTTTCACCGCCTGGGGCTCCTTCGCCGAATATGTGGCGCTCGACTTCGCCGACACCAATCTGGTGCGGCTCCCTGACGAACTCGACTTCGCCACCGCGGCCAGCCTCGGCTGCCGTTTCGTCACCTCCTTCCGCGCCATTGTCGACCAGGGACGGGTCAGGCCCGGCGAATGGCTGGCCGTGCACGGCTGCGGCGGCGTCGGCCTTTCCGCCATCATGATCGCCACAGCCATGGGCGCCAATGTCGTCGCCGTCGATCTCACCAAGGAAAAGCTCGATTTCGCCCGCGAGATGGGCGCGGCGGCGACCGTCAATGCCTCCGAGGTGGAAAACGTCCCGCGCGCCGTGAAACAGATCACCAAAGGCGGCGCGCATGTGTCGATCGACGCGCTCGGCCATCCCGTCACCTGCTTCAACTCGATCTCCAACCTGCGCCGGCGCGGCCGCCATGTGCAGGTCGGGCTGATGCTGGGCGAGCACAGCGAGGCCAAGGTGCCGATGGCGCGCATCATCGCCCACGAACTGGAGATCTACGGCAGCCACGGCATGCAGGCGTTCCGCTATGCCGCGATGATGGACATGATTGCCGCCGGCAGGCTGAAGCCGCAGAAGCTGGTCGGCCGCACGCTGTCGCTCGACGAGGCGCCGGCGGCGCTGATGGCGATGGATCGCTTCGAGGGCACCGGCATCGGGGTGGTTACGCGGTTTTGAGCGGGCTGCGCGGCGCGGCAGGGGACGGTTTTGCGGAAAGGCCGCAGGAGTCCAGAAGTCACGCGAGCCGAAAAAGGAAACTGTCCCCCGCCTTGCGCCGTCTCTGTCGCGGACTTCCTGCGCCAATTTCGGGCGTATCGGGGTAGGCCGAGTAAAACGGTCCCGGCGCTTGATCTGCATGGCGCTGGCCAAATCGCGTGCGCCTTGGCACAGTCTCGCGCAAACAGGAGTCGTCCATGGCGAAGAAGCCGGGTTTCCCGAAACCGAAATCCTGGGCGGAGATGGCTCCGCTGCTGGTCGATGTCGCCACCGGCCGCAGGCCGGCTGACCTGGTGGTGCGCAACGGCCGCTGGGTCAACGTGCATTCCGGCGAGATCATCGCGGGCACCGACCTCGCCATCGCCGGCGGCCGCTTCGCCTATTGCGGGCCGAATGCCGCCCACGCCATCGGCGAGGGCACAAAGGTGGTGGACGCCGCCGGCCGCTATCTCGTGCCGGGCCTCTGCGATGCGCACATGCATGTCGAGAGCGGCATGGTGACGGTGACCGAGTTCGCTCGCGCCGTTATCCCGCACGGCACAACCTCCATGTTCGTAGACCCCCACGAGATCGCCAACGTGCTCGGGCTCGACGGCGTGCGGCTGATGCATGACGAGGCGATGGCCATGCCGATCAACGTGCATGTGCAGATGCCGAGCTGCGTGCCGTCGGCGCCCGGCCTCGAAAATGCCGGCGCCACGCTCACCGTCGCCGATGTCGCCGAGGCGATGACCTGGCCGAACATCATCGGGCTGGGCGAAGTCATGAACTTTCCCGGCGTCATCGCCAACAATGCGGTGATGACCGGCGAGATTGCCGCCACCGTGCGCGCCGGCAAGACCGTCGGCGGCCACTATGCCTCGCCCGATCTCGGCACGGCCTTCCACGGCTATGTCGCGGGCGGGCCGGAGGACGACCACGAGGGCACGCGCGCCGAGGACGCCATCGCTCGGGTTCGCCAGGGCATGAAGGCGATGCTGCGGCTGGGCTCGGCCTGGTACGACGTGGCCAGCCAGATCAAGGCGGTGACGGAGCAGGGGCTCGACCCGCGCAACTTCATCCTGTGCACCGACGACAGCCATTCCGGTACGCTGGTGCATGAGGGTCACATGGACCGCGTCGTGCGCCATGCGATCGCCCAGGGGCTGAAGCCGGTCACCGCCATCCAGATGGCGACCGTCAACACCGCCGAGCATTTTCGCCTCGGTCGCGAGCTCGGCTCGATCGCGCCGGGGCGGCTGGCCGATTTTCTGATCGTCTCCGACCTGCCGACGCTGAAGATCGACGAGGTCTATGGACGTGGCGTCAAGCTCGCCAAGGGCGGCAGGCTCACCGTGGACATCCCGGCCTACGACTATCCCCGCAAATCCAGGAACACCGTGCGGCTCGGCCGAAAGCTCAAGGCGGGGGATTTCGACATCGCCGCGCCGGTGGGCGCCAACGAGGTGCGGGTACGCGTCATCGGCGTCATCGAGAACCAGGCGCCGACCCGCGCCCTGCAGGCCGATCTTGCCGTCGAGAACGGGCTGGTGGCGATGGACCGGCCCAACGACGTCTGCCAGATCGCACTGGTCGAGCGCCATCGCGGCACCGGCGCCGTCACCAACGCCTTCGTCTCCGGCTTCGGCTATGTGAAGGACTGCGCGATCGCCTCGACCGTGGCGCATGACAGCCACCACATGATCGTCGTCGGCACCAACAAGGCCGACATGGCGAAAGCCGCCAACCGGCTCGGCGAGATAGGCGGCGGCGTGGTGCTGATCGCCGAGGGCCGGGAGCTGGCGCTGGTCGAGATGCCGATCGCCGGGCTGATGTCGGACGAGCGCGCCGAGATCGTCGCCGAAAAGGCCGATCGCCTGACCAAGGCGATGCGCGACATGGGCTGCAGCTTGAACAACGCCTACATGCAGCATTCGCTGCTGGCGCTGGTGGTCATCCCGGAGCTGCGCATCTCCGATGTCGGGCTGGTCGACGTGACGACGTTCCAGAAGGTCGACCTGTTCGTCTGAGCGTGTTGCGCGCTACTGCCCGACCGCGATCCGCAGCACGTTGATCGGCGTGGTGATCACGACCTCCGCTGCCGAGGTGAGCGTGCCGGTGATGCCGCGCGTCAGCGATGCGACGCGCTCGTTGGCCTCTTCCTCGTTCGTGGCCAGTCGGCCGTTCTGCGCCAGCCTCTCGCCGAGAATCTTGATGAGCACCGGGTTCTCGGCGAATTTCGTGTGGTTCAGCCTGTCTTCGGTCTGAACCTTCGACAGGTCGACGGCGACGACGCCCAGCTTGGCGATCTCCTCGGCATTGCTGTAGTCGCCGAGACGCGGCCGTCTGCCCGCGATCAGGCTGGAAATCTGCAAGGCCCGGTCGTCGCTCGACAGGAACAGGATGAACGGCTTTTCCGGCACGCCGTAGCGGGCCATCTGCGCCTTGAACACGTCGACGTCGATGTCGGGCGAGGCCAGCACCACGTCGCCGAGCTTGCCGCCGAGCGTGCGGTCGCCGGAGATGGCCAGTTGCCGCAACGCCTCCACCGTCACCCAATTGCCCATCGAATGGGCGATGATGTCGACACGCTTGGCGCCGGACTTGGCGACCAGCCGCAGCGTCGCCTCGAGCGCGTCGCGGGCGGCGCTGGCGCTGTTGCTGTCGTAGACATAATCGACCGTGCTGCCGCCTGACGCCCAGGTGAACAGCACCGGCGTTCCCTTGTAGCCGGCGTCGTGCACGATCTGCGTCATCCGGTAGACGGCGCCGTCGAAGGCGGTGTTGTAGCCGTGGATGAACACCAGGGCGCGGCCCTCGTGGCTGGCGATGTCCTTGCGCAGCGCTGCGCCGAACGCGTCCTCCCCGCCATAGGCGGTGACGGCCTCGGCGACGAAGAACTTGGCCGGATCGGCCGGCTGGCGCGCCTTGCGGCGCTCGATCGCGCCGGTCTTGTGGATGGCCGGAACGGTGATGTCGACCTTGGCGTAGCTGGTGTCGGGCGAGCGCCGCCCGTCGAACACCTCGGCGGCTTTGTCGGATTTGTGCCGGGTGGTGGCGACGAAAATCTCGTGCCGCCCGGCGATGGCGCCTGCCGGAGCCGCGACAACCTTCTGCGCCAGCAGGTCGCGCGTCTGCTGTCCGGCGCAGCCGGCAAGGGCGAGCGCGCAGGCGATCACCGCCAGTCTCGCCAGACGTCCCCCGAACATGTCCCTCGGCATCGACCCTACGCTCTGCCCTCTCCAGACTTCTGTATCCCGCCGGGAAGCCGCGGTCCAGCCGCGCGCCGCGCATGCCGCGCATTGCCGATCAGCGAATCCAGAAGGCCGGCGAGAACAGCACCAGCACGGCAAGGATCTCCAGGCGCCCGAGCAGCATCAGGAAGGACAGGATCCATTTCGACGTGTCCGGCAGCGAGGAGAAGTTGCCGACCGGGCCGATGATCGGTCCCAGCCCGGGGCCGACATTGGTCAGCGCCGTCAGCGCCCCCGTCGTGGCGGTGATGAAGTCGAGCCCGGTCGCACCGAGCAGGATCGTGCCGATCGCCCAGATGACGAAGAAGGAGGCGATGAACAGGATCACCGTGCGCTGCATGTCGGGGTCGACCGAGCGGTCGCCGTAGCGCACCGGCAGCACCGTGTGCGGATAGATCAGGCGCTGGATGCCGTTGGCCATGAGCTCGAACAGGATGAGGAAGCGGTAGGCCTTGATGCCGCCGGTGGTCGACCCCGAGCAGCCGCCGAGGAAGGTGGCGACGAAGATGCAGGCGACGGCAAACGGTCCCCACAGCGTGTAGTCGTCGCTGGCGAAGCCCGCCGTGGTGATGATCGACACCAGGTTGAAGGTCGAATGGGTGAGCGCGTCGAAGAACGGCATGTCGAGTCTGACCCGCAGGTAGATGGCGATCGCCAGCGAGAAGACGATGCAGTAGCCGGCGAACACGCGGATCTGCGGGTCGCGCAAGGCGTCCAACCGGCCGCGCACGGCGAACAGGATCATGATCGAGAAGGGCAGGGCCCCGATGAACATGAAGATGCTGCCGGTCCACAGGATCGCCGGCATGTCGGCATAGCGCAGGAAGGATGTGTCGTGCGTGGAGAAGCCGCCGGTCGCCACCGTCGACATGGCGTGGTTGACCGCGTGGAAGGGCTCCATGCCGCCTGCCGCGTAGGAGATCGCACAGGCGGTCACCAGCGTACCGTAGATGCCGATCAGGCTGATGGTGAAGGTCTGGAAGCGCTCGAACGGGCGATCCTCAATGTCGGAGGATTCGATCTTGAAATAGGAGACGCCGCCGATGTTGAGAAACGGCAGCAGGAACAGGCCGAGCACGATCACCCCGAGACCGCCCATGAAGGAGAGCAGCGAGCGCCACAGAAGCAGGCCTGGCGGTGCCTGGTCGAGCCCGTTGATCACGGTGCCGCCGGTGGTAGTCACCCCCGAGACCGACTCGAAGAAGGCGTCCGTGAAGCTCAGTTCGAGCGAGGAGGCCATGAAGGGCACTGCGCCGGCGACGGCCATGGTCAGCCACAGCAGGTTGACCAAAAGAAAGCCGAAGCGCGTGTTCACCTGCGGCGCGCGGCCCTGTGTGGCGAGCGCCACGGCCAGCGCCAGCCCGCCCAGGAACAGTGCCGAGAAGGCGAAGGCCTGCCAGTCGTCATTGCCGTAGTAGAGGTCGACAAGCGCCGGCAGCAGCATGGCGACCGACAGGTAGATCGCGAAAACCGCTGCGACGTGGACGGCTGCGCGGACGGCAGATCTGTTCACGGAAAAGCGGACCCCACTCGCGATCGGACGGCATACCCGCCGCCTTGCAGGGGCGGACAGTGGCTTCGACAAAGCGAATATGCAATAGCGCCGAGCAGCACTCCAAAGGAAATGAGCTTGGGCGGAACGATGCAATGACCGACTTTGCCGAAGGCGTCGCAGCGGCGGCTATCGCGCTGCGCGACCTTTTCCCGGAGACGCCGCTGCAGGAGAACGTCTACCTGTCGCACAAGACCGGCGCACGCATCTTCCTGAAGCGCGAGGATCTGTCGCCGGTGCGCTCCTACAAGATCCGCGGTGCCTTCAACTTCTTCCGCAAGGCGCTGGAGGCCGGCAGCAGCGCCGAGCTGTTCGTCTGCGCCTCGGCCGGCAATCATGCGCAGGGTTTTGCCTTCGTCTGCCGCCATTTCGGCAAGCACGGCGTCGTCTTCATGCCGACCACCACGCCGCAGCAGAAGATCGACAAGACGAGACATTTTGGCGGCGGCTTCGTCGAGATAAGGCTGATCGGCGACTTCTTCGACGATTGCCTGAGGGCGGCGCTCGCCTTCGCGGACGAGGCCGGCGGCCACATGGTGCCGCCTTTCGACCACAGGGACATCGTCGAGGGCCAGGCGACGGTCGCGCTGGAGATCGCGGCGCAGATGCCGGAGGCACCCGACATGGTGGTGCTGCCGGTCGGCGGCGGCGGGCTGGCCGCCGGCGTAACCCGCTACCTGACCGGCCTGGGGCAGACGCCGCGTTTCGTCTTCTGCGAGCCGGCCGGCGCTCCGAGCTTCAAGGAGACGCTGCGCACCGGCAAGCGCGTGAAGCTTGCAAAGGTCGACAACTTCGTCGACGGCGCGGCGGTGGCCGAGATCGGCCGCGAGCCCTTGCGGCATCTGAAGGACTTTCCGGAGGATGCGGTGCGGCTGATCCCGGAGAACCGGCTCTGCGCCACGATGATCGAGATGCTCAACGTCGAGGGCGTGGTGCTGGAGCCGGCCGGCGCGCTCGCCATCGACGCGCTCAAGGATTTTTCCAGGCGCGAGCTCAAGGACAAGACCATCGTGTTGGTCGTCTCCGGCGGTAATTTCGACTTCGAACGGCTGCCCGACGTCAAGGAGCGGGCGCTGCGCTTCGAAGGGCTGAAGAAGTATTTCGTGTTCCGCTTCCCGCAGCGGCCTGGCGCGCTGCGCGATTTTCTCGCGCTGCTCGGCCCCGACGACGATATCGTGCGCTTCGAGTATCTTAAGAAGTCGGCGCGTAATTTCGGGTCCGTGCTCATCGGCCTGGAAACGAAGGATTCCAGGAACTTCGGCGTTCTAGCGAAACGGTTCCACGAAGCCGGCTGGGCCTATCAGGACATCACCGACAACGAGACGCTGGCGGGGTTCATCATATGAGCGGCAAGGTCAGGATGCGATCGCTCGATCACGTCGTGCTTTGCGTGACGGACGTGGCGGCCACGATTGCCTTCTATCGACGGGTACTCGGAATGGAGGCGCGCCAGGAGCGGCCGGGAAAATGGTCGCTGCATTTCGGTTCGAACAAGATCAGCCTGCAGGACGCGGGCACGTCGCCGGCGATTGCCGCTGTGACGGTGCCGGGAAGCGGCAATTTTTGCCTGCTCACGGACATGCCGATAGGCGAATTTGTGGCCCATCTGGAGCGGGAGGGCGTCATGATACTGGAAGGGCCGGCCGAGCGGCATGGTGCGGTCGGGCCGATCCTGTCGGTCTATTTCAACGATCCGGACGGCAATCTCGTCGAGGTCAGCAATCAGCTATGATGGGTGCTTCGGCTTTTCCGAACGGAGACTTGGTGCCGTGACCGTCTACATCCTCTTGTTCCGTGGCGTCGGCGGCGCGACGCAACTGCCGACCGCGCCGCTGCGCGAAGCCCTCAGCGCGGCGGGTTTCGAGAATGTCGCGACCTACATCAACAGCGGCAACGCGATCGTGCGGACCAGCCTGTCGCGCGACAAAACCGTTGCCAAGGTTGCTGAGATCTGCCGCGAAAAGTTCGGCTTCACCAAGGCGATCCATGCGCCGACCCTGCAGGAATGGTCGGAGCTGATCGCCAAAAATCCGTTTCCGGATGCGGTCTCGGTGCCGAAATTCCTGCACGCCGCCGTGCTGGCCGAGGAGCCGGACGAGAAGAATGTCGAGGCGATTCGTGCCCTTGCCAGGGACGGCGAGCGCATCGCGGTCGTCGGCAAGGTTGCCTATATCCACACGCCGGGCGGCTTCGGCGTCTCCAGGATGGCGGAAAAGTTCGACAGGCTCATCGGCGTCGAGAACACCGCCCGCAACTGGAACTCGGTGCTGAAGCTCGAGGAACTGGCGAAGAAGGCGGCGGCCTGACTTGTTCATGGCGTAGCTGCTCGGGCGGCTCTCGCAGCGCCTCGCCATGGCCGGCGCCATGCGCGGGCCCCGAAACCCGCGCGAAGCGCCGGTGGCTGTTGCACCCACGGCGCCCTGCCGGTATAGCCGCAGAAACGCCTTGCCGGTCTGCCGGAGTTTCAACATGTCCGTGGATACCACCACCGTGAAGCGCGTCGCGCGCCTTGCCCGCATCGCCGTCACCGACGAGGATGCCGAGCGCATGACCGGCGAGCTCAATGCCATCCTCGGCTTCGTCGAGCAGCTCAACGAGGTGGATGTGACGGGTGTGGAGCCGATGACCTCGGTGACGCCGATGGCGATGAAGAAGCGGCGGGATGTCGTCACCGACGGCGGCAAGGCCGCCGACATCGTCGCCAATGCGCCGGCCACGGCCGAGAACTTCTTCCTCGTGCCGAAGGTCGTGGAATGACGACGGCCGTCGAGATCGCCGTCGAAAGCCCGCTGCAGGACGAGGTGAGGGCGCTGATCGCCGAGCTCAATGCCGCGCTGCTGGAGCTGACGCCGCCGGAACACTGCTACCACATGACCGCCGAGCAGATGGCGGAACCGGACACGACCGTGTTCATCGCGCGCGAAGACGGCCAGGCGGTCGCCTGCGGCGCGCTGAAGCGCCATGCGGATGGAATCGGCGAGGTGAAGCGCATGTACACCCGCCCGGCCTTCCGCGGCCGTCGCGTCGGCACCGGCATCGTGTCGCGCATCGAGCGCCTGGCGCGTGACGAAGGGCTGACGCGGCTGGTGCTGGAAACCGGCGACCGCCACCCGGTTGCCTGGTCCGTCTACGAGCGGGCCGGCTTCACCCGCCGCGGGCCGGTGCTCGACTACCCCGCTTCTTCCTATTCGGTCTTCTACGAGAAGACCCTGGCCAACTGAGCGCGACGACCATGACCGACCTGACCAGACTGACGATCGCGGACGCCCGCGACAAACTGCGCGGCAAGGAGATCACCTCGGCCGAGCTGACCGACGCCTATCTCGATGCGATCGACGCAGCGAATGCCACCCTCAACGCCTATGTCGCGGTGACTCACGACAAGGCCCGCGACATGGCGAAAGCCTCCGACGCGAAGATGGCGAAGGGCGAGGGTGGCGCGCTGGAGGGCATTCCGCTCGGCATCAAGGATCTGTTTTCGACCGAGGGCGTGCACACGCAGGCTTGCAGCCACATCCTCGATGGGTTCAAGCCGCGCTATGAATCGACCGTCACATCCAACCTTTGGGCCGACGGCGCCGTCATGCTGGGCAAGCTCAACATGGACGAGTTCGCCATGGGCTCCTCCAACGAGACCTCGCATTACGGCCCGGTCGTCAATCCGTGGCGGCGCCAGCGCCTCGAGCAGAGCGTGACGCCGACGATCCATCTGGACGAAGGTGGGTTCGTCCCGGCCGGCGGCGGGGTGCGGGAAGCGCGCGCGCTGGACAATGCGCGGCTGGTGCCGGGCGGCTCCTCGGGCGGCTCGGCAGCGGCGGTTGCGGCCTTCCTGTGCGCCGGAGCGACCGCGACCGACACCGGCGGCTCGATCCGTCAGCCGGCCGCCTTCACCGGCACTGTCGGCATCAAGCCGACTTATGGCCGCGTGTCGCGCTGGGGCGTGGTCGCCTTCGCCTCGTCGCTCGACCAGGCCGGCCCGATCGCCCGCGACGTGCGCGACGCGGCGATCCTGTTGAAGTCGATGGCCTCCGTCGATGCCAAGGATACGACCTCCGTCGACATGCCCGTGCCCGATTACGAGGCGGCCATCGGTCGCCCGGTCAAGGGCATGAGGGTCGGCATTCCGAAGGAATACCGTGTCGACGGCATGCCCGAGGAGATCGAGGCGCTGTGGCAGAACGGCATCGCGTGGCTGAAGGACGCCGGCGCGACAATCGTCGACATCTCGCTGCCGCACACGAAATACGCGCTGCCGGCCTACTATATCGTCGCCCCGGCGGAAGCCTCGTCCAACCTCGCCCGCTACGACGGCGTGCGTTACGGGTTGCGCGTGCCGGGCAAGGACATCGTCGACATGTACGAGAAGACGCGCGCCGCCGGTTTCGGCCGCGAGGTCAAGCGCCGCGTCATGATCGGCACCTATGTGCTGTCTGCCGGATATTACGACGCCTATTACCTGCAGGCGCAGAAGGTGCGCACGCTGATCAAGCGCGACTTCGAGGCGGTGTTCGACGCCGGCGTCGACATCATCCTGACACCGGCGACCCCGTCCGCGGCCTTTGGCATCGCCGACGAGGACATGGCCTCCGACCCGGTGAAGATGTACCTCAATGACATTTTCACGGTCACCGTGAACATGGCCGGCCTGCCCGGCATCGCCGTTCCCGCCGGGCTCGACGCGCGCGGCCTGCCGCTCGGTCTCCAGCTCATCGGCAAGCCGTTCGACGAGGAGACGCTGTTCCAGACCGCCCATGTCATCGAGCAGGCGGCCGGGCGGTTCCAGCCGGAGAAATGGTGGTAGTGAGCAAGCTGATTAATGTCATAGTGAAGGCAGTTCCACGAAATCATTCCGTGGAGCACGTCTATGAGCTCAAGCCAGGCCGCAACGGCGTCTTTGATTTCTATGAGGCTGGGGCGCCGACCAAGAATGCAAAGTACCGACTGGCAAATTTACCAAGCACTTTGGATGACGCTCTTGCCTTGTTAAAGGCAGGATATGCTGGTCGTTTTTATGCAAATGGGCCAACATATTTCCGAGATTCTGTGTTTTCTAAAGATACTCAGACCATAATTCCGATTTATCGCTAGCTGGTGAGCTAGCTATGTTCTTCTATCTCTCCAAAATCTTGTGGTTCTTCGTCCAACCTCTTAATCTCGTTATCTTTCTGCTGGCGGCAGGGCTGCTTTGCGGCGTCCTCGACCGCAGGCGGCTGATGACGGCGGGCATGGCCGGTGCGTTCGTAGTTCTCGCACTAGCCACCTGGACCTCATTTGGCCAGACCTTACTCAATCCGCTAGAGGAACGCTTCCAGCGCCCGAACCCGGTGCCAGAAAAGGTTGACGGCATCGTCGTGCTCGGCGGCGGGCTGGAAGGGGCGATCAATCTTGTGCGCGGCGGCTACGAGCTCAATGCCGGCGGCGACCGCTACGTCGAGACGGCCATCCTGGCGCGAGGCTATCCCAAGGCACGGATCGTGGTGACCGGCGGTGCCGGCACGCTCGTGCTCGAAGGCGAGGGCGATGGCGCCACCGCGCCGCGGCTGCTGACGGCGCTCGGCGTCGATCCCGCCCGGCTGGTGCTGGAGAATGAATCGCGCAACACCTATGAGAACGCGGTCTTCACCAAGCGCCTGGTTTCACCGGCTCCAGGCGAGACCTGGCTGTTGGTGACCTCGGCCTTCCACATGCCGCGCTCGATGGCGCTGTTCGAAAAAGCCGGCTTCGCCGTACTGCCCTGGCCGGTCGACTACCGCACCAGCGGCCGCGAAAGCCTGTTCTTCGCCGACAATGCCATCGATTCGGTTCAGGCCACCACGCTTGGCATCCGCGAATGGATCGGGCTTCTCGCTTATTGGCTGTCGGGGCGCATCGATTCGCCGTTTCCTGAAGCGAGGCAAGTAGGGCAGTAGGGCGACCGTACTCAGCCGCCCCGAAACTCATGTAAAATGGAAAGCTGTAACGCGACGCATTGACTGTACGGCAAGGTCGCGTTCCCCTCCTACTGCCCTACTGCCCTACTGCCCTACTGTGCCTTCCCCCAACGCCACCCGCCGCGCTTCCGAGAAGAACTGCCGGTGCAGGAGCACGGCGAACAGCAGGCAGGTGGTCAGCGCCAGGGCCGCCGGATTGATGAACCAGCCGAGATAGGCGATCGAAAAGAAGATGGCGCGCAGCCCGGCGTTGAAATGCGCGCCGGCCAGCATGTTCATGCGCGCGGCGCGCTCTATGCCTGCCTCCAACTCGGCCGGATCGTGCGCGGCGTCCTTGTGCATGGGCACGGCGCCGACCAGGATCGAGCAGTAGTTGAACAGCCGGTAAGACCAGCCGAACTTGAAGAAGGCGTGGGCGAGGATGGCGATCAGGCCCAGCACCTTGAATTCGAAGGCCTGGCGCGACGGCTGCGCCGCCAGCGGCACGTCGGCGACGATCATCAGCACATGATCCGAGGCGTTGAGCAGGGCGAAGCAGCCGCCGATGGCGATCAGCGCGCTGGAGGCGAAGAAGGCCGTACCCTGCTGCAGGCCGACCATGATGCTGGTGTCGATCATGCGCAACTCGCGCCGGCCCATGGTGCGCATCCAGGCAAGCCGCTGCGCGTTCATGGCGGTGGTGAGCGATACGCGCCTGGTTATGTGGCCGCCGGCCGCCAGCCCGTGCACCACCCAGACCGCCAGGAAGAAGGCGAGGGCGACGAGATCCCCGAGCGTGAGAGGCAGCGATTCGGCCATGCCGCCAGCGTAATGCGGCCGATGCCGGAAGGGGAGCGGCATCGCCGGGATTTCCAGCGGCATGGCCTTCCGGACCGGACACGCCTCGAATCCGCCTCACCAGTAAAGGCATGGTTTACCGCGAGGTGCCCGTAAATCGCTGATTTTATTAAAATGCATAGCGCTTGAGACACAATGGCCCGCCCGCCTGCCACGGTTTCGCCGTTTTTCCCGTTGCGAAAGTGGCGCCGAAGGCGTATTGAGCCGGCTGATCGGGGCCCGCCAGACGATGCGTCGGCGGGACCAGCAACAACAGGAATATCATGGACGACGGAATTCAGAAGTCTTGCTGGGGCCTGACCGCCAAGGCGGTGATCGGCTTCGCAGGCATCGTGCTTCTCGCTTGGCTGGTCGGTGGCAACGCGCTTCTCGCGACAGGTTGACCGGCGGCGGAAAACGAACTCTCCAAAGGCGCGGGCGACCGCGCCTTTTCTTTGCCGAAAAGCGCTCTTGCGCCGGCCATGTCGCGAGCGGAGAAGCGGATTTCGGCCTGAGCCTAGTCCCAGCCCCGCAAAAGCCCGATATGTAGCCAAAGGGCGTCGGTACGCCCTCAGCCAGGGAGCGCCGCTTGTTCCTGTCCGTGTTCGACCTGTTCAAGATCGGGATCGGCCCTTCGAGCTCGCACACGATGGGGCCGATGACGGCGGCGCGGCGCTTTCTCGACGAGGTCGCCGGCAGCGACTGGCCGCGCCCGGCCGGCACCAGGGTCGGCCGCCTCGGCGCCAGCCTGCACGGCTCTCTCGCCTATACCGGGATAGGGCATGGGTCCGATCGCGCGGTCATTCTTGGGCTCGCGGGCGAGACGCCGACGACGGTCGACCCCGACAAGGCTGATGCGCAGATCGAGGCGATCAAGGCGGCGAAACGCATTTCGCCGCCCGGCCATCCCTCCTATCGCTTCGACCCGGCCGTCGATCTGGTGCTCGACAGGAAAACGGCGCTGCCCGGGCACGCCAACGGCATGACTTTCTACGCTTATGACACGGATGACCATCTGGTGCTGCGCCGTGTCTTCTATTCCATCGGCGGCGGCTTCGTCGTGTCGGAGGAGGAGTTGCAGCGCATGAAGGGCGGGACGGCGAAGGCCGCCGGACCGGACGTGCCATATCCCTTCGCCGACGCGGCCGAAATGCTGTCCATGGCCGATGCCAGCGGCCTCTCCATCGCCGAGATGAAGCGCGCCAACGAGGAAACGGTGACCTCACGCGAAAAGCTCGACGAAGGGCTGGACGCCATTTGGTCTGCCATGCGCGGCTGTATCGAGCGGGGCCTTAGTCAGGAGGGCATCATGCCGGGCGGCCTGAAAGTGCGCCGCCGCGCCAAGATGCTGCACCAGAAGCTCGACGAGGAGTGGCGACAGAACCGGCCGAACCCGCTGCTCGCCAATGACTGGCTGTCCGTCTACGCCATGGCCGTCAACGAGGAGAACGCCGCCGGCGGCCGCGTGGTGACTGCGCCGACCAACGGCGCGGCCGGCACGCTGCCGGCGGTGCTGCGCTACTGGCTGCATTTTCATCCCGATTCGGATCACCACGGCATCCGCGACTTTCTGCTCACCGCCGCTGCCATCGGCGGCATCATCAAGACCAACGCCTCGATCTCCGGCGCCGAGGTCGGCTGCCAGGGCGAGGTGGGCTCCGCCTCGGCGATGGCGGCGGCGGGGCTGGCGGCAGTCATGGGCGGCAGCCCGCGGCAGATCGAGAACGCCGCCGAGATCGCGCTGGAGCATCATCTCGGCATGACCTGCGATCCCGTGGCCGGGCTGGTGCAAGTGCCGTGCATAGAACGCAACGCCCTGGGTGCGGTGAAGGCGGTGACGGCGGCCTCGCTCGCCATAAAGGGCGACGGCACGCATTTCGTGCCGCTCGACGCGGCGATCGAGACCATGCGCCAGACCGGCCTCGACATGAACGAGCGCTATAAGGAGACCAGTCTCGGCGGGTTGGCCGTCAACGTGGTGGAGTGCTGAGCGCCTCACGGTGCCGCGTGCCCGCGGACCGCGTCGCTCTCCTGTCGGCTCGACGTGAGACGGGCCCTCTTAGGCGTTGGCCGCTGGTTTTCGATCCGAAGTGGAGCGCACCGAGTGGCAGCCGCGCCTTCCGGGGCCGACGCGGGCCGATCTCGGCCAGCCGGGCCGGAGCTGATGGAGATTCCGCCGAAGCTGCGGCGGGAACTGGCCGAGCTCGGCCTTCTTAGACCTGTTGCGCGATGCTCACGCCGCCGCTGGCAGAATACCGGCAAGTGTCGGTCCAAGGTCGCCGGCGGGCAATACCTCGACGCGCTCCAGACCCAGCCAGTCGCGCATCAACTCCAGCTCTTTCGCGAGTTCGGCGCCCGTGTGCGACGGTGCTCCCGGTTCCGAATAAGCGGCCATCACACGCAGCACGCCGGCCGGCCGGTCGGCCTTGAGGTCGACGCGGCCGACGATGGTGTCGCCGAGCAGGAAGGGCAGGACGTAATAGCCGTACTGGCGCTTCTCGGCGGGCGTGTAGATCTCGATGCGATAGTGGAAGTCGAACAGCCTCTCGGCCCGCGAGCGCTCCCACACCAGCGGATCGAACGGGGCAAGCAGGGCGCGCGCCTCTACCTTGCGCGGCATGCGCGCGCCGGCGAAGAGATAGGCCGGGTTCCGCCAGCCCTCGACGGCGACCGGCAAGAGGTCGCCCGTCTCGACCAGCTCCTCGACACGGCCCTTGATGTCGGCCGGCGACAGGCGAAAATAGTCGCGCAGGTCGCTCGCGGTGGCAATGCCGAGGGCGCGCGCGGAGCGCCGCAGCAATTCGCGATGCGCGTCCTCCGGCGCCGGCTCGGGCAAGGCGAGCACCTCCTTCGGCAGCACACGCTCGGGGATGTCGTACAGGCGTTGGAAGCCGCGGCGGGCCGCCGTGGTTATCCTGCCGGCCCAGAACAGCCACTCGAAGGCGTGCTTCTCGTCGCTCCAGCCCCACCAGCCGCCCTTGCCCTTCGCTCCGTCTATGTCGGAGGCGGCGATCGGGCCCTCCTCGGCGACGCGCCGGTAGATCAACTCGATCAGCGGGCGGTTGGCGTCGGCCCAGCGGGCCAGGCCCTTGTAGATTTCCCGGTCGTCATTGGCGCGCGCTCGCTCCATGCGCCAGCGCATCAGCGGCCAGGACTCGAGCGGCAGCAGCGACGCCTCGTGCGCCCAGTATTCGAACAGCATGCGCTTGCGGCCCGGTGCGGCCGCGTCGTCGAGCAGCGCCATCGGGTAGGCTCCGAGCCGCGAGAACAGCGGCATGTAGTGGGCGCGCACCACGGCGCTGACGGAATCGATTTGCAGCAGGCCGAGGCGTTCCAGCACCCTTGCCAGATGGCGGCGGGTGATTGGGCCAACCGGCCGCGGCTCGGAGAGCCCCTGCGCCGCGATGGCGATGCGGCGGGCGAGGGGCAGCGAGATTCGATCCTTCATGCGCGATTCACCAGCATTCGTCGGTGTTTGTTGCCGCAACCATATGGCCGACCCGCCCGGCACCCGTCCACCCGCTTTGCGGGGACCTCCTGACAAGGACTGTCGGGACGTCCGCCATGTTTTAGCCAAGGATCGGCTTGCGTCGCTTCCGAGCCTGCGCTAACGCTCTGCCGCATCGCAGCAAGGTTTCGGGCAGGTGGCCGGCGGGTCAGACTGTCGCGCTCCCAGCCTCCCGTTCCGTGCTATGATTTGAAGTCAGGATCGCCAACGGAAGGTCGGAGCATGGACGGGCTACTCGGTTCATATCTTCCCGTCATCATCTTCCTCGGTGTGTCGATCGTCATCCCTGTGGTGCTGGTGGTTGCACCCTATCTGGTGGCGTATCGCAACCCCGATCCGGAGAAGCTGTCCGCCTACGAGTGCGGCTTCAACTCCTTCGACGACGCACGCATGAAGTTCGATGTCCGCTTCTATCTGGTGTCGATCCTGTTCATCATCTTCGATCTCGAAGTGGCCTTCCTGTTCCCGTGGGCAGTGTCCTTCGGCGAGATCGGCATGTTCGGCTTCTGGTCGATGATGGTGTTTTTGGCCGTGTTGACGATCGGCTTCGTCTATGAGTGGAAGAAGGGTGCGCTGGAATGGAACTGAGCACGACCACGCTCGTCGCGCCGCAGCCGAGGGGCATTCTCGATCCGCGGACTGGCAAGCCGGTCGGCGCCGACGACCCGTTCTTCGGTGACCTGAACAACGAATTGTCGGACAAGGGTTTTCTGGTCACGTCGTCCGAGGCGCTGATCAACTGGGCCCGCAGCGGCTCGCTGATGTTCATGACCTTCGGCCTCGCCTGCTGCGCGGTCGAGATGATCCACACCTCGATGCCGCGTTACGACAGCGAGCGTTTCGGCGTCGCGCCGCGCGCCAGCCCGCGCCAGTCCGACATCATGATCGTGGCAGGCACGCTGACCAACAAGATGGCGCCGGCGCTGCGCAAGGTCTACGACCAGATGCCGGAGCCGCGCTACGTCATCTCTATGGGCTCCTGCGCCAATGGCGGCGGCTACTACCACTATTCCTATTCGGTGGTGCGCGGCTGCGACCGCATCGTGCCGGTCGACATCTACGTGCCGGGCTGCCCGCCGACGGCGGAAGCGCTGCTCTACGGCATTTTGCTGCTGCAGAAGAAGATCCGCCGCACCGGCACGATCGAGCGGTGACGGCATGGCTGAGCCCAAGGATCTTGTCTTGCCTCTGCTCCGCGAAATCCAGGCGGACTTGGCAGCGTTTCGAAAGGAAACCGGCGAGCGGCTGAGCAGGCTGGAAACGGGTCAGCGGAATATCCGGTCTGCGCTGGCCGGGGAAAGAGTTCGCGAACTGGAGTCGCACAAGTGAGCGAAGCTCTCAACGATCTCTCGGCCTACCTCACGGAGAAGCTTGGCCGGCGGCTGGGCGGCGCCGTCGTCGCCTATGGCGAGCTGACGCTGTCGGTCGAGGCAAGCGACATCGTCGACGTGCTGACGTTTCTGAAAAACGACGTGCAGTGCCAGTTCGTGTCGTTCATCGATATTTCCGGCGTCGACTATCCGGCGCGGGCCAAGCGCTTCGACGTCGTCTACCATCTCCTGTCGCCGCGCCAGAACCTGCGCGTGCGCATCAAGGTGGAGGCCGACGAGCAGACGATGGTCCCTTCCGCCACCGCCGTCTATCCCGGTGCCGACTGGTTCGAGCGCGAGACCTACGACCTCTACGGCATCCTGTTCTCCGGCCACCCGGACCTGCGCCGCATCCTCACCGACTACGGCTTCGAGGGGCATCCGCTGCGCAAGGATTTTCCGCTGACCGGCTTCGTCGAGGTGCGCTACGACGACGAGGCCAAGCGCGTGGTCTACGAGCCGGTGGAGCTCAAGCAGGAATTCCGCAACTTCGATTTCCTCTCGCCCTGGGAAGGCACGGACTACGTGCTGCCGGGCGATGAAAAGGCGAAGCAGTGAATGGTGAATAGTGAATGGTGAATGGACAAGAAGTCCGAGCCGATACGCGACTACCGCGATCTGATCGTCTGGCAGGAGGCGATGGACATTGCGGAGGACGTTTATCGTCTGACGAAGCAGCTTCCGCGGGACGAACTGTTCGGCATGGCGTCACAACTGCGTCGCTGCGCGGCCTCCATTCCGGCCAATATCGCGGAGGGGTGGGGGCGCGGGCAAAGACGCCCTTTCATTCAATTCCTGCGAATCGCCCAAGGCTCCCTGAAGGAACTCGAAACGCATCTCGCGCTCTGTGTGCGAGTGAGTTTGTTGGAGTCTTCGGAGGTCAGCAGGGTGAACGAGCGCTGTTCCCGACTGGGAAAGCGGCTGGTTCAGTACGTGCGGTCGCTCGATATCGGGCCGGAGCCATGACCATTCACCATTCACCATTCACCATTCACTGCGCGGAACGCGCCCATGCCTGAAATCGACGTCCGCAACTTCAACATCAACTTCGGGCCGCAACATCCTGCGGCGCACGGCGTTTTGCGCCTCGTGCTGGAGCTCGACGGCGAGGTGGTCGACCGGGTCGATCCGCATATCGGGCTGCTGCACCGCGGCACCGAGAAGCTGATGGAGGCCAAGACCTACCTGCAGGCCGTGCCCTATCTCGACCGGCTCGACTACTGCGCGCCGATGAACCAGGAGCACGCCTTCGCGCTCGCCGTGGAGCGGCTGCTGGGCATCGAGGTACCGAAGCGCGGGCAGATCGTGCGCGTGTTGTGCTGCGAGATCGGCCGCATCATGTCGCACATCCTCAACGTCACCACCCAGGCGATGGACGTCGGTGCGCTCACCCCGCCACTGTGGGGTTTTGTCGACCGCGAGAAGCTGATGGTCTTCTACGAGCGCATGAGCGGCTCGCGCATGCATGCGGCTTACATCCGCCCGGGCGGCGTGCACCAGGACCTGCCGCCGGAGCTGATCGAGGACATCGGCCGCTGGATCGACCCGTTCCTCAAGACGCTCGACGACCTCGACAATTTGCTCACCCCCAACCGCATCTTCAAGCAGCGCAACGTCGACATCGGCGTGGTGTCGCTCGACGACGCCTGGGCCTGGGGGTTTTCGGGCGTGATGGTGCGCGGCTCGGGCGCTGCCTGGGACCTGCGCAAGAGCCAGCCCTACGAGTGCTACGCCGAGATGGAGTTCGACGTGCCGATCGGCAAGAACGGCGACTGCTTCGACCGCTATCTCATCCGCATGGAGGAGATGCGCCAGTCGGCGAAGATCATGCGCCAGTGCATCGACCTGCTGCTCGGCAAGGAGCGCGTCGGGCCGGTCTCCAACATGGACGGCAAGGTCGTGCCGCCGAAGCGCGCCGCCATGAAGCGCTCGATGGAAGCGCTCATCCACCACTTCAAGCTCTATACCGAGGGCTTTCATGTGCCGGCCGGCGAGGTATACGCGGCGGTCGAGGCGCCGAAGGGCGAGTTCGGCGTCTATCTCGTCTCCGACGGCACCAACAAGCCCTATCGCTGCAAGCTGCGCGCGCCCGGATTCGCCCACCTGCAGGCTATGGACTTCCTCTGCCGCGGCCACATGCTCGCCGACGTCTCGGCGGTGCTGGGCTCGCTCGACATCGTGTTCGGCGAGGTGGATCGATGATGGTGGCGCTGCCGAAGACGAAACTGGCCGTTCAGGACTATCTGCGCTGGTCCCAGTCCCAGGCCGAGGGCCGGTTTGAGCTCGTGGGCGGCGAGGTGATCATGATGTCGCCGGAAACGGTTCGTCACGTCCAGATCAAGAACGAGGCCTGGTTGGCCTTGCGCAATGCAATAAAGCGGGCCGGGCTACAGTGCACCGCCTTTGGCGACGGCGTCGGTATTCGGATTGACGATGCAACGGTCCGCGAGCCCGACGTTTCGGTGCAATGCAAGCCGGCCGATCCGGACTCGTTGCTGATCGATGAGCCGATCATCGTGCTGGAGGTCGTTTCGCTCTCCAGTGTTCGCAGCGACACCGGCGCCAAAGTGGCCGAGTACTTTCGCGTACCGAGCATCCTTCACTATCTAATCGTCGATCCTTTTAGCCGTTCGCTCATTCATCACAGCCGCGGCGACGAAAAGTATCCGATTTCTACCCGAATCATTACCTCGGGTGAGGTCGAGCTATCGCCGCCCGGCCTTATCGTGGCGGTGTCCGATTTTTTGACCGAAGGTGACACTGAAGATGCGGGTTGACTCTCATCTACGGCGAGGCGTCCCGGCGAAAGCATCGCTTCTTGGTCTTGCCCTTTCGCTGCTCGCCGTACCGGCGATGGCGCAGGACAAGCCCACGGTCGAAAGCCTGCTAAAGCAGGGCTACGACGTGGTCGGGGTGTTTCCGTCCGATGCCGGGCCGGGAATCCTGCTGGAGGACGACGACGGCGACCGGTTGATGATGTGCTTCGTTGCCGAGACGCCGCAAACCGCCGAGATCGTCACCCAATATTGCAAGCCAGTACGCTAGGGTTCGTCCGTAAATGTCCGTTCGCCGTCTTGCCGAGCCAGCCGTCCAGCCCGCCACCTTCGCCTTCGCCGGCGAGATGGTGGGCGAGGCGCAGCGCTGGATCGCCAAATATCCCGAGGGCCGCCAGCAGTCGGCCGTCATCCCGCTGCTCATGCTCGCGCAGGAGCAGGAGGGCTGGGTCACCAAGGCCGCCATCGAGCATGTCGCGGGCATGCTCGACATGCCGCTGATCCGCGTGCTGGAGGTCGCCACCTTCTACACCCAGTTCCAGTTGAAGCCGGTCGGACGCCAAGCCCACATCCAGGTCTGCGGCACGACGCCCTGCATGATCATGGGCGCCGAGAAGCTGATGGATGTCTGTCGTTCAAAAATCCATCAGGACCAGTTCCACACCAATGCCGACGGCACGCTGTCGTGGGAGGAGGTCGAGTGCCTCGGCGCCTGCGTCAACGCGCCGATGGTGATGATCTTCAAGGACACCTACGAGGACCTGACACCGGAACGGCTTGCCGAGATCATCGACGCCTTCGAGACAGGCAAGGGCGACACGGTGATACCTGGCCCGCAAACGGCGCGCAGCGTTTCGGCGCCGATCGGGGGCCTGACCAGCCTGACCGAGGAGAAGGCGGTGCTGAAGGCGACCCGCGACCGCGAGGCGCGGGAGGCGGCGATGGCTGACGCCGGTGAGGCGGCGAGCGTGCCGCCGTCCAAGTCGGCCAAGCCCAAGACTGACGCGCCGGAGACGAACCCGGCGATCAAGACGCCGTCGCCCGAGAAGGCCAGCCAGAACGGCGAGAAGGCTGCGAGCGTCGGCGCGCCGGTCCATTCGGCCGCTGCCGCCAACAAGGCGGCGGAGGCCGTCGAGAAGGTGGAGAAGCAGCGCAGCGGACGGGCCCCGCACGACGAGCCCGTCACCGCCTTCAAGGCGCCGGAGACCAGGCAGGGCGCGGCTCGTGCCAAGGCCCAGGTTGCCAGGCCGTCGCTCGGGGACAGGAACCGTCCGGCCGGCATCGAGAAGCCGGCGGTGGTCGACGACCTCAAGCTGATCTCGGGCGTCGGGCCGAAGATCGAGGGCATCCTGCATTCGCTCGGCATCTACACCTTCGCCCAGGTGGCCGCGTGGAAGACAGCGGAGCGCGAATGGGTCGACGGCTACCTGAATTTCAAGGGCCGCATCGAACGTGACGACTGGGTGAAGCAGGCCAAGGCGCTCGCCAAGGGCGGCGTGGCCGAATACATCCGCGTGTTCGGCAAGAAGCCGGTCTGAGGGACGATCAATGCTTCAGGACAAAGACCGCATCTTCACCAACATCTACGGCCTGTTCGACAGGTCGCTGAAGGGCGCGATGGCGCGCGGCCAGTGGGACGGTACCAAGGCGATCATCGACAAGGGGCGCGACTGGATCATCAACGAGATGAAGGCGTCCGGCCTGCGCGGCCGCGGCGGCGCCGGCTTTCCGACCGGCCTGAAATGGTCGTTCATGCCCAAGCAGAGCGACGGCCGCCCGTCCTACCTGGTCGTCAACGCCGACGAATCGGAGCCGGGAACCTGCAAGGATCGCGACATCTTGCGGCACGATCCTCACACGCTGGTGGAAGGCTGCCTGGTCGCAGGCTTCGCCATGGGCGCGGTCGCCGCCTACATCTATGTGCGCGGCGAGTTCATCCGCGAGCGCGAGGCGCTGCAGCGGGCGATCGACGAAGCCTATGACGCCCGCCTGATCGGCAAGGACAACATCAACGGCTACGATTTTGACATCTACGTCCACCACGGCGCCGGCGCCTATATCTGCGGCGAGGAGACGGCGCTGCTGGAAAGTCTGGAGGGCAAGAAGGGGCAGCCGCGGCTGAAGCCGCCTTTCCCCGCCAATATGGGCCTCTACGGCTGCCCGACGACGGTCAACAACGTCGAGTCGATCGCGGTGGCGCCCACCATCCTGCGGCGCGGCGCGGCCTGGTTCTCCTCCATAGGCCGGCCCAACAATGTCGGCACGAAACTGTTCATGCTGGTCGGCCATGTGAACACGCCCTGCACGGTCGAGGAGGCCATGGGCATCACCTTCCGCGAGCTGGTGGAGAAACACGGCGGCGGCATCCGCGGCGGCTGGGACAATCTGCTCGCCGTCATCCCCGGCGGCGCTTCGTGCCCGGTGGTCAAGGCCGAGGACATCATCGACTGCCCGATGGATTTCGACGGGCTGCGGGAGCGCAAATCCTCCTTCGGCACGGCGGCTGTCATCGTCATGGACAAGTCCACGGATATCGTGAAGGCGATCGCCCGGCTCAGCTATTTCTTCAAGCACGAGAGCTGCGGCCAGTGCACGCCGTGCCGCGAGGGCACGGGCTGGATGTGGCGGGTGATGGAACGGCTGGTGCGCGGCGAGGCGCAGAAGCGCGAGATCGACATGCTGCTCGACGTCACCAAGCAGATCGAGGGGCATACGATCTGCGCATTGGGCGACGCGGCGGCATGGCCGATCCAGGGTCTGATCCGCAACTTCCGGCCTGAGATCGAACGGCGTATCGACGAATTCACCCGCAACGCGCATCGCGCCGAGCCGGTGCTGGTGGCGGCCGAATAGCGGATCCAGAGAAGCAGAACGTACGACAGGTTGGAGGCGGTCAACGCGGGCGACGGAACAGACGACAAGGAAGCATGCCATGTCGATGTTTTCCATTCCCGATGGACTATTGCCGAGTGAGACGATGCTGGACGATGCGATGAAGCAGATGGGGGTTCCGATGCCAGCCGAGATGGCCGGCGCCGTAAACCTTATGGCGCATCCGCTGGCGAGCGCGGCGGCGATGTCGGCGCTCGGCATCGGTCTCGCCAGCCAGGCGATGGGCGTGTGGCTCGGCTCGATGGCCGGCGCCGCGACCGCGTCGCGCCGGCTGTTTTTGCCGATGTTCGAGGAAGCCGCCGCCGATGCGCACGAGTTCCGCGATACCGCGCGCACGCCGCAGGCGCGGGCGAAGATGGCCGCCTCGACGCTGATCGCCGAGGCCGGGACGCTCCCCGGCAAGCCGCAGGCTGGGAAGGCGGCCCAATCCGCACCGAAAGTTGCTCGGATCAAGGCGGCCCCGGCAGAAAAATCCAGGACCGGCGCCAGGCCGAAAGCCGCCGGCTCCGCGCCGGTGCAACTCGCAGCAACTGGAAAGGCGACGGTTGAGGCCAAACCGAAGGCTGTTGCCGCGCCTGCCGCCCCGTCATCCGGGGAACTCCGAAAGCCGGCGGCGATCGGCAAGCCGGCGCGGCCGGACGATCTCAAGGCGATCGCCGGCGTCGGCCCGAAGCTGGAGCAGGTTCTGAACGGCCTCGGCGTGTGGACCTATGCGCAGATCGCCGCCTGGTCCAAGGACGAGATCGCCTGGGTCGAGGATTCGCTCGGTTTCTCCGGCCGCATCGACCGCGACGACTGGATCGGCCAGGCGACGAAGCTCGCCGGTGTGACGGGAGGGGGCAAGCGGAAGCCATGAACCTTGCCCAGTTCAATGTCGCGCGCCTCAGATATCCGTTCGAGGATCCGCGGGTCGCGGACTTCGCGGACAATCTCGACCGCATCAACGGGCTTGCCGACCGCTGCGACGGCTTCGTCTGGCGGTTGCAGGACGATGGCGGCAACGCACTCGACATCCGCGCCGATGCTGACCCGATGATCATCGTGAACATGAGCGTCTGGCGCGATGCGGAGAGCCTTGAGCGCTTCGTCTGGAACACGGTCCACAAGCAGTTCTACCGCCGCCGCGGCGAGTGGTTCTCGGCGATGAAGGACCAGCATCTAGTGATGTGGTGGATCGCGGAAGGGCACGAGCCAACGGTCGAGGAAGGCAGGGAACGGCTCGAGCATCTGCGCGCCAACGGCGACAGCGATTTCGCCTTCGGCTGGTCGCATCTGCCGCATGTGAAACTGTGGCAGCAGGCGCGGTGCGGGTGAAGGAGCGAACGCAGATGCAGGTCCACGACACCCGCGACGTCCTCGACGTGAAGAACGCCACGATGGCGAATTCGCGTTTCGACGACGTCAACCTGTCGAACACGCGTTTCCACAACGCCAACCTGTCGGCGGCGGCGTTCGACAAGGTGCTGCTCAGCAATGCGAGCGTCGTCGAGGCCAACCTCTCCAACGCCCTGTTCCGCGACGTGAACATGAGCAATGTGAAAATCGAGAAGGCACAGACCGCCGGCATGACGATCAACGGCATCAGCGTCCATGACATGATGCAGGCATACGAGGCGGCGCAGGCCGCCGGGGGTAAGTGATGGCAAAACTCAAGGTCGACGGGAACGAGATCGAGGTACCCGACCACTACACGCTGCTGCAGGCGGCGGAGGCGGGCGGCGCCGAAGTGCCGCGTTTCTGCTTCCACGAGCGGCTGTCGATCGCCGGCAACTGCCGCATGTGCCTGATCGAGGTGAAGGGCGGCCCGCCCAAGCCGGCCGCCTCCTGCGCCATGGGCGTGCGCGACCTGCGCCCGGGCCCGAACGGCGAGGCGCCGGAGATCTTCACCAACACCCCGATGGTGAAGAAGGCGCGCGAAGGGGTGATGGAGTTCCTGCTCATCAACCACCCGCTCGACTGCCCGATCTGCGACCAGGGCGGCGAATGCGACCTGCAGGACCAGGCGATGGCCTTCGGCGTCGATTCCTCGCGCTACCAGGAGAACAAGCGCGCGGTCGAGGACAAGTATATCGGCCCGCTGGTCAAGACGATCATGAACCGCTGCATCCATTGCACGCGGTGCGTCCGCTTCACCACCGAGGTTGCCGGCATTTCCGAGCTCGGCCTGATCGGCCGCGGCGAGGACGCCGAGATCACCACCTATCTCGAGCAGGCGATGACCTCGGAGCTGCAGGGCAATGTCGTCGACCTCTGCCCGGTCGGCGCGCTGACCTCAAAGCCGTTCGCCTTCACGGCGCGGCCGTGGGAGCTTACCAAGACCGAATCGATCGACGTGATGGACGCCGTCGGCTCCGCGATCCGCGTCGATTCACGCGGCCGCGAGGTGATGCGCATCATGCCGCGCGTCAACGACCAGGTGAACGAGGAGTGGATATCCGACAAGACCCGCTTCATCTGGGACGGGCTGCGCACGCAGCGGCTCGACCGGCCATATGTCCGCAGGAATGGTAGTCTCGCGCCGGCAACCTGGCCGGAGGCTTTTGCCGCCATCAAGGATGCGGTGGCCAAGTCGGCCCCGGACCAGATCGGCGCCATCGCCGGCGATCTCGCGGCGGTCGAGGAGATGTATGCGCTGAAGCTCTTGATCCAGTCGCTCGGTTCGCAGAACGTCGACTGCCGGCAGGACGGCGCGGCGCTTGATCCTTCACTCGGTCGCGGCAGCTACATCTTCAACCCGACCATCGAGGGCATCGAGCAGGCCGACGCCATCCTGATCGTCGGCGCCAACCCGCGCTTCGAGGCCTCGGTGCTCAACGCCCGCATCCGCAAGCGCTACCGCATGAACGAGCCGCTGGCGGTGGGTGTCGTCGGCGAGGCCGTCGACCTGCGCTATCCCTATGAATCGCTCGGCGCCGGACCGGAGACGCTGAAGGAACTGGCGGCGGGACGCGGTGCGTTCTTCGACGTGCTGAAGAACGCCAAGCACCCCATGATCATCGTCGGTCAGGGCGCGCTGGCGCGGCCGGACGGTGCGGCGGTGCTCGGCCTGGCGGCAAAACTCGCGGAAGCGGCCGGCGTGGTCAAGGACGGCTGGAACGGCTTTGCCGTGCTGCACACGGCGGCGGCGCGCGTCGGCGGCCTCGACATCGGCTTCGTGCCGGGCGAGGGCGGCAGGGACGTCGCTGGCATGCTGGGCGGCAGCGACGTGCTGTTCCTGCTCGGCGCCGACGAACTCGACCTCTCCAGGGCGGAAGGCGCCTTCGTCGTCTATATCGGCACCCATGGCGACCGCGGCGCGCACCGCGCCGACGTCATCTTGCCGGCGGCCGCCTACACCGAGAAGTCGGGAACCTACGTCAACACCGAGGGCAGGGTGCAGCAGACCAGCCGCGCCGGCTTCGCGCCCGGCGACGCGCGCGAGGACTGGGCGATTCTCAGGGCGCTGTCCGACGTGCTCGGCAAGCGGCTGCCGTTCGATTCGCTGGCGCAGCTCAGGGCTTCGCTCCACCAGGCCCATCCGCATCTCGCTGGAATCGACGAGATTCTTCCGGGTAGCGCGGCCGACATCGGCAAGGCGGCGAAGCTCGGCGGTGCGGTGACGAAAACCGCGTTTGCATCGCCGGTCGAAGACTTCTATCTGACGAACCCGATCGCCCGGGCGTCGGCCGTGATGGCGGAATGCTCGGCCTTGGCGAGGGGCGGGTTCAAGCAGGCAGCCGAGTAGAGACGCAGCATGGATTCCTTTCTCACAGTCTACGTGCTGCCGGCGCTGATCATCCTGATCAAGTCGGTCGTGCTGCTTGTCGTGCTGCTCATCTTCGTCGCCTACCTGCTCTATGCCGACCGCAAGATCTGGGCGGCCGTGCAGCTGCGCCGCGGGCCCAACGTGGTCGGGCCATGGGGCCTGCTGCAGTCCTTCGCCGACCTGTTCAAGTTCGTGTTCAAGGAGCCGGTGATCCCGTCGGGCGCCAACAAGGGCGTGTTCCTGCTCGCCCCGGTGGTGTCGGCGGCACTTGCGCTGGCGACCTGGGCGGTCATCCCGGTCGACGAGGGCTGGGCGGTCGCCAACATCAATGTCGGCATCCTCTACGTCTTCGCCATCTCGTCGCTGGAAGTCTATGGCGTCATCATGGGCGGCTGGGCGTCGAACTCGAAATATCCGTTCCTTGGCGCGTTGCGGTCGGCGGCGCAGATGGTGTCCTACGAGGTGTCGATCGGCTTCGTCATCGTCACCGTGCTCTTGTGCGTCGGCTCGCTCAACCTCACAGACATCGTGCTGTCGCAGAGCGACGGCCTCGGCACCCATCTCGGCCTGCCCAACACCTTCCTCGACTGGCATTGGCTGGCGCTGTTCCCGATGTTCGTCGTGTTCTTCATCTCGGCGCTGGCCGAGACGAACCGGCCGCCCTTCGACCTGGTGGAAGCCGAATCTGAGCTCGTCGCCGGCCACATGATCGAATATTCGTCGACGCCGTTCCTGCTGTTCTTCCTCGGCGAATATGTGGCGATCGTGCTGATGTGCGCGCTCACCACCATCCTGTTCCTCGGCGGGTGGCTGCCACCCTTCGACTTCGCCCCGTTCACCTGGGTGCCGGGCGTCATCTGGTTCGTGCTCAAGGTCTGCCTGGTGTTCTTCATGTTCGCCATGGTGAAGGCGTTCGTGCCGCGCTACCGCTACGACCAGCTGATGCGGCTCGGCTGGAAGGTGTTTCTGCCGATCTCGCTGGCGATGGTGGTCATCACCGCCGCCTTCCTGAAGCTGACGGGGCTGGCATGATGGCAGAGACCGGCGGCGACAGCGTGCGGGTCGAGACGGGCGCCTGTTTCTGCGGCGACATCGCCGCGGAAATGCATGGCGAGCCGTTCTGGGTCGTCAGCGACCACGACGCCGACTGCCGCCGCGCCATCGGCGGGCCGCTGATGCTCTGGGTCGGCTATCGTCCCGCACAGGTGCGCTTCAGCCGCGGCACGCCGAGAACCTTTTCGAAGACGCCCGGCGTGACCCGCAGCTTCTGCGGCCGTTGCGGCACGTCGATCGGCTATGTCGACGACGGGCTGGCCGACGAGCACTATCTGGCGATCGGCTTCTTCGATCACCCGGAGCGCTTTACGCCGCAGGCGCATGGCTATTGGCAGGAACGGCTGCCTTGGGTGGCCTTTGCCGATGACTTGCCGCGCCAGTCGGGTTATACGCGCGGCCGCGACGCCGCGTTCGGCACGCCCGCCGACAGGCAGAAGGCGGGAGCCAAACCATGAGCGCGAGCCTGATCGGCGCTTTGGTCGGCCTGGTCGTCGCGGCGACGGATTTCTACCTGCTGCGGCTGCTCGCCTCGCGGGTCGACCTGCCGGAGACGAAGAAGGTTCTGAACATAACCGGCCTCAGCCAGTTCGTGTTGATGCCGCTGGTGGGCTGGTTCGTCGGCCCGCTGTTTGCTGGAGAATGAGAAGATGTCAGCGCTAGCCCAGGCTGCCAAGTCGCTGTTGCTGAAGGAATTCGTCGGCGCCTTCGTGCTGTCGATGCGGCAGTTCTTCGCGCCGAAGGAGACCATCAACTACCCGCACGAGAAGGGGCCGCTCAGCCCGCGCTTCCGCGGCGAGCACGCGCTGCGCCGCTACCCTAACGGCGAGGAGCGCTGCATCGCCTGCAAGCTTTGCGAGGCGATCTGCCCGGCGCAGGCCATCACCATCGAGGCCGGTCCGCGCCGCAACGACGGCACGCGCCGCACCGTGCGTTACGACATCGACATGGTGAAGTGCATCTATTGCGGCTTCTGCCAGGAAGCCTGTCCGGTCGACGCCATCGTCGAGGGGCCGAATTTCGAGTTCGCGACGGAGACGCGCGAGGAGCTCTACTACGACAAGGACAAGCTGCTCGCCAACGGCGACCGCTGGGAGCGCGAGCTTGCGCGCAACCTCGCGCTCGACGCCCCGTATCGGTAGCAGGCACAGGGGACAGTTTACTTAATTCCGTGTTCGGGGCTGCGCCCGGCGAACCGGGCGAGAGCGGAATTAAGTAAACTGTCCCCCAGTGGCAACATGGACGGACCGCAACGGCTCGTCTAAGGAACACGCGTTTCGTGCCGGAGGCGGCGGCGGAACGGCAGGACGGACGGCGTGCAAGGCGCCCGGCCGTAAGGACAGGAACTCGGGGGAACCCATGCTCAACGGACTCGAGGCGATCTTCTTCTATCTCTTCGCCTTCGTCGCGGTGGCGGCGGCCTTCATGGTCATCTCCGCGCGCAACCCGGTGCATTCCGTCCTCTATCTGATCCTCACCTTCTTCAACGCCGCGGCGCTGTTCCTGCTCACCGGCGCCGAGTTTCTGGCGATGATCCTGCTCGTCGTCTATGTCGGCGCGGTGGCGGTGCTGTTCCTGTTTGTCGTCATGATGCTCGACGTCGACTTCGCCGAATTGAAGAGCGGCGCCCTGCAATACGCTCCGGTCGGCGCCCTGGTCGGCATCGTGCTGGCGGCAGAGCTGATCATCGTGCTCGGCGGCTACGCTTTCGCGCCGCAGCTCGCCTCGACCGTTTCCAAGCCTACGCCGGACATCGTCACGCGAACAAACACGGCCGCGCTCGGCGACATCCTCTACACGGACTACGTCTATTTCTTCCAGATCGCCGGCCTGATCCTACTGGTCGCCATGATCGGCGCGATCGTGCTGACGCTGCGCCGCCGCGAGCATGTGAAACGCCAGGACGTGTCGGTCCAGGTGGCGCGCACGCCGGCCACGGCGATCGAGATCAAGAAAGTCGAGACGGGGAAGGGTATCTGACGATGACCGTCGGCATCGCGCATTATCTCACGGTTTCGGCTGTCCTGTTCACGCTCGGCGTGTTCGGCATCTTCCTGAACCGCAAGAACGTCATCGTCATCCTGATGTCGATCGAGCTCATCCTGCTTGCCGTCAACCTGAACTTCGTCGCCTTCTCGGCGGCCCTCGGCGATCTCGTCGGCCAGGTGTTCGCGCTGTTCGTGCTCACCGTCGCGGCGGCCGAGGCGGCGATCGGCCTTGCCATTCTCGTCGTCTTCTACCGCAACCGCGGCTCGATCGCGGTCGAAGACGTCAACATGATGAAGGGCTGAGCGAAGGTTTCCCTATGTACCAGGCCATCGTCTTCCTTCCGCTCCTCGGCTTCCTGATCGTCGGGCTGTTCGGCACCTCGCTGGGCGCCAAGGCGTCGGAATACATCACCTCCGGCCTGCTGGTCGTCTCGGCGGTGCTGTCGTGGGTCGCCTTCTTCACCGTCGCCATGGGCGACGTCGAGACCTTCACCGTGCCGGTGCTGCGCTTCATCGATTCCGGCACGATGCAGGCCGACTGGGCGCTCAGGATCGACACGCTCACCGTCGTCATGCTGGTGGTGGTCAACACCGTCTCGGCCCTCGTGCACATCTATTCGATCGGCTACATGCACCACGATCCGCACCGGCCGCGCTTCTTCGCCTATCTGTCGCTGTTCACCTTCGCCATGCTGATGCTGGTGACGTCGGACAACCTCGTGCAGATGTTCTTCGGCTGGGAGGGCGTCGGCCTCGCCTCCTACCTGCTGATCGGCTTCTGGTACAAGAAGCCGTCGGCCAACGCCGCGGCGATCAAGGCCTTCGTGGTCAACCGCGTCGGCGACTTCGGCTTCATCCTCGGCATCCTCGGCGTCTACGTGCTGTTCGGCTCGGTCGATTTCGGCACCATCTTCGCCAATGCGGCCACCTACCTGCCGGCCGGCGGCCACGGCGCCGAAGCGGCGGCGGGCGAGGCGGCTGCGCATGGCGAGACAGTGCTGAATTTCCTCGGCTACCACCTCGACAAGGCGGGCGCGCTGACCGCCGTCTGCCTGCTGCTGTTCATGGGCGCCATGGGCAAGTCGGCGCAGGTGCCGCTGCACACCTGGCTGCCGGACGCCATGGAAGGCCCGACCCCGGTGTCGGCGCTGATCCATGCCGCCACCATGGTGACGGCCGGCGTGTTCATGCTGGCTAGGCTCTCGCCGATCTTCGAATTGTCGCACACCGCGCTTCTGGTGGTGACGATCATCGGCGCCATAACCGCCTTCTTCGCGGCCACCGTCGGCCTGGTGCAGAACGACATCAAGCGCGTCATCGCCTATTCGACCTGCTCGCAGCTCGGCTACATGTTCGTGGCGCT
>NZ_JCACER010000048.1:0-54544 GCF_059502445.1 Kumtagia sp.
CAGGAGACCGCGCGCCTGCCGCCACGACGGGAGAGGGCGCGCCTGCCGCCACGACGGGAGAGGGCGCGCCTGCCGCCACGACGGGAGACTACGCGCCTGCCGCCACGACGGGAGACTACGCGCCTGCCGCCACGACGGGAGACCGCGCGCCTGCCGCCACGACAGGAGACTACGCGCCTGCCGCCACGACGGGAGACCGCGCGCCTGCCGCCACGACGGGAGAGGGCGCGATAGCAGCGGCTCTTGGCGCTGCGGGCACGGCCTCTGCATCTGCCGGCGGCGCAATCATGCTAGCGGCGTTCGACACGACGGTTTGGCCTTACAAGCTCATAGCCGTGCGGGCGTCCATGGTCGGCGAGAATGGTATCGAACCAGGCAAGACCTATCGCCTGACTGTCGCAGGGGAATTTGAGGAGGTGCGCTAAGGGAATGGAACACCTCATTCTCCCCGAAGACGACGAACCGCCACACCAGTCGCACTCGCTGCGCAATGCGGCTATCGCCGCGGTGCTTATCGCGGTAGCCGTAGTCTTTTTCTATTACTTCCCGTGGGGCGCCTTGGGCTTCACCGCAGGCATCTTCACGGCCATGTGGTTTGCGGAATGACCGCACCAGATCCGCGGCCGTTGATGTTTTGGTGGTCAGCATTGGTGCTGGCCGCACTTATCGCAACATGGGTACTGCAATAGATGGCAATCCCTCTTAGCTCACTTAGGACGACTACCAAGCGTAAGCATCCACCGGTTATCGCCGTGTACGGCACTGGTGGTATTGGCAAGACGACGCTTGCAAGCGAGTTCCCTGACCCGCTGTACCTGTTCACGGAAGGCGAAGAGCCGCCGACCGACATTGAAATGCCGACACTGCAGAACGACGATGGTGAGCCGAAGGCCATTGGTTCATTCTCCGAACTGCTGGACGTTTTTGAGCAGTTGCTGACGGAGGAACACGGCTTCCGCACTGTGATCGTCGACAGCCTGGACGCCCTCGAAAAGCTCGTTTGGGCGCACACCTGCGGCCGCATGGGATGGGACACCATCGACAGCAACGACAAAGGGTCGCCGACAGCGTTCGGCAAAGGCTACCTCGAGGCCGACAACGATTGGAACGACTTCGTGTTGGCTGTCCGCGCGCTGGCCAAGAGAGGCCTGCATGTTGTGCTTATCCTGCATAGCGAGGTGAAGGCGCACAATGATCCGATTGTGGACTCTTACGATCGCTACCGCCCGAAGCTTCAGCGGCGGGCAGCGGACATCATCATGGAGAAAAGCGACGCGCTGCTGTTCATGAACAAGCGGGCATCAATCAAGCAGGTGTCAAAGGCGTTCAGCAAGGAGAAGGAGTCCAAGCCGGAAGGCATGTCTGGCGCCGAGCGTGTCATCTACACGGATGAGCGGGCGGGCTTTTTGGCCAAGAACCGCATGAACATGCCCGCATCCATTCCGTACAAGAAGGGCAAGGGATTCGAGGAACTGTCGAAGTATTTTTATGCCGATGGTCCGAAGGAGGCTGCGTGATGGAAGTGGTCTATGAACTACGTGCTCGCTTCGGCGATGAATGCGAAGACATCGTTGCATCGGAGCACGATGACGATCGGCTGCAGTTAGAGCAAGGCGGCGAGGTGCTCGTCATACCCAAGGCGCACGCTGCCGTATTCATGGAGCGGCTCGCAACATGGGTATCCACTGGTGGGAGGGTCGCGTGATGTGCGTCGTGAGCATGGTTAGTGACCACTACGCCGAGAAGTGGCGCAGGCTGCCTTGGTCCGAGCCTTTCCCTGTAATTGACTGGCCGCACAGCCCGCAGGCACCGCTCGCCGTCACCCGTGAGGAATTCGACGCCCTCAAGCGGGACGTCGAGGGAATGAAGGCACTGCTTAAGCGCGCCAAGGAATACGACGAGCGCAACGGCGAGCCGGATTGTGAGGTCGACGAGAAGATGGACCTGATCCGGCGTGTTGCCGCAGCGGTTGGTGTCGACCTGGACGACGTGATTGGCGCAGCCAAGAAGTAATCAACGAGAGGAACACGATCTATGGCTAAACTTGGAACTACCATTCGCCCGCACGATCACGACACAGAGCAGCAGGACTTCGAACTGCTGCCGGACGGCATCTATCGCCTGGAGGTATCTGCCAGCGACGTCAAGAAGGACGATGATGGCAATACGGTCGCGAACTTCACGATCGAAGTGGTTGAGCCGGAGGATTTTGCGAAGCGAAGGTTCTTCACTTGGGTCGACATCGAGCATCGGGAGGCGGAAAAGCAGGCACGCGGACAGCGGGAAATCTCCAAAATGTCCCGCGCCATGTTTGGTGCTGATGCGCCGGAAAACATCGACGACTCCGAGGAGCTGCACTTCCGAACGTTCACTGCGCGGGTGAAGAGAAACGAGGCGGGCGTTAGCAAGGCTGGCCGCCCGTACAAGGCCAAGAACAGCATCTCGAAATATTTCTACTCGGACGAGGGAGAACTTCCGGAGCCTGAAATCTTCGCCACTCAGCCGGCAACCACCCGCACCGCACCCGCGAACGACAACCGTCAGGCGCCCGCCAATGACAATCGGGCTGCTGCGCGGCCGGCGGCAGCTGCGGCTGGCTCGAAGCCGTGGAGGAAGTGATGGGAAAGCTCAAAATAGCAGCGGCAGCCCTGGCTCTGGCGGCTCTGGCGGGTTGCGCGGCTGACGCCGATGTCGCCTCCAGCAACCTGTCCAAGGCTGCCGACATGTTCCAGATCAACCGCAGGGTTGTCTTCTACAACGGCATTACGGACAGCTACATGCTAACTATCGAGGGTCGTTGCTCCCTCGGCAACAACGACGACCCGAAGGAACTTACGGTCACCTGCAAGACGGGCGCCAACGAGTTCAAAAAGCACTTTCTCGGGCTGTCCGACAACGTGACCTATTTCGTTGAACAGATCGACGGAGCGAACGTCAGCACCTACCACTACAAGGTTATTTTCAAGCCGCAGACGATCATTCCCGACGTAGACCTTAGCGTCGGCTAACCCGCAAGGTGGTGAGCTGCGGCGGCGCGAATGCCGCCGGTTTTTCCAACTGAATGGAGTGTGCAATGGCTTATAAAGCCGAACGCAAGCAGATTTTCGTAGCGGGCGGAGCGGTGACCAGCGTCTTTACGGGCGCAAAAATCAACGACGTTGACGTGTACTTCAAGAGCCGCCGCGCGTTTGAGACTGGCGTTTATCAGTCATACGAAGACGGGCTGTGGTGCGTGGCTGCTAGCAAGCGCGCGGTCACCTTCGCAGACCAAGGCGGCAACATTGCTCAGTTGATGCACTTTGACTATTTCCCAACCGCGCACGACATCTTCAAGGCGTTCGATTACACCATATGCATGGGTGCGCTGGATCTGGATGCCGGGCCGAAAACCGTGTACAATCCGGGCAATCTCCAGTTCGTGACGATTGGCGACGAGCACCCGGAGTCTGGCTTTGTCTTTCACCCGGATTTTCTGAAGCACAACAGCCAGCGATTCCTGAAGTTCAATGCAGGCACCCGCTATCCATTGGCGTCGGCGGGCCGCGTTCTGAAATACCAGCAGCGCGGGTACACCATTGGCAAGGGCGATATCATGAAGATCGCGCTCGCCGTGCGTGGTATCGACATCAATTCATGGGACGACCTCAAGGACCAAATTGGCGGAGCCTACGGCGACAAGGTTGTATTCGAAAAGGAAGACACGCCGTTCACACTTGAGGCGGCGATCGAGGCACTGACTGTGGAGGACGCAGAAAGTGAACCTTGGGCACAGCCGGCAAACGACAACATGCCCGGCGATGCGGAGGCGCTGCTTCGGCACATTGCCGATTTAAATGGAACTGAATTCGTGGCGCCGGAACTCGATGAGGACGGCTGGCCAAAGAAGTTAGCGGCGTAGCCTTTCCGCCGCCTGGCCGTGGGTGCTACCAACAGCCACGGCCACCCCATCCAACCCCACAACCCGGAGCATCCAATGCGCCTTAGCATCGAGCGCAATGACCTTCTGCGTCTGCTCACCAGCACGACCAAGGTCGTCGAGGCACGCAATACCATCCCGATCCTGTCCACGGTGCGCCTGGTTGCGGACGGCAACAAGCTCACCGCCACCGCGACTGACCTTGACATTGAAATCACCGCGTCGACGCCGGTCATGGCTGAGGCGGGCGGCGGTGTGTGTGTTGAGGCGCGGCTGTTGGAGAACATCGTCAAGAAGCTGCCTGCGAGCGCCAACGTGCTGCTTTCCGTCGAGGACAAGAACCTTGTCGTCAAGGCCGGCCGCTCGCGGTTCGTTCTGCAGTTCCTGCCCGTGTCCGACTTCCCCGACATGAGCGCCGGCAAGTTTGCGTCCGAGTTCAAGACAAACTTGGCCGCGCTTCTGGCGCCCGTCAAGTTCGCGATGTCGAACGAAGAGACGCGTTACTATCTGTGCGGCGTGTTTCTGCATGTCAATGGCGGCCAGCTTGTAGCAGTAGCCACGGACGGCCATAGGCTTTCGATCAACAAGACAGAGAGTGTTGGCGACATCCCACCAGTCATCCTGCCGAGCAAGTTCATCGGGCTTGTCCCTGATGGCCAGGTGGATGTGTCTCTGTCCGACACCAAGGTGCGCATCACTACCGCCGATGCGGTAATTACGTCCAAACTGATTGACGGCACATACCCCGACTACCAGCGCGTTGTCCCGACCAGCATCGAGCGTGTCGTGGCCGTCGATGGGCAGGCGCTCGCCGCTGCTGCTGACCGTGCTTCTGTCGTGTCTGACATGCGGACGCCTACTGCAAAGTTGTCCGTGTCGACCAACTCCATCGAAGTGTTTGTGCGCGGCGATAACACCGCAGAAGACACCGTAGAGGCTGAGTACGATGGCGAGCCGTTCTCGGTAGGCTACAACGCCCGATACATGGCCGAAGCCTTGGCTGCGCTACCCGCTGGCTACGTGCGGTTTGCGATGGACCCAACGGGGCCGGCGCTTATCAAGAGCGATGCCGCTCCAGACCAGCTTGTCGTTCTTATGCCGCAGCGTGTTTGAGGACCAACAACGACATGGACAAAGACGTTGAAACGCTTGTGCGGCTTGCAATCGAGCAACTGCGCGACGGCAGGCCGGAAGACGCGCTGCTTACGCTGGAGCGGACGGCGGATCCGAAGTGGCAGGAGCGGGAAGAATGCGAGATAGCGCTGTTGTGGGCCAAATCGTGACACCAGCAACCCAACTCGAGATAGCCGCGCAGTGGCTGCGTGAAGGCGCCATAGCGCTGCGCGGCAAGGCGCCTGCCGCAGATTGAACCGTGTTGCGGACGATTGCGAACGGGCGGCAGGCGTTGAGCCGAAGGGCGATGATTGGTTGAAGGATAGGAGGAAGCGGTGATGAAAATAATTGGCGTTGACAATTTTGCTCGTGAGACTGTCGCCGATCTGCTTGTCTGCGAAAACGTCGCCAACGACTACGTGGGGGGTATAATGGTTGGCGCGCTAAACGACAAACTTGGTGGCGAACATGCAAGCCGCTATTTCAAACTAGTGCCTGCCGGCCACAAGTTATGGCGCGGTATGGAGGAGCTTGTTTAATTGGCCCCCCTCCCACGCCCAACGCCATCAACCGTCCGCGCCATCTACGCTGCTTATGAGGCTGCAAACGAGCATTACGACTCGCTCGGCATCAGCGTTGGCATAGCGAACACGGAATGCGATCGCGCTTTGTGGTACGCCTTCCGGTGGGCTAGCCAGCCGGAACAGATTGACGGCCGCAAGCTGTCAATCTTCCGAACGGGTGACCGATGGGAAGAGGTTCTTGTCTCGGACCTCGAACGCATTGGCGTCGAGGTTTACGGGCAGCAGGATCGCATCCGCCTGGTTGGCGGGCACGTCCGCGGCAAGTGTGACGGCAAGGGGATTGGCCTGCCGGAGGCACCTAAGACGGAGCACCTTTTCGAGTTCAAGTCGTCCAACGACAAGAACTTTAAGGAGATCGCGAAGAAGGGCTGCAGGGAAGCGAAGCCGCTTCACTATGGTCAGTGCCAGCTTGGCATGCACATGTTCGGCTTGACGCGTGCGGGGTATCTCGTCGTGAACAAGAACGATGACGGGCGGTATTTCGAGCGCATCGAGTACGACGCTGTATGGACCTTGCGGCTGCTGGCGCGGCTTGAACGCATAATCAATGCGCCGGAGCCGCCAAGCCGCATGAGCGAAGACCCGGAGTTTTTCAAGTGTCGGTTCTGCGACCACAAGGCGGTATGCCACGAAGGCGCCTGGCCGCGAGTGACTTGCCGGTCCTGTCTGCACTCCACGCCTGAAATGGGTGGTGACGCCCACTGGTCATGCGCTCGATGGGCAAAACCTCTTGGCGTCGAGGAGCAGAAGGTTGCTTGCCCCGCTCACCTCCACATTCCAGCGCTGGTGCCAGGCGAGTTGATTGATAGCGATGAGGCTGCGGAGACGGTCACTTATGCCCTACATAACGGCAAAACATGGACGGATGGTGCAAGTGATCAAGCGCAAAACGCCGGCTGACGTTAACATCGCAGACCGACCCGCAGAGTTTGATAAGCGGGTGGTCGCCCATATCCCGATGCTGCGCAAGTTAGCCGAGCGCTACTGCCATCGGAACGAATGGGATGAAGTCGTGCAAGAGACTGTCGAGTCCGCGCTTATGGCTTGGGAGAAATTCCGGCCTGAGGGGAGTTTCCATAGGTGGCTATATTGGCGCTTTCGCGGTGTTACGCGCCAACGCGGTTCCGATGACGGCAAGCGGCGCGCGCTGATCAGGGAAGACCCGGAAGGACTTGCCGCAGCGCGCGCCTCAACGCCGGCTAGACAGGAGGAAATCGTCTTCACGACCGAAGTGCTGCGTAAGCTGTCGCGCAGCCGTGAGGGGCGTATGCTTGTTCGCGCAGCCTCTGGCGAGACATACGGCGATATCGGCAGAAAGCGCGGCATTGGCGGTGAGCGCGTCAGGCAACTGTGCGAGCGTGCGCGCGAGAAGATTAGCAAAGTGGCGGCTTAACCATGCCCCTCAGATACTACCAGCGAGAGGCGGTAGACGCGATCTTTGACTATTGGCGCGAGACGCCAGGCCACCCGCTTGTCGTGGCCGCCACAGGTACCGGCAAGTCGATCATGCAGGCATCATCGACTTGCGAACTGCTGGACGGCTGGAGCGACATGCGCATCATGAACACCACTCACGTTGTTGAGTTGGTGGAGGGCAACTTTAAGGAGCTTATTGGCCTTCGGCCGTTTGCGCCCGCCGGCATTGGGGCGTCTTCACTTGGACGTCAGGATTACCACGCGCAGGTATTATTCTCGCAACTGCAGACTGTCCACAGCAAGGCGCGCCAGATTGGCCATGTAGACGTGCTTCAGATTGATGAGGCGCATCTTGTGCCCTTCAAGCAAGCTACGATGTATCGCCGACTGATTGATGACCTTATGGCCATCAATCCGGACATGAAAATCAACGGCTTTACAGCCACGGATTACCGGCTTGACGGGGGGCGTCTAACCGAAGGCGACGGCAAGTTGTTCGATGCTGTTGTTTACGACTATGGCATCCGCCGCGGCATCGACGATGGCTATCTGACGCCGATCACCAGCAAGCCAGTTGACACAAACTACGACATAACCGGCGTAGGTCGGTCTATGGGCGAGTATAAGGCGAGCGATTACCGTGCCGCCGTAGACACGGACGAACTCAACCGTCGTGTTGTGCAAGAGGTTTTAGATACGGAGGGCCATCGCAAGAAGGCACTCATTTTCTGCCGAGGAATCGAGCATGCCGCGCGCGTTCGGGACGAATTCAAGCGGCAAGGACGAGCGGTTGAATTGGTCCATGGCGGGACGCCATCAGGCGAGCGCAGGAGGCTAATCGAGGATCTGAAAAGCGGCAAACTGTGGGGGTTGGTCAACGATAACATCCTCTCGACAGGCACCAATATCGTTGGCGTTGATTTGATTGTTGACCTGTATCGAACGATGTCCGCAGGCCGCTACGTCCAGCGCGTCGGGAGAATGACCCGCGTTGTCTATCCGCCTGGCTTTGACCCTGAGTCGGTTGATGCCGCTGCGCGACGGGCGGCCATTGCATCATATCTGAAGCCGAATGGCCGATATATGGATTTTGCCGGCAACATATCCGAACACGGGCCGGTTGACATGGTGCAGCCAAGAAAGCCGGGAAGCGGCAGCGGCGAGGCGCCAATTAAGTTGTGCCCGAACTGCGAGGAGCAGTGCCACGCTTCAGCGCGCATCTGTCATTGCTGCGACCATGAATTCGTCTTTGAGGAAAAGCCAAAGTTTGCAGAGAGGCCGACCGACGCTCCGATCCTGTCGACAGAAACTGCGGCCTGGCGCCCGGTCACCAGCCGATCGTTCCGCTTTCATGAGGGGAAGGGCGAAAACCCGCCAAGCGTGAAGGTCACGTACATGTGCGGGCTGACAACGATCAACGAGTGGCTTTGTCCCCAACACCATGAGCACCCAAACCCGAAGAGCCGCGGCTATCCGACATCCAAGGCTCAAAGATATTGGGCGCAGCACGGCGGGCAGAGGCCGTTCCCGCGCACCGTTTTGGAGTGGCTTGAGCGTCAGAACGAACTGCTTGTTACGGATGAAATCCAAGTCGAGCCGGACGGCAAGTATTGGAAGCCGCGAGACTACAAACCCGGCACCGAACGGCAGTTTGCGGCCGATAACGACAATGGGCGGCCGGCGGATAATGATAACGATTGGAGGCATGAGTTAGATGACGACATCCCCTTCTGAGATTATCGCGAACGAACTGCGGGGTAGCCTTAATGGTTACGCATCCGCTCCGTCGTTGGCTGCACAAGTCGTAGCAGGACTGAACACCGCAGGCTACATCATCGTAGAGAAGGGCAGTATTGGACGCGCGCAACGCGAGGCTGTTGCCGCATATAGGGAGGACCGCCCGCGGCATTATGACCGCCATGGCTACTGTGACAATCCGGCGCGGGGGTACTGAGATATGACCAAACCACAATTCCTAGCCGCGGATGTGGCCAACCTTGAAGCCCACATCCATGCCCTCATGCAGGCATACCCCGACCTTGCCGAGGACGAAGACCTTCGTCGCGACTGCATAGAGGGCGAAACCGATGCGTTCTCCGTTCTCTCCCGCCTCGTCGACATCGAGCGCGAAGCGGACAGCATGTCGCGCGCGATAAAGCAGCGCCAGGACGAGCTTGCCGCCCGCAAAAACATGGCAGACCGTCGCAAGGAAGCCATGCGCACCCTGATGCTGCGCGTCATGAAGGCGGCCGGCATCCAGAAGGCGCCGCTTGTGGAGGCTACCGTTAGCGTAACGAAGGGCCGGCAGTCGGTGGAAATCATCGACGAAACGCTGCTGCCCAAGTGGGCCATCCGCATCAGGACAGAGCCGGACAAGCGGCTGATACTGGAAAGGCTTGCCGCCAACAAGAATGTCAAGGGCGCGCGGCTTAAGGATGGGGACGAGACGATCAGCGTAAGGGTGGCGTGATGAGCACGGTGACCGAAGTAGCCAAAATATGGGGCGTTGCAACGGAACTTCCGGAACATAGCCTCGGCAAGTTCTTGGACGAACTTGATCACGTATATTACAGCATCCCATCCGACTGCCGCGCGTCGGCAGAAATTGATTTTGACCCCTACATTGATTGTGCGGGCGATAGCTATCCGCAAGTGCGCATAACTTATGAGCGCCCGGAGACTCCGGCCGAAAAGGCTAAGAGAACTGGCGACGAGCGTGCACATTGGATGGAGCAACTAGAAAATGCGCGTGAGCGTGTCGACTATTGCACCAAGCAGTTGGACAGCCTGCCGGTTAATCGGAGGACTTGATGAACACCTACGAATACACGGTCGATAAAGACGAAGCCAGATACGAGTTCAAAAGCAAGTTCGTTCCGGAATCCTATTGGGTTTTCGAAGACGCGGCCGAAGACTTCTACCATGAACATGATGGATGGGAGTGCGGGTGGCCCATGCGCTTCGACGTCTATAACGAAGGCAGGTGGCTTGGCGCTAGGGATGTCCATATGGAGATGGAGCCGAACTTTACGGCGTTTGACATTGTGTCCGCCACTTGCACAGCGGTGGCCGCATGATGGAGTACGCGTACGAATACCCCGACAACTTATGGGCCGTCTCCATCGACACAGTCGCCATCACGCGTGTCAATTGCTCGCCGCTGGACCATGGTCCTGACTGCCCACGCTACATCCGCGCCGACATCGTGACCAAACTCCTGTCCGAAGCATGTAGCATAATTCGGAAAGGGCAGGCCGCAGCATCGGCAAGCTATCATCAGGCTTATGCCGAATGGCAGCGGCATGACATCACGGCCAGCAAGCACGGCTCCGTTGTGCAAGACTTCCGCGACGCGGCGTGGCGGTTCTTGTTGGTGTATGAGGAGAAGGCGTGATGGGCAGTTACGCCAACGAAATGCACCGTGCAGAGCGGCTAGCTCAAGAGCGCGGCAGGCGACTTGCCACGGAACGGCGCCCCGTTGTTTTTGCGCAACAACCCGCGCGGCTGCGTGATGACCAAATGCTCTGCCCGGAATGCGGCGACATAGCCGAAAGCGATAGCGTTGACGTCGGGGTTGGCCTCTACATCCGTGGCAACTACGAATGCCGCTGCGGCTGGGAATACGAAGCGGACGGGCGCATGAATGTCGCGTCTTATGACGATTATTTTTACAGCCAGGTGTCGCCATGTATTCCATAGGCCTGGCTATCCGCCCCGCACGAATACGAACCTGACTACGAAGCATATTGGCGCGACCTGGAGTCGCTAGAGGAAGCCATGGCTGACGTGGCGGCTTATGAAGATTGGTTTGTTGAACATGATGAATAGCGAACCGCAGTACACCAAATCTGAACACCTCGACGGGCGCGTGACGCTCTACGGCGGCGATAACCGCGATGTTTTGCGGGACTTGCCCGACTGCTCGATAGACAGCATCGTGACTGACCCGCCCTATGCGCTCGTGTCCATCCAGAAGCGGTTCGGCAAGCCGGGCAGCGCGCCCACCAAAGACGGCGACGTCTACAGCCGCGCTAGTGCCGGATTCATGGGCAAGCAATGGGATACCGGCGAGGTTGCCTTTAGCGAAGTGTTTTGGGCCGAATGCCTCCGCGTGCTGAAGCCTGGCGGGCACGTTGTGGCGTTCTCCGGCACGCGCACTTACCACCGCATGGCTGTGGCGATCGAGGATGCGGGCTTTGAAATCCGCGATCAGTTGGCTTGGTGCTATTTCAGCGGATTCCCCAAAAGCCACAATGTGGGGAAATCGATCGACAAACACCTCGGTGCCGAACGCGAGAAAGTGCGCGTCGATAACCCGCGCATTGCGAACATGCCGACCGCCAATACTGGCGCTGGTCGTCCGTGGCTGGATGCCGCAATTGAGCGAGGATACCATGAGAAGGCCGGCGACGAACCGGCCACGCCGCAGGCTGCGGCGTGGAACTCGTGGGGGACGGCTCTCAAGCCGGCGTGGGAGCCTATCGCATTAGCTAGAAAGCCGCTCATTGGAACGGTTGCGCTTAACGTCCTTGAACACGGTACGGGGGTGCTGAACATCGACGGTTGTCGAGTCGGCGACGAGCTTAAAGTGGTTACGGCCAGCAACGGGATCCGAATTTCAGAAAACGGAAGCATGGCCGGCGGCAACTCTGCCATAGTTGCCGCCGGTATCAAGGTTGGTGCTTGGCCGGCGAACATCCTTACGGACGGCAGCGATGAAGTTTTTGCTGTGTGCGGAGATGCCGCCGAGAACGTCTCGCGCCTATACTTCTCAGCAAAAGCCGACAAACTCGACCGCATCGGCAGCAAGCATCCAACCGTGAAGCCGGTCGACCTGATGCAATGGCTTGTGCGGCTGGTCACGCCGAAAGGCGGACTGGTGCTGGATCCATTCGCCGGCAGCGGCTCAACGGGCGAGGCGGCATGGCGCGAGGGTACGCGCTGCATACTAATTGAGCGCGAGGAAGAATACCAGGCCGATATTGCCGAGCGGCTGCGTTTAGCAGACGCCGGGCCGGCTACCCGTAAGGCACGCGCCGTTAAGCAGGCGGCGAATGACAATGACTTGCCGTTGTTTGGCGGCACTGGCACGGGGGGGGTATCGGGGTGAAGGAAGGCAAATCTACGGCCACTTCGCAGATCAAAACGGACGGCGGAATCATGGCGGGTAAGGGTGGCTTTGGATTCCGTATTCGCGAACATAAGGAACGGGCCGCATGAGCCAGCACGACCCAGCCGACTGCTTTTTCTGCGGCCAACGCGCAATCGGCATAGGCATTGGCTTTACCACGTCCCGCGACAACGACCCAAGGTGGCTTTGCATGTCCTGTGTTCCACTAGCCAACGACATCAGGCGCCTCAAGCGGCCCGACGCCTACAAACTCAAGGCACGCGAGGGGGGCATGGAGGCGGCCGGTCCGCTGGTGGATGAGTTCGGCACAGACCTTGGTGAATGGTCGGAGGAGCAGGTTCTCATGTTTGTCGGAGCCATATGGGATGGCTGCTCGAGGCGGTTGAGGGAATTGGTGAGAAACGACAGTGCTCCATTTTGACGGACCAAGCGTCCTAGACCTGTTTAGCGCGGCGGCGGGCGGGTGGTCGTTGGGCATGCATCGCGCGGGCTATCACACCATAGCCGCATGCGAAGTCGTCCCGTGGCGGCGCGCGCTTTACTTGCAGAATAACCCCGGAGTTCCCGTCTATGACGATGTCACCACACTCACCGCAGACCGACTTGTTCGGGACGGTATTGGACTTCCCGACGTCATCGTCGGCTCGCCGCCGTGCCAGGACATCAGCAGCGCCAACACCAAAGGCAAGGGCGTCGACGGAGAGCGAAGCGGCCTCTACTTCGAGGCTGTCCGACTTATCGACGAATGCCGGCCTCGTTGGTTCGCTCTTGAAAATAGCGCTAATCTCCGAACTAGAGGCGCTGACCGGATCATCGATGCGCTGGCGGCAATCGGCTACACCTGCTGGCCATTCGTGGTTAGTGCTGGAGACATCGGCGCTAACCACGAACGAAAGCGAAGCTGGCTCATCGGCTTCAATGCTCGCGACACCGCGCAAGACGGATGCCGATCGGGGCGGGCGTGGGGACGTGCTTTCACAGTTGCGCGGCTATCCGAGCAAGCATGCGGGGATGCCGACGCCACGAGCATCGGACGCGCATCATGGGGCGGAAGTGGCGAAGGCGCATGCGGAGAAGGCGACTGGCGTGTCACTGGTGACTGCGCTGCACATGGGCGCCAAGGAAATGTTCCACAAGCCGACAGCGAAGGCCAACTTTGCGTCCGCGAGCATGCAGAAGTGGGAATCGTGCCGGCCGTGGAATGTAATGTTCGAGACTTTGCCAACGCCAACGAAGCGAGACAAGCGGCTGGACTCCAAGAGTCCAGCCCACGATTGTCGCCACAGTCCGGCGCTGGATGCGGTGGTGAGCGGTGCGATGACGGGCAAGGCGTCGGACAAGTGGATTGGCGCGAGGCTGCTGGCACAACTCCTGCAGAGCCGTGGGCTGACTGGAACGGCGGCCTTGCCGGTCACCTACGGGTGGATGATGGGCTATCCACCTGGGTGGCTGAGTCGCGCATTGCGGTCGGCGGTCCACGCGGAACAGTTGCGGCTAGTCTCATCGTTGAAGCCTTCGGGGACGCGGTCTGCCCGCAAATCCCGGAAGCCATCGGCCACGCCATCCTCCGAGTAGAGGCTGCCCTGGCCGCCCTTTACGCACCCGCAAACGACAACACGAACAAGGACGCCAGGCCCTTGCAGCCTCAAGCCTTGCAGCAGCCTAGCACGCCACTAGACCTCGCCCTTTCCTACATCGCTCGCGGATGGCCAAAATGATCTACAACATCAAAGCAATACCAACGACATATGCCGGCGTGAACTTCCGCTCACGACTGGAGGCGCGGTGGGCCGCATTCTTCGATCTATGTGGGTGGAAATGGGATTATGAGCCTTTTGATTTGGATGGTTGGACTCCGGATTTTCTGATAAAAACTCGTATTGCTGATGTCCTGGTTGAGGTTAAGCCGCTTCACATTGAGCGTGTTATAGGTCATCCAGATATTCTTGAATTTGAAAAAGCTTGTAAGCATAGAGACGCGCACCAAATACTCCTCATCGGGCTGTCTCCGGTGGAGCGATCATTAGTGCCGGGCTCTCTGCTACTAGCGGGTCACGCTATTTGTGGGACGACATAGCAGTGGAGTTGCAGCCGCCTCAAATCGACTGGGCAACTGGCGAATACATCGAGCCAGATTCGCGGTGGCGCGAAGCTGGCAACCGCGTCCAGTGGGGCACATCATCGGCAGAGCCTCATCAATCAGCGCTTGAGCTTGTCAGCAGAGCAGCAAGGAAAGCAGCGTGACAGAACTTGACCTAGCCCTTTCCTACGCCGAAGCCGGCGTTCCCGTTTTCCCTTGTCGCGCCGCCGATGAGGATACCGGCCAACACGATCCTGACACCGGAGAAGTGATAATCCTCAAAGCAAAGACGCCTCTGGTCAGTAACGGCTTTAAGGGTGCCACGAAGAACATTCCTCTCATCAAGCGCATGTGGCCGCGCTTCCCCGGCGCAATGGTCGGGATTCCCACGGGAGAGCAGTTAGGCGCGTGGGTGCTTGACATCGACGTTCACAGGGATGACGATGGCAAAATCATCAACGGCTTTGAAACACTAGCCGCGCTCGAGGATGTTCACGGCCCGCTTCCACGCACCGCCGTCGCCAGAACAGCTGGTGGCGGCGAGCATCACTATTTCGAATACGCCCCTGGCGTTCGTAACCGAGGGCGCCTCGGCGCCGGTCTGGACGTTCGAGGTTCGGGTGGCTATGTGATCGCCCCTGGCAGCAAGACTGCGGATGGCCGCGATTATCTGTGGGTGGACTTTGATGGCCTCGGCCTTCCTCCGTTGCCGGCCGCGCCCGATTGGTTGCTTGAGCTTGTCCTACCAAAGGCGCCAGTGCAACACGGCGGTGATTATTCGTACGGTGGAGGCGACAATTCAGCGTATGTCGAGCGTGCCGTTTCTGATGAATTGCGGATGCTGGCAACTGCCCCACAAGGCTCGCGTGGTGAGGCGGTCAACCGTAGTGCATTCAACCTTGGAACAATGGTCGGAGCCGGCGCCCTGTCTCGATCAGAGGCCGAAGCCGGGTTGCTTGACGCTGCCTACGCCAACGGCGTGGTGGCGAAAGATGGCGAGAAAGAGATAAGGGCCAAAATCCGCCGCGGTCTGGATGCTGGCATAAAGCAACCGCGCCAGATACGGGAGCCCGATTATTGGAGCGACGGGACACGCCCGGTTAAGCTCGACGGCATGATTGCGAAGGGTCTAGTGAAAAAGGCGCCTGCCCCCACAGCGGCGGCGCCCGCTGTCGTGTCCGAAGTTTGTATACATTCTTCGGACAGCGCGCAGACCGAGCACGAGGACGATGTGCCTGATTACAAGCTCGAGGCCGTGGCCGACCTTGAGTCACTGACCTATCCTGGCGGACTGGTAGAAGACCTTATTGATTGGATAGTGTCGTCGGCGGAGTATCCTTCGCGAACGCTTGCAATGGCTGCCGTCCTGCCCATGGTCGCGGCATTATGTGGCGCCCGCTATTCAACCGGCAGTCGCGATACCAGGACCAACATCTACACGGTGGCGTTGGCAGAATCCGGCTTCGGCAAGGAACATGCCCGCAGCCAGATAAAACGCATCCTGATGAATGACCGCGGTGTATTTAGCGACTATAGCGGCCCGGCCCGTATTATGTCTGCGTCTGCGCTTCGTGAGGTGCTGGAAAAGAACTCGTCCGTCAACTGTCAAATCGATGAGTTCGGTGGCTTTGTTCGGGAAATTACCGATCGCAAGGCGGGCAGCCACCAACGTGCAATCTCAACGGACATGCGCGATTACTACTCGGCATCGTCTACGTTTTTTGAGGGCGCTGCGTACCGCGGTACGCCCCCGAAACGCATCTATAATCCGTGCCTATGCATCCACGGGACGTCAACGCCAGAGCAATTCTGGACGGCCCTTTCGTCCGCCAGCGCCGAAGATGGACTTTTGCCACGACTGATACTGTTTCACGTCAAGGGCGAAAAGCCAGCGGCTGTTAAGCCGAAGCGTGATGTTAGAGACGTTTCGCACATCCTAATGGAGCGGATGGCCGGGGTTGCGGGCATTGACGTCGCCAAGAAGCGCGGAAACTTAGCCGAAAAGGGTATAAAGGTTAAGGCCGATTGGGCGGAGAACAAGCCTTATATCGTGCCGTGGACGCCAGATGCAGAAGGCGTTTTCATGGCCGTAAAGGAGACCATTGATGCGAGGGAGGGGCAAGTTGCGGTGGAGGAGCGGCCTTTCGTTCGGCGCATTGTGGAGAACGCTATCAAGCTGGCGCTTATCGTTGCAGTCGGGAAGGATCCGTCCGAGCCAATTATAACCGAGGCGGACTTTGAATGGGCCGCTGCTGTAGCGTGGACATGCGCCGCAGGCATGCTGGCCGAGGTGGGAGACCGCCTGGCCGACAATCAGCGTGAGGCAAACTACAAGAAGATTGCCGGCCTCATACGAAAGGCTGGCAAGAAGGGTATCACAGAGGGTCGTATGTTCGACCGATGCAAGGCGATCGACGGATGGCAGAAGAAGGAAATTCTCGAAGAACTTTTCAAGACCGGAAGCGTCGTTGTGGCCGCCAACGACAATAAATCCGGGCGCCCCGCGAAGCGGCTTGTGTGGGCCGAATAACGTCCATCCACGCCTGACTTTCGTCCATGGATGAAAGTGGACTTTCGTCCATTTGTCCGACTTTCATCCACTCGCAGAATGGACGAAAGTCAGGCCAAAAAACACAATGAAAACAACGACGTATATACTATATATATAGTTTCATCCATTTATCCATAACGTTATGTATATGTACCATTTTCTATCATTTTCATAGGTCTGTGTAATATATAGAGGAGAAATGGACGAAATGTCAGACGCTGCGGTCGCATCTACCCAAACCATCCATTCTGCTGCGAGTAGCGAGCAGCGACAAATCGTCATCGACACCGAGACCACCGGGATCGACTTCGCGACTGACCGCATCGTCGAGATTGGTGCGGTAGAGTTGGACGGCCTGACGCCCACGGGCCGCACCTACCACGCCTACCATAACCCCGGCATACCGGTGCCTGCGGAAGCCACAGCCATCCACGGTCTGACCAACGAGTTCCTTGCCGGCTTCCCGGCGTTCCAGCCCGAGCCGCTTCTGGCGTTTATAGGTGACGCCCCGCTTGTGGCCCACAACGCCGGCTTCGATATCGGCATGCTTAACGCCGAACTGCGGCGGTGCCGCTGTCCTGCGCTGGCCAACCCTGTGGTCGACACGCTTGCCATGGCGCGTATCAAGCATCCGGGCGCCTCGTGCAACATGGACGCCCTATGCAAGCGCTACGGCGTGTCCACGGCCCGCAGAACGAAGCACGGCGCGCTTCTGGATGCGGAACTGCTTGCAGCGGTCTATTACGCCCTTGCGGCTGAGCAACAGACACTAGATTTAGTGGCATCAGAGCATTCTATCCCCTATATTATGGTTGTGGGGCGGCAGACGCCGTTGGTGGGGCGAGTAACGGAAGCCGAGATGGCCGCGCATGCGGCGTTCGTGGCGGAACTGGAAGCGGCGAGTGGGAGGCGTTTGTGGGCGTGACAAAACACGAGTCAGTGTTGCGGGCTGTCCTGCGTTGGGCTGAGCAGCGCTGTCCTTGCCATAACGAGGAACCAAACCCCTGTCCGCTTTGTGGCGCCTCGGTTGAAAACCTTGAAGCGTGCAAGTCGGCTGAGAACACCATCCCGCTGCGGTTGCTCCGCGATATCAGGGTCGCTTTGGTATGACCAGCACCCGGCAGACCATCCGCCTGAACGGTAAGCGCACCATCCTAACCACCCGCAACGGCAAGGTCACGGCTAAGCCTGCACTGCCCCAAGAGTGGGAGTTGCAGGCCCACCAAGTCAAAGCCCTGCGCGCCATGCCGGAATACGCCAAGACGGCGCGCGATGTCCGCCCCGGCATGTTTACGTTGGCCGGCGATCAGAATGCAGCCCGCCGCGGTCCAAAGGCGCGCATGCAGGCTCTTGCTGCGGGACTGACGGCCGGCGAACATGACGTTCGTATCTACATGTATGGCGGGCGGCTAGGGCTTATCGAAAACAAGGTCGGCCGCGCGAAACTCGAGCCGAGCCAGGAAGCGCGTCATCCGCTTCTGGTGGCACTAGGCTTCACCATGCAGGCGGTCATCCGGGCGACGACGGAAGAAGACGCAGCTGCGCAGGCAGTGCGCCTAGTGCGCCAGTGGTTGGCCGCGAATGATAATCAAGCGCAGAGGGCGGTGGCATGAAGAGGATTGCTCGTATAGTGGCCAGCGACGGCTCGGAACTGCCGGCGCGGATGCCGTACGGCACCGAACGGGACGCAGTGCATGCCGAGAAGCGGCGTCTTGCGGCACGCGCTTCCTACGGCAAGGATTGGGATGGCAAGGCTGATAATGACAACGCGGTGAATTGGCCGCTTGCCCGGGCACTTGTTCGGGAGGGCAATATCGAACTGCTCAAGGTGGCGATTTCCTATCGCAAGATATATGAGCTGGCCAAATCAGAAGCCATGCTTGGAGGTAAGGCTGCGCCGATCGGCGACGGCATGAATTTTGACCAGTATGTGAAGACGCTTGAAAGCGGAGACGTCGAGTACAAAGGCGCGCGCAAATCCAAAGCTGCTGCAGTCGACATACCTGCAAGAATGAAGATACCGGCAGGCAGCCTGTCGAGCACGAACCAAACCAACGTCCCGAAGCCGTGGAATGGCGACAAGCCCGTAAACGACATGATTGATGCCAAGGCCAAGTTGTCGGCACTGCAGCTTCGACTTGGCTACCTGTGTGAGCCGTTTGAGATGGCGTGTATTGATGGCGCGACATTGCAGGAAGTCGGAAACAGTGTTGGTGTGTCCAACAGGACTGGTGCGCAGGCCGCCGGCCGTGCTGTGGTGCACATGGCTTTGATAACCGTTAGGGATATCCTGCGCAGGTAGCGCATGCGCAAATCCCCGTCGCGGAGCGGGTAGGGTAGAGGCATACGGCCTCACGAAACATGTAGTTTCGGCGTAGGTCTACCCGACGAGCCGCAAGAGTCCATAGTGACCGGCCAACGGACGGGAGTGCGCCGAATGCCATCGCCACCTGGCGCCGTCCTCCTCCGGCGACTCGTGGCTTTCTGCTTAGGCGTTTAAGCGGAGCGCGAAAATGCGCAGGACGCCCGACACCGTGCAAGGCGGTGACCAATACGTGCCGGGTGTAGAGACCGGCTTATTGGGTCGGCACCGGACCAGCGTGGCAAAGCGTGGTGCGAGTATTTGCGGTGTTGCTTGCTGACAAATGCCCCGAGGCATTTCTACGGATAGGCAAGACGAGGCGATTTGGCCCGCCGCCTTTTATTCGCGTAGCTTAACGGTAAAGCAGCGGTCTCCAAAACCGCCGATGTTTGGTTCGACTCCCGCCGCGTTTGCCAATCACCCCACGCACTGCTTAGCGGTGCGTCCGCACCAGCGCCGCAATGATAAGGCGGTTTTGCTGGTGCCTTTTTTCGGAGGTTCGCAATGGACGAAGATCGACCGCGACCCGCTACACAGGGTGTAGCGCAGTTGGTAGCGTGCCCGCCTTGGAAGCGGGAGGTCGCCAGTTCGAACCTGGCCACCCTGACCAATTCGCCCAAAGGGCGACAGCAAGGTTAGTTATCCCGCTTCGTCTAACGGTAGGATAACGGACTTTGAATCCGCAGATTGTGGTTCGAATCCACAGGCGGGAACCAACATAAATAGGGCTGCGCTCAGGGTAAGCGCGCGATCCTTGCAAGATTGCTTGAGTTCGGTTCGAGTCCGAAGCGGTCCACCAGATATGCGGATATAGCTCAGAGGCAGAGCAGTAGGCTTCCACCCTATGCGCGGGATTTCGATATTCCCTATCCGCTCCATTACGCTGGCGTAGCTCAGTAGGTAGAGCGCGGCTCTTGTAAGGCCGATGTCGCAGGTTCGATCCCGTGCCGTCAGCACCATATATGTGAGGAGGACACACATGCACAAGCAAGCTCTACTCGCCTATTGCGACACGGTGCTGGCATGCAAAGCCTGCACAGGAACAACACGCATGTTCTGGCAGATGCTGCGTGACAAAGTGCAGCCATCGCTTGGGAGTATATTCAGGTGATCACGGCCCTACTCATAGCCGCAGCCGTAGTGGTTGCTATATTGGTTGCCACCGTGCTTGGCGTTGGCGCCTATCTCGCTTTCATGGGAGCGAACTTTAGGTAATGCGTAGGCCAGACCTGCGCACCGACACAACCAAGGCATATCGAAGGCTTTATAAGACTGCACGTTGGCAGCGCTTGCGCGAGTGGCAACTAGGTCGCGACCCACTATGCCGCATGTGTCTTCAGGTGGAGGACGTCACCGCAGCAGATACGGTCGACCATGTTAGACCACACAAAGGCGATGAGGTGTTGTTCTTCGATGGCAACAATCTGCAATCGCTATGCGCATCATGCCACAACAGACACAAGCAGCGCGAGGAGCGCGGCAACGCTAGACCGGCCATTGGCATTGATGGCTACCCATTGGGGTAGAGGGGGTGTCGGCGGCTCTGGTGGCGTCTGCCGCAGGACCGGCGTGGCAGGATGGCTTTAGCGCTAATACAGTTTTTCCTATGAGGACGCACGATGGCGAAGCGCAAGGCGCGCATTGATAGTGCGTCCGAAGCGGTGCGAGTGATGGCGAAGGCGGTTAGTGATGTCGCGCCGCCGGACAACGTTCCGCTCGATCCAGAGGATCTGCCGTTCTTTCGGAACGTCATCGCGGAATACGCGCGATCGGAGTGGTCATCTCACCAGCTCGAGATCGCGGCCATGTTGGCGCGCACGATGGCCGACCTGACCCGCGAGCAGAAACTCTTGCGTGACGAAGGCGGCGTCTCCTACTCGGAAAAGGGCACGCCTGTGGCCAATCCGCGCAAGTCGATTGTGCAGATGCACGCCAGTTCAATCCTGTCCTTCCGCCGTTCGTTGTCGCTTCACGCGCGCGCGCAAGCGGGCGAGGCTAGGGACGTTGCCAAGCGGAGGGCGGGCGCCAAGGCCATCGAGAGCGACAACCCTTTAGAGGATGATTTGCTGGCTCGGCCCGAATAAGACTTCATGGCGAAAAAGCCACTGACGCGCGGCGAGCGCGTCGTTGCGTTCATTGAAAAATACTGCATCGTCCCCGAGGGCAACCTGCTCGGCAAGCCGATACGGCTTTTGGACTTTCAGAAGAAGTTCATTCTCGAGGTATACGACAACCCGAGCGGCACGTCACGCGCCTATCTTTCCATCGCGCGAAAGAATGGCAAGACAGGCTTGATTGCCTGTCTTTTGCTGGCCCACATTGTCGGGCCGGAGGCATACCAGAACAGCCGCATTACCAGCGGCGCGCGCACTCGAAAGCAGGCTGCGGAGGTTTTCAACTACGCCTCCAAGATGGTCTGGATGTCCCCGGCGCTGAGCAAATTGGCGCGAGTGGTTCCTTCTGGCAAGAAGATCATCGGCCTCGCACGAAACGTCGAGTATGAGGCGATATCCGCTGAGGCGGCCGGGGCGCATGGCGGCTCGCCCATCCTCGCAATTCTGGATGAAGTCGGGCAGGTAAAGGGACCGAACGACGCTTTTGTAGAGGCGATCATAACGTCTCAGGGTGCGTATGAGGGGAAGGCGATGCTATTCGCCATCTCGACGCAGGCGGCCACCGATAACGACCTATTCTCGCGCTGGATAGACGACGCCGAGACGTCGAAAGACCCGCGCATCGTAAGCCACGTCTACACGGCGCCGGAAGACTGCGACATGCAGGATCCGAATGCTTGGGCCGCGGCCAATCCGGCGCTGGGTGTCTTCCGTTCGCTTAGCGACGTGCGGGACTCGGCGGCGATAGCTTCGCGTATGCCAACAGAGGAAGCCAGTTTCCGCTGGCTGTTCCTGAATCAGCGCATCGACGCATCGGCGCCACTGTTTGCGCCAAGCACATGGAAGGCGTGCGATGGCCCTGTTCAGGATTTTGGTGATCTGCCTGTATTTGGCGGACTCGATCTCTCCGAGGTCGACGACCTTACAGCCTTGGTGCTTATGGCGCCTCTAGCGACGGGCGCCGGCACCATATGGCACGTAAAGCCAACGTTCTGGTTGCCTGGCGATAGTCTGCGCGAGCGAGCAAGGGCTGACCGCGTCCCTTACGATATTTGGGCGAAGCCCAACGACAATGGAGACGTGTTTCTGCAGACGACGCCAGGACCGACGGTCGATTACGAGTTCATCGCTGCGCATTTGTGGAATTTGTCGCAGACGCTGAACATTCAGAAGATCGCCTTCGATATGTGGAACTGGCGGCACCTGAAGCCGTGGCTGTTGAAGGCTGGATTTTCCGAAGACCAGTGCGACGAGAAGAACGATGACGCGCTCTTCGTGCCGTTCGGGCAGGGATACCGATCGATGTCGCCAGCGTTGCGGGATTTGGCGACGTTGGTCCTGAATAAGAGGTTGGCGCATGCCGACCATCCGGTCTTGAACATGTGCATTTCCAACGCCGTGGTGAAGCCGGACCCGGCCGGCAACAAGAAACTGGACAAGTCGAAGGCGCGCGGACGCATCGACGGAGCTGTGGCGCTGACTATGGCGACGTCGGTTGCCGGAACGCACATTGACGCAACCCCCGCTCCTTCTCCGTGGGACGATCCAACCTATTCGGTGATCGCATGAACGACTTCTACGTTTACGCGTGGTTAAAACCCTGCGGGTCACCATTTTACATTGGCAAGGGAGCTGGGGACCGAGACGCCAGACTAGCGGGCGGTAGTCGTAACTCAATGTTTATGAGAACGGTTGCTAAGATACGCCGCGAAGGTGGCGAGCCGAGGATAGTGCGGTGGCACGACGGTTTAACTGAGGCCGACGCCTTTATGTTGGAGCGCGCCTACATAAAGCTGTTCGGTCGCCGCAATATCGGGACCGGCATTCTTGCCAACATGACTGATGGTGGCGAGGGCTGTGTTGGCCTTAAGCACACAGATGCGACGAAGGCCAAGATGTCGATTGCCAAGACGGGGATTAAACTTAGTCCGGCAAGCGCGGAGAGAAAGCGCAGGTCATCCATCGCGAATAAGGGTCGCCGCCGTACAGAGGATGCAGTCAGGCAAAATCGCGCGGCGCAGCACTCGGTTGGCGTGCGAAAGAACAATAAGTCTGGCTTTTGCGGTGTCAGTTATCATTCGGACAGAAATAAGTGGGGCGCCAGAATAAAGATTGCTGGGCGTGAACACAACCTTGGTCGGTTTGATACAGCAGAGGAAGCAGCGAAAGTACGAGACAAGGCGGCCATTGCTGCCTTCGGTGCCGGGCATTGCTTTCTAAATTTCCCGTTAGAGGCGGCATAAATGGCACTTTTTGACAGATTCCGCCGCCAAACGGCACCAGAGCAGCGCAATTCGATCGAAAACCCGACAGTGCCCGTAAGCTCCGAAAGCTTCTTGGCGTTCTTTGGAGTGCAGGCGGCAAATTTGCCGAATGTCACCATTGATCGAGCGTTGGCTGTCCCTGCGGTGTGGGCTGCTGTTGCGTTCCTTTCGCGGACGCTTGCCGCTTTGCCGAGACACGCCTACCGGACCACGAAAGAGGGGCCGAAGCGCCTCGGCGGTAAGCTTGAGACGGTAATCCACGATGCACCTAACGACGAAATCAACGCCTTCAAGTTCTGGCAGTATTTTTGGCAGCAGGTTTTTACGGGCGGCCGTGGGCTGGCCTGGATTGAGCGCACCCCGCAGGGTGTCGAGGCACTGTGGCAGATGGATCCGACCAAGACCGTAGTCAAGCGTGTCGGCGGCAGGACTGTTTATCAATACAACGACACAAAGAGAGGGCAGGCGAAGGAATATCCTGCCGCCGACGTAATCGATGTGCCCTTCATGCTGAAAGCGGATGGGCTGGGGCACTATGGCCCTATTGCGATGGCCGCAAAGGCAATCCAACTCGCGCTAGCAATGAACGACTACGGCAGTAACTTCTTTGCGGGAGGAGGCGTCCCGCCGCTTTCACTTGAAGGACCGTTACCTGCCGGAGACGCGGCTATAAAGCGGGCGCAGGCCGATATCAAGCGATCCGTGGACGCCGCAAAGCAGGCGAATGAACCTGTATTCCCCATTCCGGCAGGTTACAAACTGAACCCGGTCGGACTTGATCCCGCCAAGGGTCAGATGATTGAGGCCCGGCGTTTTCAGGTCGAGGAAATTGCCAGGGCATACCAATTGCCGCCAATCTTTTTGCAAGACTTATCCCGCGCGACGTTCACGAACGCGGAACAGCAAGATTTGCACCTCGTCAAGCACCTTATCGGGCAATGGGCAGAGGCGCTTGAGGGCGAACTGAACCTGAAGATGTTCGGGCGCGGCAATAACGGACGATACGTTGAGCACAACCTTGATGGACTCTTGCGCGGCGACTTCAAGACGCGAATGGACGGCATGGGTCAGGCGGTACAGAACGGCCTGTTGACGCCCAACGAGGGTCGCGCGCTGGACAATCGCCCTGCCATGCCAGAGGGCGACAAACTCTACATTCAGGGCGCAACAATCCCGCTGGGAAGTCAGCCAGTCACGCCCGCCGCGCCGGCAGTAGCGGCCAACGACAATGATGAAGACGAGGCGGAAGAAGCCGCATGACGAACATTGAAAAACGCGGCGGAAGCCTAGGCGTTGAGACCCGCGCCGCAGATGGTAAGCGTACTCTTTTGGGGTATGCTGCCGTTTGGAATAGCGACACAACGATTGGCGACTATTTTGTCGAGCGCATAGCGCCTGGCGCCTTTAGCAAGGCAATCGGTGGCGATATCCTTGCACTTTACGATCACGACATGGGGCGGGTGCTTGGCCGCACTAAATCCAGGACCTTGCGCCTCTCTGAAGATGACCACGGCCTCAAGTTTGAGATCGATGTTCCCGACACGTCGGACGGCAACGATCTTTGGACTCTGGTCGAGCGCGGCGATGTCGCCGGCATGAGTTTCGCCTTCCGCGCCACTAAACAGGAGTGGGATGAGTCAGGCGATTTGCCGCACAGGACTATCATCGAGGCCGAGTTGTACGAGGTTACCGCTACAGCCAGCCCCGCCTATCCGGACACGACACTAGCAGCACGCTCGCTTGAGGATGCGCGCTCGGAAGCCGAGAGGCTGGCGGCGGAGCGAGCGAAGAAGGAGGCAGACGCCGCGGCAGCCAGGCGTCGAATTGCCGAGCGCCAAGCGGCGCAGGAACAAAGAATTCGGGGTATCCGGCAGGGATAACCCGTAGTCACCCGGCAATGCCGGAGGGCACGGCGAAGAGCCTGCCATTCAACCCCAAAGTAGCTCGCTGATGCGGGCTTTTTATTGCCTAAAAGGAACTACTATGACTCTGAAAGAGTTGAACGAAAGGCGCGGCGTACTCGTCACGCAGGCTCGCGAGGCGCTGGCCGAAATCAAGAAGAACACCGACGAATCCCGCGCCGCGGAACTCGATGCCCGCCATGACGCCATTATGGCTGACTTCGACAAGATCGAGGCCACCATTGCCCGTGAGCAGCGCGTTGCCGCTGCCGAGGCGCGCATTGCTGCGGCTGCCGATGAAGAGCGCAAGGCGAAGCGTCCCGGTAGCGATGACGGCGAAGTCCGCGGCCAGCATGATGGCGACAAGCCAGAGTATCGCGAGGTGTTCTACAAGTTTCTCGCTGGGGGCGCGTCCTTCGACGAACTGTCGCCCGAAGAGCGCGGAATTCTGAAGGCTGGTGCCGTCAATCCTGACAAGGAAAAGCGTGTACAGACGGTGGGCACCACGACCGCTGGTGGTTTCACTGTGCCGGTTGAACTCGCCAACATGCTCGTCAAGTCGATGAAGGCTTGGGGACCCATGTATGACGAGGATATCTGCACGGTCATCACGACTTCGCAGGGCAACTCGATCAAAATCCCGACGATCGACGACACGGCTGTGACGGCCGAGAAGAAGCTGGGCGAAGGTACGGCCCTCACTGATGATGGCGGCAAGGATGCCACCTTCGGTCAGAAGTCGCTTGACTCTTACGGCTACGACACCGAATTCGTGCGTTTCTCGCTCGAGCTGGCCCGTGACTCGATCTTCAACATGGAGTCGCTGCTTGGCGAGCTGCTTGGTGAACGTCTCGGTCGTATCGCGAACAGCGAATTGACGACTGCGGACGGCACTGGCGACCCGAATGGCATTGTAACGGCTTCGGCGCTGGGCAAGACGGCCGCCGCGGTGGCGGCTGTGACGTACGATGAGATCATCGACCTGGTTCACTCGGTCGACCCGGCTTACCGCCAGTCGCCGAAGGTGCGTTTCATGTTCAACGACCTTACCCTTGCGGCTCTCCGCAAGCTGAAGGACGGCGACGGCCGCTACATCTGGACCATGGGCGACGTGCAGAACGGCGTTCCTGGCAATATCCTCGGCTACCGCTACTCGATCAACCAGGCGATGGCAAACCTCGCGACCGGCAACAAAACGATGCTGTTCGGCGATTTCGGTAAGTACTTCGTCCGCAAGGTCGGATCTCCGATGATTGGCGTTCTGCGTGAGCGTTTCTGGCCGGACCTTGGCATTGCCGGTCTGATCTACTTCGACGGCGAACTTTCTGACACTGCGGCGGTCAAGCACCTGGTGCAGGCCTAGTCATAACGGGGCGCTCTTGCGAGCGCCCCTCCAAACCTTTGGAGGTGGCTATGAGCTACAATCAAACTGGCTATCGCAATAGCGATAGCATCGACGTGGTTGGCGGCCAGACAGCCGTCACTCAGATCACGAGCATCACCACTGGCGTCACCTGTAACGCTTATTCCGGCGTCATCACGACTGTCAGTCAGACGGTTGCGGCCGGTGCTGAGGCTGAATTTACGGTGACCAATTCGAAAGTTGCCGCAACCGACGTAGTGGTTGCCTGCATCAAGACGCACACCTCGGCAGGGACCTTTGCTGTGGATGTGTCGGCCGTAGCTGCGGGCAGTTTTAAGCTTCGCCTAACGAATCTTGATGCCGCAGCCGCTGGCAATAACGTGCTGGTCATCAACTTCATCGTTCTCAAGGCTGCGGCGTAAAAGTGCTTGTCCGTATGCTCGTCGGCTTGTCGGGCAACCAGTATTCACTTGGTCCGAACGACGAGCGCGACTTCCCGCAGGATGAGGCCTTGCGCCTTATTTCTGCGGGCTATGCCGTACCGGTGACAACCAATACAAAGATTGAGCGGGCCATAACTGCCCCATCTCCAGAGCGGCGCGCAATGTCATCCATTCGCGGCAAGCGAGGCAAGAATGTGGTATCAGCCGACTGAGACGGTAGAGCCGGGCAGTGAGCCTGTTTCTTTGCAGGAAGCAAAGATGCAGGCGCGCGCAACGGATTTCGTCGATGACGACGCTTATCTGCGATTGCTTATTTCTGCCGCACGCAGTCATGTCGAAGGTTATTGCTCCGCCAAGTTCGCGTCGCGCACGATTGAAGCAGAGTGCACGTCTTTTGCCGACTTTTGCTATTTGCCAGTTGCCCCCGTCAACTCTGTGACGTCCATTTCGTATGTCGATACGGCGGGTGCGACGCAGACGCTGGCGGATACCGTATATGAATTGCGGGGCGATTCCATCGTCCTGAAATATGGCCAGAATTGGCCGGCGACACAGCCTCAGTCATTGATCGCCATCGTTGTACAGGCTGGTTTTGCGACATGTCCGTCATCTGTTAAGCACGCGATGCTTCTCTGGATTAGCGAGGCATATTTGAACCGAGAAAGCGCCGAGTTGGCCAGTTGGACAACGCTCGATGCGCTGCTTTGCAACCATCGATATTATCCATAGGAGGCTGCCATAGCTGACTTGAGCATTACCGCGGCGAACGTCGTGGTTTCCACTGGCGCGCAGATTGAGCACGGCACGGCCGGAGCTACGATTACTGCCGGCCAGGTGGTCTACAAGAACTCGACTACCGGGCGCTATGCGCTCGCCGATGCGGATGGCGCTACCGCCGAATCCAAGGTGCCGCTGGGCATTGCGCTGAACGGCGCGTCCAACGGCCAGCCTTTAGCTATCCAGAAGGGCGGGGATATCACCATTGGTGCCACCCTGACGGCGGGCACTGCGTATTACCTGTCTCCGACGCCGGGAGGCATTGCGCCGCTGGCTGACGTGCTGACTGGCGACAATGTCGTGCTGATCGGACTGGCGAAGTCGACGAGTGTGCTGACGATCGACATCCAGGCTCCGGGGGTTACTCTCTAATGCTGGCCGGGCGCCTTGACATGCGATTGCAATTCCAGGCGCCCTACGAGATCGACAACGGCGCCGGCACACTGACGCAGGGACACGCGCCGCAGTTTGAGATCGCTGCTTCCGTAAAATATCTGCGGGGCGGCGAGACCGTGCTTTCCAGTAGACTGGAGCAAATCGCGCCAGTCATCATCACGGTGCGTGCCTGCAACGATACTCGCCAGATTGCCGGTGAGTGGAGGGCGGTGGATTTGCGAACTGGCACGGTGTTCCAGATCAAGGAGCTGCCGCGGGTGAGTGAAAACCGCGGCTTTTTCGAGATGCTGGCGGTGAGTGGGGTGGCGGGCTGATGGCGGTCAAGGGTATTGGCGGCCTCAAGCGCAAACTGGCGGCACTTCCTGCGTTGGTGGAAAAGCGCGGCCGTGAGGCCATGGAAAAGTCTGCCGACGAGATCGTCGCCATGATGAAGCGGCTTGTGCCGGTTGACGATGGGGATTTACGGGACAGCATAGCATGGACGTGGGGTGAAGCGCCAAAGGGCGCGGTGGTGATAGCCCAAAGCGAACCACGGCCTGGCAATGTGCGCCTGACCATCTATGCCGGCAATGCCAAGGCGTATTACGCCCGATGGACAGAGTTCGGCACCGTCAAGATGTCGGCCCAACCGTTTTTCTTCCCCTCCTACCGCTCCCTGCGCGCACGAACGCGTCGCCGCATCATGACTGCCACCCGTAAGGCGCTCAAGGAAGTCGCCGCTATGCCAGATGGAGGTTAGTCGTGCTGATCGGCGAAGAACTGCACCGGCTGTACTACAGCGCGCTGAAGGCTGACGCCGGGATAGCCGCCATCACAAGCCGCGTGTTCGACAAAGTGCCAGCGGGCGCGGTGTTTCCGTATATCTCTTTCGGCCCAGTGGATGCGGCGGACGACGGCGCGGACTGCATCGACGGGCTTGAGATCACGCAGCAGTTGGACATCTGGTCGCGCAAAGACAACTCGCTCGAGTGCAAGAACCTCGTGGAGTTGGTTCGCAAGGCGCTGCATGAGCGCGAGCTTGAACTAACCGACAACGCAATGGTTGAAACACGCGTGTTCCTTACACGTGTTTTCCGCGATCCTGACGGCGTTACGTGGCGCGGCGTTGTACAGGTGACGGCTCACGTTGAGGTGACTTAGTGGCGTGGATGCTGGTGCACAAGGAATGCAGCTGGCGACGTCCCAACTCCAAATTCTCATTCAATGCGAAGCCGGGCGGGCCACAAAGGTGGCCACGCGCGTTCGTTGACTACTGTGTTTCGAAGGGTGCTGCCGCTGAGGTTGCGCCACTAAACAAGGCACAAGCCGCCCTCCTGCTGAGGGCAAACAAGAAATCATTGTAGCCGCTTCGCGCGGCTTTTATTGCCCGAAAGGCTACATTACGATGGCATATGCCTCAACTGGTACGTTTTCCAAACTGGTGGTCGAGGTCGAGTGGACCGCAGGCTCCGGCGTTTACAGCAAGTGGTGCGGCCTGACGTCCCGCGGCGTCAATCGTCAGCACAACATGACCACAACTCCCGTCCCTGAATGCGACGAAGAAGACAAGCCGGCACAAATCGAACGCGCTGTCGAGTCGTCCGAAGTGACCATTTCCGGCAGCGGTGTATGGGCGTCCGAAAGTCACGGCAACGCCATGGACTGGTGGTACTCCGGCCAGACCAAGAACGTCCGCGTGCAGCACGTCAACGCGCCCAATGGCACAACTGAATATGAGACCGGCCCGGCATACTTGGTCCAGTTGAACAACACGGTAGAGCGCGGCCAGAAGATCCAGGCTGAAATCTCGATCGAGTTCGACGGCCTCCCGACCAGGACGGCAGCTAGCTAATGCGCCATGCAGAGGAGATAGTATGGGCGGGAGGTGAACACCCCTTTCGCCTCGGTATTGGTGAGCTTCGCGCACTCGAGCAGAAGTGCGATGCCGGATGCTCGGTCGTGATGATGCGCCTTTTGGCCGGCGGATGGAAAATCGACGATGTCGTCGCTACCCTTCGTGTCGGCCTGGTTGGTGGCGGAATGACCGAGAAAGAAGCGCAGGCGACGGTCGAGAAGGCGTTTGACGTCGCCAGTTCCTACACCCTTGCGGTCGTGGCCGCGGATATTCTCCGGCGCTTTCTGCTTTGGGACGGAGAAGATCAGCCGGGGGAAGCCGAGGCGGGGGAGGCGAAGGCCGACCCCCGCTAAAGAATGGCCGCACGCGCTGGTCTACGTACTATGGCGCTGGTGCGGTTCTTGGCTACGCTCCCGCACAGGTGGACGAAATGACCACTTGGGAATTTGCTTGCGCTGTCGAGGGCTATCGCGAAGCGCACAAGGTCGAGGAGGCTACGCCTCCGCCCATGGGTGATGATGAATTGGCCAAATACGGCATTGAGGGGTTTTAGTCGCCCATCAATTTTGTGACGAATTTCTCAATGGGAGCGTTACTCGCGGCCGTCTGCATAGGCGGTCGCCGCGAAAACTCGCCGTAAAGATATGTTCCGCTTGCGCATACAACCATAACGCATGTCGCGGCAACCAGCGCCTTAAGCATAAGTCATCCTCCTTTAACCTGCCTACATAGCACAGGAATATTATGGCTGCAACGTCGGAAGACTTGGCACGCCTGCTTGTGCAGGTGGAACTTAGCCAGGCGAAAGTTGAGAAACAGGCTGCGGCTATTGCAAAGGCCGCCGAGCGCAGCGCGAAGCAAATTGAAGGCGGGTATAGGGCGGCCAATACAAACGTCGCGAGCGGCTTTGCGCGCACGAGTGGCCAGGTAACGCTATCGCTCAATCAGCAGCGGGCGGCGGCCACAAACCTATCGTTTCAGCTGAACGACCTTGTAACGCAGATAAGTGGCGGCACTTCGCCAATGCGCGCCTTTGCGCAGCAGGCCGGTCAGATTACTCAGGTGCTCAACGGACTCGGTAGCCGTCGAGCGGTCTTCGGCGCGCTTGGGGGCGCAATTGGCAGTCTCCTCAACCCGGTCGGTCTCGCGACTTTGGCAATCGGCGGTCTTACGGCGGCGGCCATTGATTACTTCACCAGCACGGAAAGCGGGGGCGACGAGGCTAACAAGGTGCTGGAGGAGCACCGGACTGCCATTCGAGACGCGCTGAAGGAGTGGGAGGGTGCGCCCGCGGTTCTTGTTGAGTATCTTAAACAACTCGATGAGATTGCAATCCGGAACGAGCGCCTCGGAGCGCTTACGGGCGCGCGCGACAACATTCTTGGTCCGTTGCGGGATCAACTGCCGGAAATCTCGATCGGTATTGCGGACGTTACCCAGCGCCTTATGGAACTCGGCGCTTCGCACGACCAAATTCGTGAATTGCAGTCGGCTTTTGCGGACGTTGAGCAAAAGCTTGTGGATGGCCAGGCGCCGACAGACGAACTGGCGCGACTGACCAAATTACTCACGCAGGCAACAGACCAATACGGCAATACCCTAGCCGCCGCCGTAGCCGGCAATCTTGCCGCGTTTACTGAACTGCTCAAGGAAGCCGCCCCCGCCGCCGAGCGACTGAATAACGCCATTGCTGACCAGACGATCCGGTCATCTACGGGCGGCCGGCCGCGGTACCAGCCTGGTTTTCTACATCTACCAAACACAGCTCCCACGCCAGAACACAGGATTGATCCCTATTTCGCCGACGGTCCGGCGCCACGCGCATCAGCGGCAGACTCCGCGGCAACTCGCCTGGCGGAACGTACGGCGAAGGAGGCTGCGGAACGGCTTACCGCTGCCATCGCTACACAGTCTGCGACGGCGGTGGATGCTGCGGCCCTACTTCTCAATAAGCATGAGGGGCGGAACACAGGTGACATCAACGCCTTCCTTAAGGCTGGCGGCGTCGACCTGAACGCAGCAACGACCGCGTGGTGCGCGGCATTCGTCAACAGCGCCCTGGCCCAAGTGGGCATTCAGGGCAGCGGCAGCAACGTCGCGACCGACTTTTTGAACTGGGGCAACAAGGTCGACCCGTCGCAAATCCAGCGCGGTGACGTGCTGGTGCAGGATCGTGGTCTTGGCGCTGGCCAGGTGGGCGGCCATGTTGGTTTTGCTACCGGCCTGGTGCGCTTCCAAGAGGGCATCATGCAACTGCAGATGCTTTCCGGGAATGCGTCCAACAAAGTCCAAGAGGACTGGGTCAACGCTGCGGACGTCGTGGCGCGCAGGTCGGCGGATGCATTTCAGGTGCCTGCAGATGCCCTGAAGCACATCGGCCAGCAGAGCGAGACCGCGAAGCAAGCGGCGGAGGCCCACGCGGCGGCAGTAAAGCAGCAAGAAGCGGCATATCAGCAACTTGGCAATATCGCTTCCGGCGCCTTGAACGGCATAGCCAACGCATTGGCGGACGGCAAACTCGAGGGCGAGGAGCTGCTGCAAATCGTCCTGCAAATCGCGCAGCAACTGCTGACGATGCCGCAAGGCGCCGGCGGTCTTGGAGGCTTGCTTGGTGGGGGAGGTGGCGGCCTTCTTGGCGGATTGCTGTCGCTTTTCGGCTTCGACAACGGCGGATACACGGGCGCCGGTCCAAAGCGCAAACCCGCTGGCATCGTCCACAAAGGCGAAGTCGTCTTTAGCCAGGACGATGTTCGACGATCTGGCGGTGTTGCTGCTGTCGAGCGGCTGCGCAAGCGCGGCTATATGGACGGCGGTGCCGTGGGCGTCTCCCCGGTCCCGGCCTATGTGCCGACGCCGCGCGTTCCTGTGGCCGGTGGCGGACAGCAGGCCGTGCATGTGACCGTGGGCGTTTCCGCAGATGGCAATGGCAATCTTATGCCGTTCGTGGAGTCGGTAAGCCAACGCACGGCGGCACAAACGACACGCGCAGGCATCGCGCAGTATGACAAGCAACTTGACCGCACTATGGGCGGCAAGATGGCGCGGGCACAGACCCGGCAATTGTAAGCCGAAGGACCAGCAATGACCATTATGTGGCCCATGGCGGTCCTTCGGCCGACCTCGGTTTCGTTCGATATTGCCCCACGTTCACTTGCCGGTCCGGCATCCGTTTCAGGCTTCGGACAGGTCGTTTCATCTGATGCGGGGATTTGGAAGGCGACACTAGGTGGCGTTCTGATTAAGAACAAACAACATGTCCTAGCGTTCCGCGCCATCGCGAACCTCTTGGAGGGACGCCTTAATCCCATAATTGTGCCGTTGTGCCGAATGTTCCAGCCCGTGCCGGACGGCGCTGTGAAGGAAGGCCTTTACGAGCCAATCCCGCATAGCGACGACGCACCACACAGCGACGGCACGGGCTATGTTGGCCAGGTCATTGACGTGGTCGCGGCGGCGGATGCCCCACTGCGTGCCGTCAGTATGACTGTGGCAGTCAACTACGCGGGCGAGATACAGGCCGGCCAGCACTTTAGCATCGGCGACGGGCGACTGTATCGCGTCAGGACATTCGATGCCGATACGGGCGCGCTAACGTTTCGGCCACCGCTGCGGGAGGCTGTGACAGCGGGCGAACAACTGGAGTTTGATAACCCTGTGCTGCGTTGCAGATTGGCGACGGACGGGGAAATGGACCTCGAGTTGCGCGGGCGCAAGTTCGCTAATCCGACAGTGAACTTCATCGAGGATTTATAACGGCGCTAGCGCCCCTTAAGGCGGTATAATGGCCGAATTTTTTACTGCCGACCAGTTGTCGCTGTTGTCGGCCACGACCGTTCGCTGCGACCTTGTATGCAAATTCGAATTTGCGAGTTCCACGGAGTGGGCATGGAACGGCAATACTGACCTTATAGTTGGCGGCAATACGTACAAGCCCATGCGCGGCTACGGTCGCATCGATGGCCTCGGGCTCGCAGCAGGAACGCTTTCCGAAGTCGTCACTATGACGTTGGATGGCTTGCCGGACATGCCGCTGGACTTTCTGGCCAAGGCGCTTGCCGACACAGAGGAAGTTGATCAGCGGATTGTCACAATAGGCCTGCAGTTGTTCAACAACGAGTGGCAGCCCGTGGGATCGCCGATACCACTGTTTCGCGGTTTCACGCAGCCCCCCGTCATCTCGCGAACACCGATGGAAGGCGCGGAGGGCGCTACGCAGACCGTCACGATTACAGCAGAGAATGTATTCTATGGCCGTTCACGCCCACCGCATGGGCGAAATACGGACAGGGACCAGCAAGCGCGCTCGCCGGGCGACAAGTTCTTCGGTTTCGTTGCGTCGCTGCTGTCCAAGGTCATCAGGTATCCGGATTTTTAGTTGTGACAGCGCTGGCGGAATTCATCGCGGCAGAATCCAAGAAGCCGTTTGACTGGCACGACACGAACTGTGGAGCAACGGCCAATCGGTGGATGACCGCCGTGTTGGGTTACGCGCCGTTTGATCGGTATGGCTTTGTGCTTGAGGGCACCAACGCGGATTGGGATGGCTTGCGCATAGCGGTCACGGTTAATCGCGTTATGCGCGCCTGCGGATTGCGCCGGACGGAGGAGCCGCAGCCAGGCGATGTTGGCCTTGTGCTGCATAAGCAGGATTTGTGCATTGGCATACATGCTGGCGCCGTGTGGTTCTCGCGTAACGCGGGCGGGCTGATTGGCGCACCGCTGGATGCGGTTTGGAAGGCTTGGTCCGTCCCCTGCGGGGCCGTTACGGCACGCGCCTAGAATAAGGTCACGAAATGCCCGGTGTTATTGAAGCCATCACCTTCCTGGTGATCTCGGCGCAAGCCGGTGCGCTTGGTGCCGGTCTTACGGCGGTGCTGGGAACGTTCGGTACTGGCCTTATTGGCGCTGCTGTTTCGGTAGGCATATCGCTGTTGTCGGCCGGCCTGTTCCAGCCGAAGCAACCGAAGCCGGAAGACGTGCAGACGTCGGTCAAGAACCCTACCGCACCTCGGCAGCGGCACTATGGTCGCGTCAAGACTAGCGGACCGTGGGTGTTTGCCGAAACCAAGAGCAGCACCCTGTATAAGGTCATCGCGCTCGGCACGGGACTTCTGGATGCAATCGAAGAGTTCTGGATTGACGACAATATAGCCACAATCGACGGCAGCGGCTGGGTCACAAGCGATCCTTACGAGAATGATGGCGACTCACGCGTTCGCTTGCAGCATCGACTTGGGGCGGCCAGCCAAACGCACTACAGCGACCTGACTGCTGCGTTCCCGGAGTGGGACTCCACGCACAAGGGCAATGGCGTATCCTCTCTGTTCATCACGCAGTTAGGCGCTGACCCCGAGGATATCAACGACTTTTTTCCTAACTTGGCGAATACGCAATACCGTGTCGTGGCGCGCGGCTCGCGCGTGTTCAATCCGTCAACCGGAACCACGGTCTGGAGCGACAACGGCGCCGCGGTCATCCGCGATTACATGACACATGCGGACGGCATGCGTCTGCCCGCATCGCTGTTTACGACCACGCAGGCTGCGGCCGGTTGGCTGGCGGCTTATGAGCGTGCTGCAGTGGCCGTGGAAAAGAAGGCAGGCGGCACAGAGGATGCTTACCGCCTGTGGGGCAGTTACGCCTTTGATGAGCGCCCCGCCGATGTTCTTGGCCGCATGCTGGCGTGCTGTGACGGTCGCGTTGTTCCGACGCCCGATGGCGGCATAACGCTCGATATCGGAACATGGGAAGAACCGTCTGTCACGATCGACGCTGACTCGATTGTCGGCTTTTCCGAGCTTTCGCGCGGACGCGATATCCAAAGCACCGCGAATACCATCCGAGCCACGTACCTATCGCCCACGCACGACTACCAGGCGACGGATGCTGACCCGTGGGTGGATGAAGACGACATTTCGGCGCGCGGGGAGATTGCGGCCGACAAGTCATTCAACATGTCGCCGTCGCATGGGCAAGCCCGGCGCCTCATGAAGCTCGAGGCGTATCGCGCCACGCCCAAGTGGGTCGGAACGTTCCAGTGTAATCTCAAGGCGCTGGCGGCCTTCGGCAAGCGGTTTGTGCGCATCGAATATCCGCTGTTCGGCATCGACGATGTCTTTGAGATCATCGACTTCCGCTTCAACATCGGCGAGGGCGGCATTCTGCTGGGCGTGACACTGACGGGCTACACTATGCCTGCGGAGGCTTACGAATGGGATGCCGCGACCGAAGAGGGCACGGAGCCTATTTCGGAAGACGTTGTTGTTGACCGGACTATCCCACTGCCGCAGAACTTTGCGTTCGTTGTTGATCGAATCCAAATCGGAAGCCAACTCGTTCCTTTCGGCGTTATATCATTTGATGAGCCGCCATCCCCGTCGTTGATAATTGAGGGGCGCTATCGAAAAGTAGGCGCAGCGTCTTGGCAGGTCGTTGCCGTAGACGATGATTCCACAAGTGCGCAGACTGGCGCCCTTGAGGACGGCGAAGATTATGAGGCGCAGGTTCGGCACATAACCGTGACCGGCCGCGTTGGTGACTGGACGCCGAGCGAAACGGTAAGCGTTGTTGCTGATACTACCGCACCAGGACCCGTAAGTGACGTTCTGGGGACGGGCGGCGTAGGCGAAGTGGACCTTTCCTGGCGAGCGCCAAACAGTGCCAACTTTGTTGCCGTCAACATCTATCGTAACACGGTGAACAATGTCGGCACTGCTGTCTTGGTGCACACCGAATACGGACCAGCTTCGAACTCTGACGCTTACACCGATAGCGCGCTTTCCGCAGGCACCTACTACTACTGGCTAGCGGCCCGCAATGGGTCCGGCATCGAAGCGGCCAAAGTGGCTACCGGCGCGGTCACAGTGACGTAGCCGCGGCTCTGCCGCCATCCCTGAATTCTAGCATTTTTGGAGCGAACCAGAGATGGTGCAGCTTGCCGAGACTATTTGGCGTGACTTTGTTACGGATGGCGTTCCGTCGACAGGAGCGAATGAGCCGCGTAAGCGCGATATCCGCGAGTGGGGCACGTGGATTGAAGGCGTGGCTGCCGGCGCTTTTGCCGGCGCTGTGGTGTTTCCGTCCAAGGAAACAGCTGACATCAATCTAGACCATGCGGCAAATACCATGGCATGGGTCGTTCTGGATTCGACCCCCGGCGACAATGGTGTTTATAGAAAGATTGGTGCGTCCGGAACTGGATCCTGGGCGCGTATAGCAGACCTCCCCTACAGCTATATCAAGGCGTCTGATAACGGCGCTGGCACGCCAAACGCCATTCAGGCGACGACAAGCATTCCAGTGCCTGCCGCTGACGGTTATGCCCTGATTGCGCTTAACATATTTGAGGCGAATACCGGCTCGCCCGTGACGGTTAGCTTCAACGGCGACACCGCACTTGCGATCAAGACCACGACGGGACAAGATATTGCAGCCGGGGGTCTCTCCGCTGGGATGATCGTGGCTGGATACAAGTCTGGTGCCACGTTCCGATTGCTGACGCATCTTCACGGATGGTCGCCTGTAGAGGCAGTCGAAATTGACTCCTCTGTTAGCCCTTCAAGGCGCGTACGACGTCTTGTCGATTGGGCAGGCGGAGAGGGTGCCAAACCTGGCAATATCGGCAAGTACATAGGACCCGGTGGCTACGTCGACACTATCGCGGAAGCTACCGACGTCCGCGGCCCCGCTGGTCCTTCTGGGCCTGGTACCGGCGACATGCTGACGTCGGTTTACGATCCAGAGGATATCGCAGAGCCGATTTTTGATGCCATCAACCGCGCGGCACTAGTTTCGCGTGTGTCTGGTGGGTTTGTCCCGACGCACGGTCGCGTCTATCGCGCCGGGGATTTGTCCTACATCGGGTCTGCTGGCGCGACGGCTATTCCTGACCTTCCGGGGCTTTTGCCGCTAGGCAATATCTTCGTTCAGCATTTCGGTGTTATTGCCGACATGACGTACGAAGAGCAGCAGATTCGCGATGCGACCGGCACGCTTATTAGTGAGTACGGATGGGTCAGAACTGGCGGAACCGATTGGCGTTCCCTTATCGTGCTGGCCGATGCCTACGCCGCATCTGTTGATAGACCGCTGTGGTTTAAGGACGGTGGCTACTATTGGTTCACCGAACTAGCGCAAACGGCCCGCTGGCTGGCGGAAACTGACTTTGGTGTCACCCTTTGGGCGAACTTTGCCAAAGTTTCGGTTGCGGGATTGGATGTCGCGCAATCCGGCCTGTCATGCAAGACGGCCAGCGCGGGGCTAGGGGTGCCCGGTGATCATGGTTTTCTGATCGTTGGTCAGTTTTCCTCGACGACGCTTAAGGAAACCGGCCAAGGCGATTTGGGCTCGGCGTACCGCATCAACAACTTTTACACACCGGAGCAACAGCAGGTCGTTTCCGGCCTTCATGTGCGCGCGAAATTTAATCGCGCCGCACTGCAACGGAACGCCAGTGGAGTTATCACGCAGCGCTCGATTGGATCCATCCTTGTTACGGCTATGGGTGGAATCGAGTACTCGCACTTCGAAATAGGTGTCTTTGGTCGGACGAACGTTTCATCTTCGCACCTGATCCTGTGTCACTGGCAGGCGTACTACGATGCCACGTCGATCAAGTTCGCTGGCGCCACTGTGGCTACTGGTGGTACCGGCTATGCCTCAGACTTCTATGTGACCGTGACTGGCGGCGGTGGTGGAGTCACTGTGACGCCTGTTGTCAAGGCGATCGTCAGTGGCGGCGCAGTCGTAAGTTATGACGTGGAGGATTGGGGTGAGGGCCTTACCGAGGCGCCCGTCTTCGACCATACGCCAGGTGGCGGCACGGGGGCGACGGCGAACGTGCGCTTTGGTGACGCATCGACGGGTGACAAGACGATGGCCACCATTGTCGAGTCCTACCACTTCATTAAGAACCAAATCGACTTCATCACACCGATTGACAATGCGGATGGCCACAAGATGGACATCCCATTTGACATCGCGTCGGGTGGTCATGTGCAAGTCCGTGGTGTCAAAACGTTCGGTCTCAACGGCACAACGTTTGGCGGAGCGCTTGGGTCTGTTTCTTGTGGCGATGTGATAAACCAATACACCGTTGCAAGTCAAAAGGAGTATGTGGGCAAGGCAATTCACATCATCGGTCCAGTAGCGCGCGACGTGCTTGCCGTCACCTCTGGCGAAGAGATGTTTTACGTCAAGGGAATGGGTACGTCCAAGGCGAATGGCGACTTTGAGCCTGGTACACGTAAGTTCAGGCAACGCCAATTGCCAATGGATGTGACCATTGAGAACGCGCAGTGCTATTACCATGCCAGCCAAGACCCTACACTTCCGCAGACAGTGTTCCTCGACCGCGTCTTTGGGCAGGTTAGGTTCCCCGGCCTGATTTCGGTTGGCGCCCACAAGGCACTGGAAATCGAGTATTGCCGCGGCAAATTCACCGGCACAGTTGGCGGTGATGGCGCCGTGGTGAATAATTTCTCGTCTGACGTCGAGTGGGACCTTATCAGCAGCGACAGGCGTAACGAGCAGAACAGTGGTAATGCGTCTGCTTATGCTTATGGTTGGGGCAGCACCAACTCCCGCGCTGTTGAAGTGACTGGCGGAACGGTGTCGCTTGGCAACTCGAGTGCCGATTTCACGTTGGGGTCTGGAACAATTTCCCTGGCTACTCCGCTGGCCACCAACGTTCATCGTGGCGATCCTGTTCTTATCGGGACCGAACGCGTCATCGCAGCGGACATGCACTGCTTGGGCGCCACGCAACTCAGAGTGTCGCCGGCTATGTCCACCGTTGCGAGTGGTGCGGCGATCACACTGGACCGACGTGCGCGGGTATCCAAACTGCGAGCCGCATTCGCGTCCTCCTTTAACGGCATTAGGGTGCTCAATGCCGATGTATACGGCATTGATCTAAGCGGAATCCGCTACACCGGCCGCTTCGCCATCTTGGCGAGTGGCGATAGCATCGTGGAGGTTGTCGGCGGTGAACTGCCATTCGTTGGCCGAGCTGGCGGCACATTGTCCAATATTCGTACAATTCGAATGGAGGATACTTCCCACCTGATCCTGAAGGGTGTGCGGGCCAGAGATAACGCTAGCGTTGCCTCTCACGTCCAGTTGGCAAATTCGTCTACAGCGCTGATCGAGGCATGCCTGATTGAGGATGTCGCGAACTTTATTGTTTCGGCGCTGGATTCGGCTGGGCAAGTTGAGTGGGTCGGAAACTTTGACTTCAGTCGCGTTCCTCTCTCGCACCCTGGCCGCCGCGGATCGAACGCCAATGGCGAGTGGGTAAAGCATCCTGACGGTACACTGCAGTGCTGGTTACGCGGTGCTGCCTTGCTGTCGGGCGGCACAACGTGGACGTTCCCGGCAACCTTTCATGCAGCGTCCACGACGTTTGTTACGGGTCAGCCCACATCCACATCTGCGGCACGTGCCATTGGTGCGACGAACGGGAGTGCGGCAAGCGCCACGATCCAAATGTGGGATTTGACTGTGGCTCCGCCTGTCGCGGTGGGTGGCGGGGCCAGCCTGATGGCAATAGGTAGGTGGCGCGCATAGTGCCGCCTACCGCTGCGGGACACGCTCCCGCAGCCAATGGTCATTCGGGGTGCCGTAGGAAAACCAGTCGGCACCCTTGGTGATCTCGACGATCAGGAGCCGGTCATCGCCCTCTATGAGGCTGGACAGGTCCATGAACAGTTGCGGGGCTGTTCTGTCGGTCTCGACATACTGAGCCCCTGTCATCGGTGACCGGCAAGCCATGCCTTTTAATTTGTCGTAGAAGGCGGCATAGGCTTTGCGGTCCTGCTTCAGCTCGTAGGAGATCAGGTAGACCGGCATCGCTCAGATATAGTTCTGCATGAACCTGGCTCCGCGCATTGCCGCATACTTGCGGACAAGGGCGGTCGTTTTCTCAAGCGTGCCGCTCGTACGGGTCTGCGCCAACTCAACCTTGTGCTCGATCTGCTTTATGGGCTTGCCGAACAGCGAGTTGGTGAACTGTACCTGCGCCATGATCCGATAGCGGTTTTCGGGATGCGCGCCCTTGTGATAGGCGGACGTATCCACAAAGAACACCGTGCCGGCCGGGCCTGTGATGTTGACCTCGTTGTCCATGACGCCGAACTCGCGCATCTGGGCGTCGGAGTAGCGATCGTCGATCCACAGCGGGTCGGGCCGGCGCTTGTGGGTGCCCTTCACCATGGTATGCGGGCCGGAGCCTTGATCCACATCGGTCAGGTAGATGAACATCTTGACGAACTTCAGCCGGTGCATGTCGTAGTGGTAGCGCTGGCCGGTGCCGTTCATTTGCTTCTCGTGCTTGGTCTTCACCGGACCGGACAGCACCGCGACGGGCGTGTTGAAGATCGGCGGGAGCCCAAGGTACTTCTGCGCAACGGAGTAGATGAACGGATCGGCGGCGAGCTGGTACATCTCCTCAAAGGTGCAGGCTTGATTGGTGTTGACCCAATGGGCGAGCGCGGCGCCTTCCTTGCCGGCGATCGTGGCGTCAACCGCCTCCTGGTTCTGCGCAAGCTGCTTATCGACCTTGGATTTGAGGCTGGCAACCAAAGGGGCAGGCGCGAGCACGGGGCATTTCCAATAGCCGTAAGCCTCGATGTGCCGATGGGCGCCGTCGATGGCATTCTCCCATAGGTTTTTGGAAACCGCCGCGTCATCCTCTCCGTTGAGGTGAACCGATGCGCCGGCCTTGGCTTTCAGGATGCCGCTGAACAGGCTGCCCGCCATATCGACGGTCTGCGCCGGGGAGTGGTCTGCCAGCACCCACGAAAAGACGCGATTGCTCTGGAGGCGGGTTTCCTCGCAGGCATAGCGGAAATTGTAGTATTGCGGGTCGGTATTGTAGCCCCCGCTTTTCGCAAAGCCCTCAAGATGATCGATCATCTTTCGGGAACGATAGTTCGGCGGCAAATAACCGTCGATGTGTTTGCGAAGCTCCTTAACGGCGGCGAGCTCAATCTTGAAAGTATCGTCGCGGGCCTTGAGTAGGTCGCGGTCGCCGGGCTTGGCGGCGTTCTGCGGCATGATTTTGTTGACGACGTTCATTCCAGACCTCTCCCTTGGAAAGAAGCGGCGACAATAGGCAACCTGCCTCGAAAGTACAACTCCGAAGATCAATGCGCGGGCAATCTGGCGCGCTAACGTAGGCAAATCTCAAATGAAAATCACGTTTGACGTGGCGCGTCACCGCGCCGCGAGCGAGGCCGCGCATGGATAGGGCCAAATTCTTCGCCGCCATCCGTAGCGGCAAACTGGTCACATCGTTGACCGGGGATCAAGTCCAGCGGATTGAGGCGGTCATTGACGGTCTGCAGGCGCGCTCGGTCTCCATCAAGCGCGCCGCCTACATTCTGGCGACCGCGTTCCATGAGAGCGATCGTTTTCGCACCCTGACCGAATATGCGTCTGGCGCCGCCTACGAGGGGCGCAAGGATTTGGGCAATACGCAAGCCGGTGACGGTAAGCGGTTCAAGGGCAGGGGCCTGGTGCAGATTACTGGCAGGCGCAATTATACCGATTGGTCGAAGCGGCTGGGTGTGGACATCGTCGCCAAGCCGGAATTGGCCGCCACGCTGAAATATGCCGTGCCGATCCTTATTGACGGCATGCTGCTGGGCACGTTCACTGGCAAAAAGCTCGGCGACTACGTCGACCCGCTGATGGATTTCAAGGGTGCGCGCCGCGTCGTCAACGGTACGGATAGGGCATCTCTGATCGCCGACTATGCCGGAAAGTTTCTGGCTTCGCTCAAAGAGGCCGATTACGGTTCGGCAACAGTGCCGGTCCCGCCCGCCGCTCCTGCACAGCCCACCCCCACCAAAACGCCTGCCCTGCAGTATCTCGTCGACTTGCTGGTGGCGTGGCTCCGCAGGTTCATCGAAAGGACAGCCAAATGATCCTGACCAGCATCCTGTTGGACCTGGCCGGCGAAGTCGCGGCGCCTTTCGTCAAGAAGGTGTTGGGCGACAAATTGGGTGACGCTGGCGGCAAACTCGCCGGAAGTGTCGTCGACGTGATCGCCGGCAAGCTCGGCGTTCCGGCTAGCAAGATCCCCGACCAGCCGCGCGAGGTGGTGCAGGCCGCGATTGTTGCGGCCGAGCCGGAAGTTGCTGAACTGGTACTGGCGCATGTCGAGCAGCAGCGGGCAGCCAACGAACTGCAGATGGCCGAAATGGACAAAGGCCCGCTCTGGACGTGGGCCTGGCGTCCGGTGTGGATGTGGCTTCTCGGATTCCTGTGGGTGTGGCAGTTGGTGGTCGTCCATATCACCAATGCGGCTTTTGGCACGGCCATTCCTGTCGCGAGCACGGGCGATCTTTTCAATCTGACCGGCGCCTATCTGGCTCTGTATTTGGGCGGACACACCGCCAAGAACATTTGGGGACAAAAGTGAGCGGCGCCGAAATCATGGGCGCCGTCGCCTTCGGGCTTTTGGTCTTCGGGGCGATTTCCGGCGCCTTCTGGCGCATGTGGGGATTGATCAAGGAGGCAGGCGGCAAGGGTGAAAAGGCCCAAACCGACCTTGCCGCCTACAAGACGCACGTGGCCGAGACCTACACGACCAAGACCGGCATGCAGGAGCAGACAGCCCAACTCATGAAGGCGATCGAAGGCGTCGGTTCCCGGCTCGACTCCCGCCTTGATGGTGTAAACGAACGACTGGACCGACTTTACGAGGCGCCGCCGCGGCGCACCTGACTTTTCAATCACCTATCTCTTTCCACCCGACCCCGTTGCCCTGACCGGCAGCGGGGTCTTTTTTTGTTTTAAGGCGAAACCGCCTAAATCGAATTGACAACCTAGGCGAAAACGCCTAACGTAACACCAAGGAGAAAGACTCACTCAAACCCCATTGGGAGACCAACATGCGCGCATTGCTTGCCGCCACCCTTATGCTTGGGACTGCGCTTAGCGCGTGCTCCGGGGTTGATCCGATCGAGACCGGGAGTAGCCGGGCGGGGGCGGACGTGCGGATTGAGCGCGACGTTAAGGTGGGCGGTCAGACTAAGCAGTCAGTCGGCTCCGGCGTCTACATCGGCAATGGCATCATCCTTACGGCAGCGCATGTCGTCGACGGTGCGAAGGAAGTGCGCGTCAAGTCCGATGCTGGAGACATTCAGACGGCGACCGTGCTGTGGACGAACGCGGCTTATGACTTGGCCGCCATTCGTCCCACCAACAGCCGACGCTTCAAGGAAGCGCGGCTTGCGTGCGTAGAGCCGCACGAGGGTGATGAAGTCAAGGCTGCGGGCAATCCGGCCGGCATCGAATTCGTCACCATGCACGGCTATGTGTCGGGTAAGTCTCGCAAGATGGCGCCAGATTGGGAGGCCGTGTTTCTTACCGACATGACCACCATCGGCGGCATGAGCGGCGGCGGGGTCTACAATCGCGAAGGCTACGTTGTCGGCATTACGGTCGGCACTCTTGGCTATAACGCGCCCGCCGGCGGACTTGGATTTGCCGTACCGGGAAAGGTCGCCTGCCAGATGTTGGGGAGGGCGGCCTAACAATGACCCTCCTCCCGCGCCTTATCATCTTCAATATCACGGCCGCCGCGTTCGTTGTGTGGGCTTGGCTGCTGGGGTATCCGCAGGCCGCCCTTGCGGCGGACACGTCCGGCATTTCTTATGCTATCCTGGCGCTGTTCGGCCTTGGTATCGCGGCGTCGTTTTGGCGGGCCATGAAGGTTGGCGCGATCCCCGCAATGCCACTGCGGATGCGCCGCAGGATTGCCGCTAAGGCGCCGGCGCAGAACAACCACTTGAGCGAAATCGCGAAGTGGCTGGCGATGCTGGGTATGTTCGGGACTGTGGTCGGCCTTATCCAGATGGCATTATCCCTCAAGGGGAGCCTTGGCGGCGCGGACAATCTTGCCGCAGCGATTGCCATGGCCTTCGAAGGTTATGGCGTGGCGCTTGTGACAACCGCGGTGGGTATCGTTACCGGCGCGTGGATTGAAGTCAATGCGCTGCTTATCGGTACGGCTACTGACGGGCTGGTTAAGGACACGGGAGAGGTGTGATGTGGTTCCGACGCCAGACACGCCCATTCAGGGTATCTGTTCACCTTGACGGAAGACACCCCTACTTGACCACCAATGAACTCGACGTGGCGACGCGCGACGTAGTTCTCACTGTACCGGCCCGTGACTGGAACCACGCGGCTGAGCAGGCCATGCGCGCGGCAATGCCGCTGAGGGCATGGAAGTATTGGGTCACGTCCATCGAGGACGCAACATGATCAACATCGCCGCCCGCGACCTGTTTTTGAACGCGCTTGCGTTCTGCCTTCTGGTGTTGATCATCATCATTCCGTGGATCAACCCCACGCCGACCAATGCGCATGACGCGCCGCCACCCGGCAACCTCGCCGTAAGCATCGCATGGCCGGAAGGCCCTTATGACGTGGATGTATGGGTACTGGCACCTGGCGAGCAGAAGGCGGTCGGATATAGCAACCGCGCCGGCAGGGTGTTCAACTTGCTGCGTGATGACCTTGGCCTAAGCGGCGATGACGGCCCATTCAATCGGGAAGATGCGTTCAGCCGCGGCCTGCCCGCCGGCGAGTACGTGGTGAACATCCACGGCTATTCGGTCGCACAGGAATTGCCTGTCGAAGTCGAGATAAGACGCGCGGATGGCAACGGCAGTGCGCTTCTTGTGCGCGAGACCATGACCATTCGCCAAGCGCAAGAGCGTACCGTTGTGCGGTTCCGGTTGGATGCGTCCGGCAATGTTGTGCCTGGTTCGATGAACCGTGTTTACAAGCCTTTGAGGAGCGCTACGAAATGAGCAAGTTCAAGGTTGGGGATAGGGTGCGGGTCGTCAAGGACGGCGAGCGCTATGGCGGTTCGTGGCACAAGGTGCCAATCGGACACGTCGTGCAAGTCGTCAGAATAAGCGGCTATGAGATCGATACAGATTCCGGATGGTTCTTCCACGAGGACGAAATCGAACTTGTCACGGCGACAGTCACGCCGCCCGCATCCCCCGTCCGCACCGTAACTCGCCGCGAGATTGTTGATGGCAATTACAACGGTGTTGAAATCAGTGTCGGAGGAGTGCCTTGGGGCAAGAAGCGCGTCCGCTTCGATGCGACGGCCGATGCGCAATCCCTTCGCGAGGCAGCCCGCATCTTCAACGAAATCGCCGACGTGCTCGACGAGGAGAAGGAGGACGTGTGATGATGTTCCCTGTTCGGTGGTTCTTGTTCGTGCCTGCGGCAGTTAATGCGCTGGCAGCCGCAGGTATTGGCAATAATTTCGGTGAGGCCGTTTGGACTGGTGACGTGGCGCGGGCCGCAGTGGCTTGCCGGCATGGTTATTTGGTTCGCATCTAGCGCCATTGGCTGCTTGCTAGCAGCAACAGACAAGCGGGAGGCCGCGTGATGTTTGGCCACGGCCTGGAAATAGCACTTGCTGCGGCCCTTGATGCCTACCGCGCCGCAGGCTGGCAAGAATGGCACGGCGGCAAGTGCCCCGTGGAGCCGGGCACGACGGTCGAGGTGGCCTATGGCGACGGCCTGCTGAAGGAAGCCGAAGCGCAGTTCCTCGACTGGGTCGCACCAGTGCGAGGAAACAGACATCACGGCCTATCGGGTCCGGTCCAAGGATGGGGTGACGTCGTGACCTGGTTTACGCCCGAAGGCATGGCCCTCGCCGCTATCGCGGTTGCACTGGCAGTGGCGCTTATGATTGCGGTTGATATCGCTGGAGGCGGCAATGGCGAAGAATGACGGTGGGCCGGCGCACCCTGTCTATACAGGCAACCCAGAGCATTGGCAGAACGGCATGGCGCTGCGCGATTGGTTCGCGGGGCAGGCACTTCCAACCGTAGCGGCTTACGACAGCAACCCCGATGTGTTTGAAGCGGAATGGATAGCGTCTCGCGCCTATTCCATCGCCGACGCCATGCTTGCGGAACGCGACAAATGAGCGCCGCCCTGCACGAATTCATGTGGGCGCATCCTGACCTGTTCACGGTGCTGCTGTTCATGTCTGCGACCGGCATCAGCGCAGGCATGATTGCGCTTTGCTACTGGCTTCATGGGAATGACGATGAGTGACCGGCAGACGCTGATTTATATTGCCGTCTTCTTGGTCGGCTGTTTTTGGGGAGGCTTTGCGGGTGGCCTCTTTCGGTGGGTACTATCATGATCCTAGCCGCCTCCACATGGGCCGCCTACGTCATCCTGTTCGCTGCGCTAGCGCTCCTCTCGCATCGGGCAATAGCCGCAGCAGTGTTCGCGCTTGCTGTGTTCGCATCGTTGCCGGCCGCAGTCCTGCCGCTTGGCAACTGCGCGCCGTGGCTTCCAGCCGCTGGCAGCTACACAGTGCTCGGCGCGCGCATTGACGTGCCGGACGCATATAGTGCTGGTGCTATCTACGCCATGCTGGATGACGGCAACGGGGAGCCTCAGTGTTACCGCCTGCCGTACTCCACGAGCCAGGCCAACGCGTTGCAGGGCGCAATGGACGGCGAGGGCGGCGTTGGCGCCAAGGTGGATGGCGAAGGTGGCGTCGCTTACGAGGGCGAGCCGCCCGTAACGGCGGACTCGGCTAAGCAGGCCGATAGGCCGCAATTTCAGCTTGGAGGGTGAGGCCTATGGATAGGCACGTTGGTAATACGACAAAGCCTGAACTCTCGGCAGGAGATTGCTGGCTATCCGGCTTTGGTACTGGGCTCGTTCTTTCGGTGATAATCGCAGGGGTGATTGTGTGGTTCTTCGACCCTGGCAACGCGGAAGCCCTCTACGAATGCCGCAGGGCGCATGACGTTTTCGCGTGCGAGCTTATCGCCACGCCCGTCGTCGATCCAGGCAAGCCGGAGTAGTAGGAAGCTATGATGAAAATCGCACTATTAGTTGCCGGATATGGTCTGTGTGCCGGGTCAGGCGCAATCATTATGGACCAGCCTCTGCTGGGCATCCCGCTGTTAATTTCCGGGCTGGCGCATGTTGTAGCCGGCAGCATCATAAACGCGGAATCCGCACATTGACCCCACCCGTTTCAGACTACGATATTGCCCGCACCGTTGAAGTGCGCGCCCGCCACAAAGACAACGTTTCGGCCGCCGCAGAGCTTGGCGTGAACGAAAGCACGGTACGCCGCCGCATGGCAGTTGCTGCCGAGCGCGGAATGCTCTCATTGGATCCGGTCATGCCGGGTTTTGCCATCAAGAGCGTCGCCAGCAAGACGGTCGACGGCAAGTGGGTGAAGCAGGTCAAGGCGGCCGGCGATGTCCATGAAATCCCGGAGGGCTTCACGCTCAAGCGAGATTCGGCCTACACGGACGGCGAGGGACGCCGCATCGGCGGATGGCGTATCAGCGAGCCGTCCAAGGAACAGCAGCTTGCTGCAATGCGGGCGGTCGCGGACGCCTTGAAGGAGGAGTTGCCTCGTCTGCCCGCCTCTCCGGCGCCTGCGCACGTACGGGAAGACCTTCTCAACCAGTTCGTGATTACAGATAGCCACTTCGGGATGCTTGCCTGGCATGAAGAGACCGGGGCGTCCTACGACCTGCGGATTGCCGAGCAACTGCTGCTTGACTGGTTTTCCGTGGCGATCGAGTTGGCGCCGCCCGCCCACACCGCCGTTTTCGCTCAGCTCGGCGACTTCATGCATCACGACGCGCTGGAATCCGTGACGCCCGCTCACAAGCACGTGCTCGATGCGGACAGCCGCCTGCAGAAGATTATCCGGGTGGTCATCCGCACCACGCGCCGCGTCATAGACATGCTCTTGCGCAAGCATCAGCACGTCCACATCGTCATGGCGGCCGGCAACCACGACCCGGCCTCGAGCGCATGGCTGCGTGAGATGCTGGCGGCCATGTACGAAAACGAACCGCGCATCACTGTCGATAACAGCCCGTCGCTGTACTACGCCTACGAATGGGGCGGAACGATGCTGGCCTATCATCACGGTCACAAGCGTGGCGTGAAGGACGTTGACGCCGTTGTGGCGGCAATCTTCCGTGAGATGTACGGCCGCAGCTCTACCGCGTACGTGCATGTCGGGCACCGCCACAGCGACGAAGGCAAGAAGACGCGCCTTATGTACGTTGAGCAGCACGAGACGCTTGCCGCCAAGGACGCGTTCAATGCTGGTGGCGGGTGGCCGGGCGGGCGCTCGGCAAAGGTAATCACCTATTCGAAGACCGGCGGCGAGGTTATCCGACTGACGCTTCGGCCGGAGATGGTCGCGGGCGCTGCCAAGTTGCAGTCCGCAAACGACAACAGCGAATGGAGGGCTGCGGCGTGAGTGACGGGGACGCAAAGGAACTGCGCATTGAGGCAAAAGACAACCGGGCACTGGCGCAGTGCTATCGAGATCAAGCTGCAGATTGCATTAAAAAAGCCGAGGACAAAGAGCGCCGCGCCGCCAGGCTAGAGCGCGCCGCGGACGCGTCTGGATGCGCTTAGCCAATGACCCACATCGAAGCCATCGCGCTATGGCTGTTTGGCGCCCTCATTGTGCTTGGCATGTGCAACTGGATTTTTCAGGAGGTTTTGTGATGCTGCTATACGACCCGCCAAGCGGCTGGCGCTTCGGATTCCCCAAGCCTTATCGTCCCATGGCGGACGAAGCTCTTGAGGACACGCTTGTCCGTGACGGCTACCCGAAAAGCAGCGCTGAGTTCGGCGCGAAGCACTGCCGGTTCATCGGCACCGCAGAAGGAGTTGCAGTAGGTGGCATGACCGCGCAAACCAAACAGTGGGACCGCGTTGCGCGCATGTACGTGGAGGGCTGTCCGGACGACACGCAGGCGGCCGAGACGTTTGGGGAGTTGCTGTGCAACTACGGCAGCGACTTGTGCGTCTGCCCGCCAGCCGCCAACGACAACATGCGCCAGGTTGCGGCACCCGCAACGGAGCGCAACGGCAATGAGCGAGTCGGCCACTACATATCGACGCTGACCGGCAGGTTCTGGCCGTTCGACCCGCGACCTGAAGACGTCGACATCAACCACATTGCGCACAGCCTAGCGATGTCGTGCCGGTACACTGGTGCGTGCCGTCGCTTCTATTCAACCGCAGAGCATTCGGTGCATATCGCGCAGTGGCTGACCGCGCGTGGCTTTCATCCGATCGTCGCTCTAGCCGGGCTTCTACACGACGCGCCAGAAACCCTATCTGGCTTCGGCGATACGGCGCGCCCGTCCAAGGTCAAAGCGCCAATCATCAAGGAAACCGAGGAGCGCATTTGGGATTTGGCAGTTGCGCCAGCATTTGGCCTTGCTGATGGCGGACTGCCCATTGCCGTTCACGAGGCGGACAGCCGCATCATCGCCGACGAGATGCAGCAGAACATGCACGAGGTGGATCCAAACTACACCAACCCACTCGGCATCCAACTGAAGTACTGGTCTCCAGACGTCGCAGAACTGCACTTCCTCCACACGTTCAACCAACTGCAAGATGAGCGCGCGAGGGCTGAAAAGATGGGGGTAGCGGCGTGAAGATTATAACTGATAGCGATACGGTCGGTCTGGCGCATTTTTGCATGATGTTGCTTGCATCATATGAATTAGCCAACTCTGAAAGAGATATTACTGAAGACGAAATAGAGGAGTGGCTTATCGATACGATTGATTCCCTTAAGGGCATCGTAGCAAACAAGCTTGGCCGCAAGTTGGACTTGTCAGCATGAACCAAGAATCCCGCCACGACCTATATCCCGGCGCGCAGGTCATCTGCGTGGACGACAAGGTGCCGCTTGAGAACGGCGCAACCGTCAAGGACGCCAACATCACGGAAGGCGAGACATATACCGTCAGGTGGGTGGGCATGGCCTCGCATTATGTGTTCGGCTCGTACTTGGGCGTCAAACTTGAGGGCATTGACAGCAAGTTCGGCGAAGCTTGGGGCCTGTCGGATGCGCCGTACGCAGCCAAGAGGTTTAGGCCGCTCGTGAAGGATCCCCTGGCTTGGGCGCGGCAGATCGCGGCTGATCCCAATGGTTACAAGGTGGGTGGTCCGGAAGGGCCGCTGCGCGAAGGTGCGCCGCGAAAGAGGGAGGAGGTTTGATGACACCCAAGCAGAAATATGATGAGCGCAAACGGCTGCGTGCAGAGCGCCTGCTGCGCGAAGAGCCAGCGTGCCAAGGATGCAAGAAACCGCAACGACGACATGGAAGAGCGGATGAACCAGCTCATGATCGCGATCGAGCGGATTGCCGATGTCGCGGAACTTTGGGCCGACAAACAGGTGGACGCAATCCAATGACCGCCACCATCTACACACCTTGGGGAAACCAGTCAGTCGACCACCCGAACGAGGACACGTTCATGCCCACGGCAACCGCACCGACCGCAACCGTTCCTGATTCCTTCTGTGACCGCGTACTCGGCCAGCCGGCGCCCGATGTCAAGGCGACGATTGCCGACGAGGCCAAGCGCATTGTGACCGGCGCTCGCCGCTCCGCCTACGGCAAACCTGAAGACAATTTTGAACGCATTGCCCGCTTTTGGCAGGCATACTTTGAAAACACTGGTCGCGATGTGGAAATCACAGCGGCTGACGTGTCGCCCCTGATGCGCCTGATGAAGGAGGCTCGTCTGTGCGAAACTCCCGACCACCGCGACAGTTTCGTTGACCTGGTGGGGTATACGCTTACCGGTGCCGAGATTAACGGCGTGGCGGCGTGACCCCCGTCATCCACGCACAATCAGCTGTACCGGGCCGCGGTTCAATCTGCGGCAAGCGCGGCGCCGCAACGGCGCCCAAGCCAACCTGCCGGCGCTGCATTGGTCTGCTGGCCGGCATGAACACGCATAACGTGGCGAGGCGGGTGGTGTGGAGGGCGGGTAGCCCGAGGTTGCGGACGCTAACAAGAGGAATTTGAAACGTGACTGAGATGATTCCAGACGACATCATGAGGCAGGCGAAGGCCTTGCTGTTTGACCTTGAGACGCTGGGTGTGGACGACCTAGAGGAAGAAGGATATTAACAAAGACATTTCTCTAATCGCCCACTCCATCCTTGCCGAGCGCATAAAGCAAGCCGAATACGACGCCAAACTGCTTGAAGACTGGTTGCGCGTTGATGGCGAAATGCTCCCATCCGCAGTGCGCAGTTGGGGGAGCAAAATGGCAGCATACATTCGGAGCCCCGGAGCGAGAGATCAGAACGGGAGCAAGATGGTGGACGATGGCGTCAATCTCATTGGTGGAGGAATGCTCCTTACCAGCAAGGAGGGAAAGACAGCCGTTGCAGCGATGGACATAGCGTGGGCCATAAGCCAATTGGAGGCCATGCTAGGTGACCTACGCGCCTCGTGGCGCCCTTTTCTTTTTATAACTCGCCCGCCGCCTTGGCCGCTTTGCTGGGCACCAGGTTGCCATTGGCGTCCCGTACACGGCGCCTGCGCTTCGGCGCATCACCACTCGCAACCCGCGCCTGGCGCACGTCGTCAGCCCGCGGCGCTCGCAGGTAGGTTGCCGGGTTGAACTGGCCGTCAGCCCGCGTAAACGACTCCGTGACCTTGCCGGACAGGAATCCATTGTCATGCAGCCACTTCAAGCCGGTAACAACGGTCTCAACGTGCGTAGCGGCCTCGGCCACAACTGCAGCGCGGCGCTCTGCTTCTTCCTTCTCCGCCTTAGCGCGGATGGCCAACTGGATCTCATTTGCGCGCCGCTCGAGTTCCGCAACGCTTAGGTCAAGCAGCTCGGGCCGCAGCTTCTCAATGTCGGTAACAGGCATAGACATGAATATGGCTCCGTTTAATAGCGGAGCCATACCCTATCGCCGTAATGCTGTCTAGGCTGTGCCGCCTATGTGGCGGTGGCCTCCGCCGTGCCAGGACACATACCCGTATTAAACAGCAAGCATGCGTCGCACGGTTCAGTGCCGGGCACGACGTTGCGCAGGCATTCCCCTAAGATAATCCGATCGCGTTGCGCGTCGGTGAACGCAAACGACCTTACGCCGTAGATTTCCGCGCCGCGCCTTGAGCGAACACGCATCATCACAAGGGACGGGAGCGGCTGGTCCTTGTGGGTTACACACTGACCCTCTTTGAACGCCCAACCAGTGGCCGCTGTTACTACGGCCTCAGTACAACCCACCTCTTCCATTTCGTTCTAACTATCTTCCTTGGCCTCGTGGCCATCGCGGGTGATCTTCGCGCTAAAAGCCTGCGCAAGTGGGACGACATGTGTGCTTGCACTCAGCGCTGCACTGGCGCCGAGCCGGGGGTTCGTAAGAGATCGCGAAGACCTCCCGATGGCTTTTAGCTTTCGCCTGGACATGGCGCACCGCCCCCGGCCGAAGCCAGGTTTGATGCGACGCCGCCAAGCGTCGGCATCCATTCAACGTGCCCGTATGTGCGTGCGTCCCTCTCACGCATGGGTACGTCTATTCGCGATCCGGGTTACGAAGCCCACGGCGACACTAGCGTAAGTGGTATACAACGCAAGGGTAAATCTGGTCCTACCAGTTATGTGACAAAAATGTGAACGGAAAATGTAGTACATTGTGGTGCCGTGCACGGAGGCGCAGCCTGTGGTAGGGTAAGCCATGAGTTTCAGACTGCCCGAACTGACCTATCCGTTCGCCGTCGACACGATCGGCAAGATGCTGGCGGCCGGCTTTGAAATGACGGTCCACTGCTACGCCACCGGCTGCAATCATCACGGCCGCGTCAACCTGGTGGCTTTGGGGCGACGTCTCGGCATGGACCACGGATGTCTCGACGCGGCTATCCGGAATGCGTTCTACTGCCCTCGATGTCGAGAGGCGGGACGTCGGGACAGGGACTTTGGATTTCGGGTGACGCCACCGACCGAGTTCTGCGACATCGCCGACCGAAACAAGCCGCTCAACAACTATATGCGCGCCAAGGGGATCTGATGCCGGAAGTCGGAGCGGGATGGACCGGAACAGTCAACGTCGAGGTGACAGGCGCCGAAGGCGACGAAGGCTATCTGGTGGTGCGCATAAAAGGAGAGCGCACCGGAACGCCTGTCCAGGTGCGCGAGGAAGATGTGGTCGGATTACGCCCGCCGAAGATGGTGCGGCGGGATGTGCGGAGTTAGGCACAGTAGCCTAGTAACCAAGCCAAGCCAGTGCCGCGGCCCAACAGAAGCGATGACCAGCCACAGGCTTAGGCTACCTTGGCCGTAGTAGATACCCATTCCGACCAGTACGGCAGCAAAGCCGAGCATGGGCGAGAAAAGCGCGGCCTTATGTAGCAAGAGCACCAAACTAACCGCTACCGCGCCCTAGCGGGTTCCCATAAAATCCGGGAATGCCGATCCAAGCTT